>NZ_JBLIEK010000001.1:0-132732 GCF_047632995.1 Psychromonas sp.
CTGGCAAAGATTCTCATAAATAAGCGTTTGGCATATTGGGGAAAACACAGAAGTCAACTTAACATCAATGATCTTATTCATATTTCTCTTTTTAAATACAATACAGTGACTTTGAGACATAGGTCACATATTACAAGCAAAAAAAAAGAGATCAAGTAAGATCTCTTTTTTTTTTGCTTTATAAAAATATTTATTTAGGTTCGATCTTGACCAAATATTGTTTGACTGAAATATACGATGCAATAAAACCGAGTAACGTCGCAGCTGCAATTAAAATAGCGGCCTCTTCTATATTCAGCGCTGAAATTTGAAACTGTAGCTGATATAACCCCATTAAACTTACCACACCAGACTGCAACCATTGCACTAACACAAAAGTTAACAGCCAGGCTATAACACCACCTAATAAACCATACCAAGCGCCGGCATATAAAAATGGTCGTTGAATAAAGCTATTAGTTGCACCCACTAATTTAAATACTTCAATTTCCGCCCGTTGGTTTAATATATTTAAGCGGATGGTATTACTCACAATCAATAACACTGACAGCAATAATAAAATCGCAATAGCAATCACAACATCAACAGCAACAGATACAATAGCTTGGAGCTTTTCAATCCAATCAATATCCACTCTAACCAGATCAACCCCCTGCTCCCGCTTAAGTTTAGCAGCCAGTAATTTACTCCCAGCTGTATTCATCGCTTGCGCGACAGGCACAACAATTAACACGTCAGGCAATGGATTATCATCAAGATAATTGAGTGCCTTAGAGAAACCTGACATCTCCTTAAACTCTTCTAAAGCTTGGTGGGATGAGATATGCGTCACTGTTTCAATATCGCTATATAGCGCCAATTTATTGATTAAAACTTTTATGCGCTGCTCGGAAATATCTTTATTCAAAAACAAACTGATTTCCGATGCTTTATCCCACTGTCCGCTTACACGTTCAGTATTCTTATAGAGCACTTGAAAAACACTTGGTAATGATAAAGCGACACCTAAAACCATAATCGTCATAATAGTGGCAAAGGGAGTTTTCCATAATTCAGCGAAACTGCTAAAAATCTGCTGAAAATGTTGTTGGAAAACGGATGCCACGCGCCCAAAAAATGACACTTTAGTAATACGTGGAGAGCCTGATAATAGATTTTTGTCTGTATTTTGCTTAGCCATTGCGTTCTCTCATTAGTCCGTCATTGATCATTAGACCCTCTTTAAGGGTTAATGTGCGATAGCGCATTTTTGCAATCAAACCTAAATCATGCGTTGCAATTAACACTGACATGCCAAATTCATTAAGTGATTCAAATAAACTTAAAATCTCCAATGATAATTTAGGGTCAAGATTACCAGTAGGTTCATCAGCAAGCAGTAAAGGAGGTTGGTTGATAATCGCCCGTGCGATACCAACACGCTGTTGCTCACCACCAGAAAGGTGGATAGGCTCATAATTTTCTTTACCTGACAAACCAACTTTATCGAGCGCCACTAAACTGCGCCGCTTGATTTCATATTGATTATAACCTTCGATCAGCAGCGGCAGCCCAACATTTTCCAATACAGTTCGGTTCATTAATAGGCGGTGATCTTGAAAGATCATGCCAATATGACGACGCATATAAGGGATATCATTACCTTTAATATGGCTTATATCATTACCATTTAAGACAATTCGTCCTGTAGTCGGGCGTTCCATTAAGCTAATTAATCTTAATAACGTACTTTTACCGGATCCTGAATGGCCCGTTAAAAAAGCCATTTCACCTTGTTTTAAGTGAAAATCCACCTCTTTTAATGCGACAAAATCACCAGCATAAATTTTGCTGACCTCTTCAAATAAAATCATTATTCATTTTCACCTTGTTCTGAATCTTCCTCTTTCGAGAAAAGTGCATCAATAAATTCCTTGGCATTAAATTCTCGCAAATCATCAATACCTTCACCTGTCCCAATATAACGAATGGGTAATTTAAATTTATCAGCAATCGAGAAGATGATCCCCCCCTTTGCTGTTCCATCTAATTTGGTCAATGTGATCCCAGTTAAACCAACCGCTTGATCAAATAACTGCACTTGGCTAATGGCATTTTGCCCGGTACTGGCATCAATAGTAAGCATTATCTCGTGGGGTGCCGTAGCATCTTTTTTGCGCATAATGCGCACCACTTTACTTAACTCATTCATTAAATGATCTTTATTTTGCAAACGTCCGGCGGTATCTGCAATCAGAATATCAGCACCACGGGCTTTGGCAGCATCCATAGCATCAAACAACACAGATGCGCTGTCTGCCCCCATTTGCTGTGCAATAACGGGGATATTGTTACGCTCACCCCATACTTGTAATTGCTCGACAGCCGCAGCGCGGAAGGTATCACCCGCGGCCAACATTACAGACTTACCCTGCTGTTGGTACTTTTTAGCTAATTTCCCTATGGTGGTTGTTTTACCGACACCATTAACTCCGACCATTAAGATAATGTATGGAGATTTACTTTCATCAATAATTAAAGGTTGTTCCACCTCATGCAAAATATCAGAGAGATCCGCTTTTAATAAGCCATATAAGGCTTCAGCATCTTTAAGCTGCTTACGATCAGCCTGTTCAGTTAGTTTGTTAATTATTTTTAAGGTCGTATCGACACCGATATCGGCAACAATTAACTGCTCTTCTAACTCTTCAAAAAGCGCATCATCAATTTTTTTCCCTTTAAACAAAGAGAATAAACCACTGCCAATACTTAAACGGGTTTTAGTTAGACTTTGTTTAAAGCGCGCAAAAAAACCTAATGGCTTTACCTCTTTTTTAGATTGTAACTCTTCTGCTTGCTGCGTTTCTGCTGGTAACTTCTCAGATTGTAACTTTTCTGCTTTTAGCTTTGCTGTTTCTAGCTTTTCAGCTTCTAACTTTTCAGCTTCTAATTTTGCAGCTTCTAACTTTTCAGTTTCTAACTTTCCAGCTTCTAATTTTTCAGCTTCTAGCTTTTCCGACTGTAAATCGACATTTGCATCTTGATCATCAAACAGGGTGATTTCAACATCCTGATCTGTATTTTGCTCTGCTTCTTTTTTCAGCGCTTCTAGTAATGCGGCTTTTTCATCCTGCACTGTTTCCTGCGTTGATTTTTTTCCAAACCAGGAAAACTTACCTTTCTTCTTTTCCATTAATTAAAAACCTTACTCACAATCAAGTTGACCTGCTAAAATAGCAATCTCTTTTATAGCAGTATATTACCATCATATCGCCGGACTAAAAATTATATGGGTAGAAATCAGCAAGTTAAATCTCACGAAAAAAGCAGAAAATCGATCCCAAACGGGTTTATTCGCTTAATTTCTGGAAAATGGCGAGGTAAAAAATTGCCAGTTAAGGATAAAGAAGGTTTACGGCCAACAACAGATCGTACCAAAGAGACGTTATTTAATTGGTTAATGCACGATGTTCGTGATGCAAACTGCTTAGATTGCTTTAGCGGAAGTGGCAGTTTAGCCTTTGAAGCCTTATCGCGTTTTGCAAAAAATGCAACATTGTTAGAACGGAACAAACAAGTAGCCAAACAATTACGTGAAAATTTACAACTCTTAAAAGTGGACAATGCAAACGTTGTTGAAACAGATTCAATCAACTATTTACAACAAACGGCAGCACAGCAATTCGATATTGTTTTTATCGATCCGCCCTTTAATAAAGGTTTAGTGCAACCTTGCTGCATAGCGCTAGAGGAAAATAATTATTTGGCACCACAAGCATTAATTTATATCGAGATGGAAGCGCAATTATCCGATCTTCTCCTGCCCCAAAATTGGCAGCTGCTGAAAGAAAAAACTACAGGGCAAGTAGCTTACCAGCTCTATTTAAGAGGTTAATCATGAACTATTTTATAACATTTGCTAAGTTTTTAATGGTTATTATCTGGGCAGGATTACTCAGCAATCTTTTTTTTCCCTTCGTCGGGCAAGCCGCAATTGTATTTTATCTATTACTGGGATTTATCTGTTTTATCCATCTCATTCAGTTACTTGTTATTTATGGTGCATTTGCAGAGAAGCTTAAATTAACTAAATCGGAGGGGCTGCAAATTTTTATCTTTGGGGTGTTTAAACTTTGGCAGATAAGAGAACGTTTCGCATGAAGTTTACGTGGGTAAAGCCAGCCTCTAAAATTAATAACAGCTAAAAAACAACCTATAAATAAGATCTATTTTTAAAACTGCTTGAGTCTGAGTTGCACTTACTTTAAATGAAAAAGGGCGAATGCAATGATGCA
Source organism: Psychromonas sp. (assembly GCF_047632995.1). Lineage (GTDB taxonomy): Bacteria > Pseudomonadota > Gammaproteobacteria > Enterobacterales > Psychromonadaceae > Psychromonas. The sequence continues at coordinate 4,275 of NZ_JBLIEK010000001.1, forward strand.
TTCGCCCTTTTATTAGTCTTAAAATTCATTCCCTTGAGAATTTTCACACCCTTGTGATTCCATGACAATCGCTAATCTAAGCTTTTCCCTTTTTTAATCCTTTAACCTGTCCTTGATCCCTGTTATCAAAAACTATTGAAACCGCTTCTATCCTGAAGGTATCCTTTAGCGCTCCGCGCATCTCCTTTCCAATCCTTTTGGAATTCCATAAGTCCATTTTAACAACCGGTTCTATTGTTCCCTTTCTTCCCAAAGGTTTCCTAATAACAGCTCCTAGCTTCATCCTTTTCCTAATCCTTTTGGAGTCCCTGATTCCTTGCTGCAACTAATTCTATTGCATGCACCTCATCCCGAGGGTATCCGTTTGTTGCGCTTACTTTATCTAAAGCGCATTCCCTGACTGTTTTCCGTAACAGCGCTTGCATCCTTTAACTTGTGAATAAGTATAAAGCCAGAATGCAAATTTGTTTCCTGCTCCCTTTGTTTTTTATTATCGTTATCTTACTTTTTGCGTGGAAATAAAAAACAAACAATAAAAATCAAACGGTTAAAACACACCTAATATTTCACAAGCGTTATCTCTAACAGATAAAACGCAAATTGCGCATCTGAAAATAGCAGATCTCTTACAGGTAATATTATGCTGCTGTATTACTTAACCGCTTTCATACGAGTCGCCATACTTCAGCTTGTAACTTGTAACTTGTAAGTTATTTTTACCTAGTTTAACCCTCATGACGTGGTTTGATGGATTCCCCCACTCGGCACTGCAGTTAAGATAATATACTTAATTGGAGAAATGGGATGACAACAGCAAAGAATTCAAGTTAGATGCAATATCGCTGATAGGCAAGGTTACAATAAAGCTAAAGCAACTCGGTAGCTCTGCATTCCCACGCAGAGCGTAAGCATATAAACCAGATGGGAGCCTGAACAGGAAAACCTTTATTATGTATGCCTTAACAAATTGTACAATCTACACAACACAATCGGTTCTCGCTGATCACTGCGTTGTTATAGAAAATGATAAAATAACGCAGATTAAACCAACCTCAGAATTGTCTACCAATATTAAGCAGATTGATCTCAATGGCGCAAATCTTTGCCCGGGTTTTACCGATCTACAACTAAATGGTTGTGGTGGCGTGATGTTTAATAACAGTATATCTGAGCAAACGCTTGCAATAATGCAAGCTGCCAATCTAAAGTCAGGCTGCACAAGTTACCTGCCGACGCTGATCACCTCATCAGATGAAGATATCAAAACGGCGCTGCAAGTAACTCGAAATTTCATTGATAAAACAGCGAATGAAGTATTAGGTCTGCATTTAGAAGGTCCCTTTTTAAGCTTAGAGAAAAAAGGGATCCACCGGCCTGAATTTATTCGTAAACCGGATCAGAAAATGATAGATCTTATCTGCGCCAATGCAGATATTGTTACCAAAGTGACCCTTGCGCCAGAAAATACGCCAGTCGAAATGATTAAACAACTTTGTGATGCAGCCATTGTCGTATCAATAGGCCATAGCAATGCAACTTATGCACAAGCAAAAATGGCCATTGATAACGGTGCAACTTTTGCGACGCATCTATTTAACGCAATGCGCCCTATTACAGGCAGAGAGCCTGGGATAATAGGTGCAATTTATGATAATGATATCTACGCAGGTATTATTGTTGATGGTTTCCATGTGGCTTATGAAAATGTGCGAATTTCTAAAAAAATCATGGGCGAAAAACTAATATTAGTCACGGATGCGACAGCGCCTGCCGGGGCAAAAATAGATCAATTTAATTTTGTTGGCACAACCGTTTATTACAAAAATGGCAAATGCTGCGACGCTGATGGCACACTGGGTGGCTCTGCAGTAACAATGATCGAGTCTATTAAGCAATGCGTTAAATTCGTCGGCATTGATCTGGCAGAAGCGATTCGTATGGCAACACTTTATCCCGCAAAAGCAATTTCAATGGATCATAAACTGGGCAGCATTGCAGCGGGAAAAATTGCAAACATCGCCATTTTCACAAATGATTATAAAGTAGCTGCAACCGTTGTTAATGGACACTACAAAATCAGCTAATAAATAACAGAAGATACGCGTTTAAATGGAACAAAAGTTCCATCTAAATGGCTTTAAGTTCAGTCTTAAACGAAAACTTAACCAATTACACTGCCTAACTGGAATATAGGTAGGTACATAGCGACGATCAAGCCACCAACCACAATCCCTAGAACCACCATAATCATAGGCTCGAGCAAGCTAGTTAAGGCATCAACAGCATCATCGACCTGCTGCTCGTAAATATCTGCAACCTTACTGAGCATTCCATCAAGATCGCCTGACTCTTCACCGATCATCACCATCTGTGAAACCATATCAGGGAAAACGGTTGTCGTTTTCATGGCCACGTTCATCTGCATCCCAGCCATCACCTCGGTACGGACATTTAAAATAGAGCTGCGGTAAACGTAATTTCCCGATGCCCCAGCTGCTGAGATAAGCGCGTCGACCAAAGGGATACCTGCAGCAAAAGTGGTGGAGAGAGTACGCGCAAAACGCGCTACAGCGGCTTTATCTAAAATAGTACTAATTACCGGGATTTTCAGAACAAATTTATCGGTATTATCGCGCACCTTCTGCGATTTCAAATGCGCCTTTTTAAACAATACAATAGCGGCGATCACCGCAGCAAGAATAATATACCAATAGGCCTGCACAGCATCGGAAATCGCTAATACAAACAGCGTAAATGCGGGGAGCTCGGCACCAAATCCGGCAAATATATCTTGGAACTGCGGGATAACAAACAGCAGTAACAGCATAGTAACCACCCCGGCAACGGCCAATACAGCGGCTGGATAAAACATCGCTTTTTTTATTTTTGATTTTAAGGCTTCCGATTTTTCTTTATAAATCGAGATGCGATCATAAATAGTTTCCAATGCGCCCGACTCTTCACCTGCATCCACCAAATCGCAATAGAGACCATCAAAATATTTAGGGTAACGGCGCAGGGTTTTTGAAAGCGGCGTACCAGTTGCCACTTCATTGGCAATGGCGGTCATAAGATTTCTTAACGGCGCTTTTTCATTACTTTTGGCAATAAGTTGTAAGCTTTGCACTAAGGGTACGCCTGCGCCAAGCATGGTTGCTATCTGCCGTGAAATAATAGCGATATCCATGGGCGAGATTTTATCGCCAAATGAGAACAGTGCTTTTGATTTTTTATTAATACGGGTAACATTAACGCCCTGCTTGCGCAATTCAACTTTTACTGCCGCAAGCGAGTCACCCTGTAACTCTCCAGAAACCTTGCCGCCCTTACGGTTAATACCTTTCCACTTAAAAGTATCAATAACGGTTGCTTTTGCTTTTTTCTTTGCAGCCATGCCTATTCCTTGATTATCCGGCGCGCGCGAGTGGCGGCACTGGGTATTATTTTAATTGTGCTACTTTACCCCCAGCCGGTCGTAAAGGTAACCGGGAGAACAAAAAACTTTGTACTGGCGCACAATGCTTATAAGTAAATGGCGCAGGCAAAATCTGTGCAGGGTGATAAGGCTAAGCGCTTGCATAAGGGAAAGCGAAGCTTACTTTGCAGTAAAAATCAAGTAACGCGCGTCACTTCTTTTAAACTGGTGATACCATCGATCGCTTTTTTAAATGCAGAATGGCGCAGCGTATCCATTCCCTCCGCTTCAGCCACATTGGCTATCTGCATCGCATTGCCCTCATTTAGTATAATATGGCCAATATTATCGGACATCACCATCACTTCATAAATACCGACACGCCCTTTATAGCCATCGGTACATTTATCGCAACCCACCGGCTTATACAAAGTTATTCCATCCGCTATCTGCTGATGATTAAAACCTATGGTATGCAGCTCCTGGTCGGTATAGGGATCAACTTCCTTACATTCATTGCACAGCCGGCGCGCCAGACGCTGCGCAATAATCAGCGACACAGAGGAGGCGATATTAAAGGCAGGCACTCCCATATTGAGCAGACGGGTTAAGGTTTCGGAGGCAGAATTGGTATGTAGAGTGGATAAAACCAAGTGCCCTGTTTGCGCCGCTTTAATGGCAATTTCTGCTGTTTCTAAATCACGAATCTCCCCTACCATCACGATATCGGGATCTTGACGTAAAAAAGAACGTAGTGCAGAAGCGAACGTCAGACCCGCCTTGGTATTGATCTGTACTTGGTTGATGCCGGTCAGATTGATCTCCACCGGATCTTCCGCAGTTGAGATATTGCGCTCAACCGTGTTTAAAATATTTAGCCCGGTATACAGCGAAACTGTTTTACCACTTCCCGTCGGGCCGGTGATTAAAATCATTCCCTGAGGTTTTTCAAGAGCATACAGATATTTTGCTTTCTGCTCTTCAGAATAGCCTAAGCGGTCGATATCCAGGCTGGCAGCTGAGGAGTCTAAAATACGCATCACCACTTTTTCGCCCCACATAGTCGGCAGGGTACTGACGCGCAGGTCAACACTACGTTTATTGGAAATGTTAAGTTTAATACGGCCATCTTGCGGCAAACGGCGCTCGGCAATATCCAGTTTGGACATTACTTTTAAGCGCGCTGAAAAACGGTTGGCTAAATTAACCGGCGGGGTAGCAACCTCATGGAGAATACCATCGACACGAAAACGCACACGGTATTTTTTTTCATAGGGTTCAAAATGGAGATCGGAAGCGCCCTTGCGCACTGCATCAATTAAGATGCTGTTAATATATTTAACAATCGGCGCATCATCATCTTTGCCGCCTTGTGCCTCATCAAGACGAGAATCGCCCTCATCGACCTCAATGTCATCGATATCGCCCATCTCACCTAGAGATGAAACATCATCTTCTAAGAGGGTTTCAATCGCTTTATTAAGGTACTTCTCCTCCACCAATAACGCTTCGGTGTGCATGGAAAAACTAAAACCAAAATCCTCCAGTGCGGAGACATTGGTGGGATCGGACATAGCGATATAGAGGGTTTTTTGCTGCGCATAAACGGGCAGCGCATGATGCTTCTCTATTAGTTTCGGATTGATAAATTTATCGGGAATATTATCCAGATGGAGGGTTTCAGAATCTAATAGAGGAATACCATATTCAGCTTCGCAAAACTGTGCCAGCGCTAAGCTTTCAATAAAATCATGCTCCACAAGGTAACTAACCAAGGACTTTTTTTCATTAGCCGCGGCTGTGGTTATATGTTGGAGTTTAGCTAGGGGAAGTAAACCGCGAGCGGCCAGGCTTGAAGCCAGGCCGCTAATATTATGGGTTGTCATTAGGTATTAACAAAGACCTGCAGCAGTACATGTGCCTGCAGATGAAGCGGCCCAAGTTACTTGTCCACTACTGTAGGTACCACGGAGAATATAAGTATAGTCCGTACTACTGATACCACGCGATTCTGCAGTTATTACCGCTTGAGATGAACTAGTAGAAATTTCAACAGATTTAACATATTGACCTGATTGACCTAGGTCATTAACACCATTATTTCCATCAGTCACACAATTAGTCAATCCTGAATTTATTTGAGCACAAATTTCAACAGCAGACTTCATTGGTGACGTAGCTAAAACTACTTCTGTATACTTCGCTTTTTCTGTATAAGTATTATAAGCAGGCAATGCCACTGCTGCTAGAATACCGATAATCGCGATAACGATTAACAGCTCGATTAATGTAAAACCATTTTGTACTTTTTTCATCTCTTTATTCCTTACTGTCTATTTTAAATTGGCTTAATTTAATACTCTTTCCTTAGAGGATGCGAGTGAAAATGATTAAGCAGTTTATATCATGTAACTTTGTAGTAACTTAAGTATTTTAAGTAATTTAACTTAATCTCACCTAAAGGAGCCCTCGCTCATTTAAGTAACATTAAGTCGAGTGTGAAAGGTCACAGCGCACCTTAAAAACTAACTCCTACTTAGTTTAGCCCATTACAGAACAAAATAATGATCTGCAATAAAGACGTAAACTAAACAAGTGTCTGCTCTTGCGGCGGGTGAAAGCAACCTTGCGTGTCAATATCATCTCAAAAACCCTGCAAGCAAACAAGGTGCTACTAGTAAGTATTTGAGCTGGATCTATATTAGTTATCTATTTATCATGGTTTCATAAAAAAACGGTTGATTATCAGTCGCTTTTTGTACAAACCATTCGCAACTGTAATTTTATTTTTCCACTAAACTGCAGGCGGCAAAAGAAAAATAGCCTATAAAATGGGGTGATCTGCTAGATAATGAGCTAAGTAGAAAAGGGGGGATTAAAAACAAGCGAGATTAAGAGGGGTAATATCCAACAATCACCTACACGAGAGAGAGAGATTATACGTTGTCAAATTGAGATCCCGCCCCCACGCATCGCGCAGGAACGGATAACCTTGTTCCCATAACCTCGTTCCCATGCCCGCGTGGGAATGCTTTTTAAAACAGGGCAGAATTAAGCCACAGATGGGTAAAGATACTAGCGACATAACCGAGCGCAATAACAGGCGTCCATCTGATATGCGCGGCAAAAGTATAAATACCACGCGCCTGGCCCATTAATGCGACCCCCGCTGCCGATCCGATAGACAACATACTGCCGCCGACACCGGCCGTTAATGTCACTAATAACCACTGACCCGTGCTCATATCCGGCTGCATGCTCAGCACTGCAAACATAACCGGAATATTATCGACAATAGCAGACAACAGCCCCACTGTGACATTGGCATAGGTCGGATCCCATTGCGTGTACATCGCTTCTGAAATCATACCAAGATAACCGATGAAACCTAAACCACCGACACAAAGCACCACGCCGTAGAAGAACAGTAATGTATCCCATTCCGCTTTGGCCACTTTAGTAAAGATATCAAACACCGCACCGTCACCTAAATAACGCAGACGTTCGTGCTCAACGGTATCATTGGTATTAGCAATCGCGCCGCTGTAGTAGCTTTTATGCGTTTTACGCAGGAAGAAGGCGAAGAACTGCAATATTCCCAGGCCGGTCATCATACCTAATACCGGAGGCATGCCTAAAACTGAATGACCTAACACAGCAAATGCGATGGTGATTAAAAACAGCATAACAATACGTTTTGCGCCACGCTTCATATGCACCACTTCACCGTCGCTTTGGGCGACCTCTTTGGAGACAAAGAAGCTCATAATAATCGCTGGCACTAAGAAGTTAACTACAGCGGGGATAAATAAGGAGAAGAAAGTGCCAAATTGGACCATCCCTTTTTGCCATACCATTAAGGTGGTGATATCTCCAAATGGGCTAAATGCGCCCCCGGCATTAGCGGCAACAACGATATTGATACAGGCAAGTGCGATAAATTTACTATTTTTGCCGCCCACTTTCATCACAATGGCGCACATCAAAAGCGCAGTTGTTAAGTTATCCGCGATTGGTGAGATAAAGAAAGCAAGGATACCGGTTAACCAGAAAATATAGCGTAGAGTAAACCCTTTATTTACCATCCATGCCCGCAGCGCATTAAATAGCTGACGCTCCTCCATCGCATTAATATAAGTCATTGCGACTAACAAGAAGAAAAATAGCTCAGAGTACTCGAGTAAATTATGACGAAACGCAGCCTCTGCATCGTGACTCATACCGTGCTGAGAATAATAGAAACCTATCATCGCCCAGATAATGCCCGCAGCAACTAAAACGGGTTTAGATTTGCGTAGATGGATAACATCTTCAAGCATTACCAGGCAATAAGCGACAGCGAAAAACATAAGCGCTGCATAACCTATACCATGTGAGGTCAGGTCCATTGTTTCAGCGCTACTTGCAAGCAAACTCGGCGAAAATAAAACGGCGATAAGTGTCAGCAAAACACCTAACGGTTTAGTTTTTTGTAACATCTCATTATTCCTTCAAGAAAATAAACGGGGGTAAATCCGCGCGATTTTAGCATAGAATATTGGTATAAAACAGAATAAAAGAGAGGTCAATCACAAAGCGTGAGAGTGATAACTGACTGTTTTATAGCGGCTCTAACAGCGGTTTGCTTAATATCTCCAGCACTTTGCTGAAATGATTTGCTCAGCAGTCATTTCGCGTAACTATCAGGCGCATTGCTGTGTACAAGTACCATTGATTGAATACCCACGCGAAAGAGCGCTCAAAATATAACAGCAGATAGCTTATACGGCTTTTGGGGATACAAAAAAGCTCCGACAAAATAGCCAGAGCTTTATTTTTTTACTTGTTTAGCTAAGCGTTAAACTTAAACGTTAGCAAAAAGTAAATAATTACAGGTAGATACGTCCGCCGAATGCCCAGACGTTATTGTCTGATGCGTAATCATTACCTAAATCAACCTGGTAAGCCGCGTAAGCAACCACATTTGGTAAGAAGTTATATTCAACTTGCAGCGCTGAAGTGCTAGATAGCGTGCCTTGACCATCATCATCATTTTCAACATTTTCATAGTTAACACTTACGTTTAAACTATTGGCAAAAGCGTAGGCTAATAATAGCTCTGTTGCAGTTGAGTCAGCAGCTGTAGGACCTGTTCCGAAGAAAGAGTTGATATTTTCATTTTCTGCATATACACCAGCTGCGTATAAACCACTGCCGTAACTGCCGTAGCTTAATGATACAAGGCTAGATGTAGTTTCAACATTAGCAACATCACCCGCGCTGTAAGCTGCATTTGCAGAGAAATCCATTACTTTATATGTCAGTGCAGCTTGTCCGCGAGTATCATACTCGTCATGCTCACCCTGCCAAGCTAGACCAAAGCTAAGTGCGCCTGCGTTACCAAGGTCAAAACCATTGCGGTAACTAACCATTTTTTCAGCACGTGCAGTACCTAGATTATAGTGATCTTCATATAAAAAATCATCGGCAAAAGCAAGAGGCATATCTGCAACGCCAGCTGCATCATAGAATGGCGCCCATTGCGTACCCACAACAGCACGACCCAAAGAGTCATGAGTCAGTCCAAGGTAACCCAGACGCGTTGATAATGTGTTTTCACCACCGTCTAAGAAATTTAAACCCCATTCAGCTTTTGCATCAGCAACAAAACCGTTACCAAGATCACGCGTTGCTACAATATTAATACGCGGAGATACAGAATTTACTTCAGTATTACCGTTATCTGATCCAGTTAAACCGGCTGATAGATGGCCACCTAAAGCAAATGTATTTCCTTCAACATTGTATAGTTCAACCGCTGAAGCTGCATTTGCAAGTAATAAAGCGGGAATTGCTGCTGCTAGTAATGTCTTTTTCATAATAATCTTCAATCCTTGTATTAATGATAAATTCAAAATTATTTTGAACTTTAATCGATTTATAATGCCAGTGATTTGACACTAGCAAAAAAAAATTCAGATAGGAATATAAAAAATCAAAATAGTCAGTAAAAATGACATTTTTTACAACAAACACTCTTTTTTATTAACAAAAAATACAAATTACTCACATTCAGTTTACATTTATATTGAGTTTTCACTACTTCAACAAAACAAGTCAAGCTACAAATAATATAAATGTTTAATCGATCTGCTTGACAGCCCAACTAATAAATTCTTTTTGGGTTTCTGCATCTGCTTGCTCCCACCAATGGTGCAGCATTTTCTGAGGGGTGGTTTCCTTGTCATCATCTCTCTTTATCGCTGTTTCCAATAATGCAATAGTTTGCAGGTTATCTTCTTTCTTTTTAATCATGTTTCCCAAAACGCCCCGCGAGTCTATTTTAGCCTGATGCATTGTATAGCTGGCGAGATCGCCCTGTTCATTTTTTACATTGATCTGCGGATCTTTTATAAACGCTTTTGCATCCGATAAACTCTTTATCTTATATCTGCTACTGATTTGGTAATTTTCCCCCTCTTCCGCTACTAAAGAGATAATAATCGGCTCTGATATCACCCGTGTTGAACCGTTACCGATATCATCCCTCACAGTGTTTTTATATAACAGCGCTATTTTATGCGCACCGGGTGCAACTGTTAAACGGGTCTTTTTACTAAACAGTGAGTTTTCAACCTCGTTACCGTTTAGTGCAATAAACTCAAACTCTTTAGGAATTGACAAGGTACCTGCACAAGCACTTATACTAATAAAGAGTGATAATATAACTGTAATACTTTTTTTCATTATTTTGACCTATAGGTATTAATAAATAAATATAAATCCAAGCCACCTCAAGATGCTGAAATCTACATTTTGCAGTAGCTTGGTATAGAAAAAGTGATAGAAAATCACAATAAGATTAAAGCTGCTTAGAAACTGATTGGTTTACGCGGTTTACTTGCTTTTAATCTGTTTTTTGCTTGAAAACCTGCTGCATCCTCTTTTTTTTCAGCCCTTTTCTCAGGTGAGGTTTTTTTAGGTGAAGGGTTTTCAGGCGTAGAATTAATTGCCTTGGCTTGATGGCTGTCAGCCTCTTCGACAAACTCATATTGCTCTGTTTCACCTTTTAAAGCGATTTGAAAGTGCTGCTCGTTAAAACTGACCAGATCGCCCGCATAGATTTTTTTACGCTTACGTGTTTCAATTTCGCCATTAAGGTACACATAACCCTCGCTAATAACCTGTTTCGCTTCGCCACCACCCGATACCAGATTTTCAATCTTTAATATTTTATATAGCTCAATAGGCTCTTGGTTAATCTCTACCAAAGTGGCATAAACAGCCTGCTCTTCTGCAAATTCACTCTCTGACATACACACTCTCACTTTGTATAAACTACTTGCAGGTTAAACTGTGATCCCAATCTTTCCAGACCACTTCATAACCTTGCGCTTTAACTAATTCGGCCATCTCGGCTGGCGAACGCTGATCAGAAATTTCAAACTGCTCCAACGCTTTTTCAGACTCTTGTGCATAACCACCGGGCTGCGTACTTGAACCTGCACTTAAGGAGGTGATCCCTAAGGGTAAAATATGATCTCTAAAATGCGCTGATTCGCGCGTTGAAAGTGACAACTCCACTTCCGGACTAAACAAACGGTAAGCACAGATCAGCTGTACGAGCTGTTTATCATCCATCACCGATTTGATCTCCATCCCTCCCGCACAAGGGCGCAAGCGTGGAAAAGAGATAGTATAACGGCTTTGCCAATATTTTTTCTCTAAATAATTGAGATGGGCGGCGACATAGAAACAATCGGTACGCCACTCTTCCAGGCCGATTAAACAGCCCAACCCCATTTTATGGATGCCCGCTTCACCCAGCCTATCATGGGTGTTTAAACGATAAACAAAGTCAGCCTTTTTGCCCTTAAGATGATGCTGCGCATAGGTAACCGGGTTATAGGTCTCTTGATATACCAATACCGCGTCCACACCATAATCGATAAGTATCTCATATTCACGCTGATCTAAAGGCTGTATCTCAATACTGATATGAGAGAAATGGGTTTTGATAACAGGCAGCGCCTGTTTGAAATATTCAACCCCGACTTTGCGCTCAGACTCGCCGGTCACTAATAAAATATGGTCAAACCCCATCTTTTTTATGGCCAAACATTCATTTTCGATCTGCTGCATATCCAAGGTAGTACGGCGAATCGCATTATGCATTGAAAAGCCGCAATAGGTGCAGATATTACTGCACATATTGGACAGGTACAGAGGGATATAAAACTGCTGGGTTTTACCAAATCGCTGCAGGGTGAGCTGTTGAGATTTCTGCGCCATCTGCTCTAAAAAAGGCTCCGCAGCGGGCGAGATTAACGCTTTAAAATCTTCTAAATCTAAACGTGATTTCGACAATGCGCGTTGTACATCAACGGCGTTTTTAGCATAAATCGAAAGACGAACATCATCCCATTGATAATTTTTTATCTGCTCACTAAAACTCATCTTTTTACTACCCCCCATTTAGGCACGCTCCTGCGTCATTCCGGCCTCTAAAAAGGCGGTCAGCGGACTTGATCCGACCGCGTAATTAGATTGCCCGGCCAGCCCGGCAAGATATGCCTGACGTCCCGCCTGAACAGCCAAGGCAAAAGCCGCGCTCATGGCAACGGGGTTGCCCGCAACCGCTATTGCCGTATTGACCAGCACCGCATCTGCCCCCATCTCCATCGCCAACGCGGCATGAGAAGGACTACCGATACCGGCATCAACAATTACAGGGATATTCGCCTGTTCGATAATAATTTCTAAAAATTGCGCAGTTACAATCCCTTTATTTGAGCCGATTGGCGCGCCCAATGGCATCACCGCAGCGCAACCTGCCGCTTCTAAATGTTTGCATAAAACCGGATCGGCATGCACATAAGGCAGCACCACAAACCCCTCTTTCGCTAAAAATTCAGCGGCTTTTAATGTTTCAATGGGATCCGGCAGCAGATATTTAGGATCGGGATGTATTTCTAATTTAATCCAATTAGTCTGCAGTGCCTCACGGGCGAGTTGCGCCGCAAATATCGCTTCTTTTGCATTGCGCGCACCGGATGTATTGGGCAATAGATTCATGCCATTTTTTATCAGCGGCGCCAGAATATCATCCTCTTTTTTTTGCATATCAATGCGTTTCAACGCCATGGTCACTAGCTGTGATTTAGAGGCCTGTAGTGCCTTGAGCATCGTGCGCTGATCGTTGAATTTCCCGGTTCCGGTAAACAAACGTGATGTGAATATTTTGTCGGCAATCAGCAACTGATCGTGACTTATTATTTCGTTACTTACTGTTTCATTGGATAACATATTTAGCCTCCCGCTATAGCTTGGAAAAGGGAGATTTTATCTCCGTCACAAAGTTTATATTCAGCCCATTGGCTGCGCCTGATAACATTCTGATTGACAGCCAGAGCTGTGCCGTTAAGCGGTTTATCTAAGCTTTTAAGCAAGGCTTCTACCGTACAATTTTGTGCAATTTCAAGCTCGCTATCATTTACTATTACATTCATATTTTTTATCCGCATACGCTGCATTGGGGATCTTTAGTTATCTTAAAGGTTTGCCAGTCAAGGCTTTTACCATCAAAGAGTTTCAATCTATTTTTTATACCAGAGGGCAAACCGACAATATATTTAATAGCTTCAAGTGCCTGCAGTGTGCCAATAGTGCCAACAACAGGACCAATTACACCTGAATTACTGCAGTTTAATGTTTGCTCTTTCTGATCAGGGAATAAACAATGATAACAAGCGGCATCTGGGTGTCCGTGTTCAAAAAACATCAATTGCCCTTCAAAACGGATAGCGGCCCCAACAATAAGGGGAACACGCGCTTGCACGCAGGCGGCGTTAATCATCTGCCGGCTGGCCATATTATCCGTGCAGTCGAGCACCAGATTAACCATCATCAACTCCATCTGCAGTTGCGATGCTTCCATCTCTACATTAATAGTGCGCACCCGAATCTCTGGATTAATCTGTGCTATCCTGTTTTTCATTAACTCAACTTTCGATGCGCCAATGTCGGCAGTTTGGTAACCTATTTGCCGTTGTAAATTGCTTTTTTCGAGAGTGTCAAAATCGGCAATAACTAGCGAGCCAACACCCGCTGCAGCTAAATAGAGAGCAGCAGGCGATCCCAAACCGCCCATGCCGATAATCAGCACTTTGCCATTTTTAAGTTTTTCCTGCCCCGCTTCGCCCACATCATCCAACAACAGATGCGGGCTATAACGTAATATTTCAGATTCAGTTAGCATGGTTCACCTTCATAAAAGTCACTTAATTCCCATTCTACACAGCATGAAAAACAGGTGAAATTATTGCATTATCTGCTTAAACGCCTCAATTACTGCCTCTGGATCATCGCTAAGCGTTATTGCCGTCACCACAGCAATACTGCCGACACCCGTTTGCCACACAGCAGGACCACGCTGCAGGCTAATTCCCCCGATAGCAACGGTGGGAATATCTGTTAGCAACTGCGCGTATTTTGCCAGACGCGTCAATCCCTGCGGATCCGATGGCATCTCTTTGGTTTGTGTTGCAAAAATATGCCCCAGCGCGATATAACTGGGCCTTAACTGCTTGGCGCGCAGCATCTCATAATAACCGTGCGTGCTCAGACCCAAACGCAACCCCGCATCGGCAATCATGGGCAGATCGGCAAGTTCCATATCTTCTTGGCCCAGATGCACGCCGTAGGCCTGATGTTTAATGGCCAGTTGCCAGTAATCATTGATAAATAAACGCGCCTGATATTTTTTACCCAGCGCAATCGCCGCAATAATCTGCGCTTCAACTTGCCCCGGCTGTTTATCTTTAATACGCAGCTGCAGGGTTTTGACGCCCAGCTTAAGCATTTTCTCAATTAACGAAACACTCTCTAAAACAGGGTAAAGCCCAAGCTGTAAGGTGCCGCAAGAGGTAAACCCTTCACCAGCTTCCAATCGGCCGGCAAGATCCAACTCATAGCCTATTTTTGATTCAGGTAAGACCACCTCTGGAAAATCTTCTTTATTGGTCGGCCAACCTAAATGGGCTATTGCCCCTTCCCCGCTGCCAAGCTGCCGCGCAGCTTTTAATCCCTGGTTAAGGTAGGCTTTGGCTATCACTAATGCATCTTCAATCACATAATCAAGCGCCATAGCCGCGCCAATAGCACTAGCTAAGGTGCAACCGCTGCCGTGGCTATGCACATTCACTAAGCGCTCACTGCTCAGTGCTATTTCACGCTGGCCATCAGTCCAGTAATCAAGCGATATTTTATCCACCAGCTCAAAATGCCCCCCTTTAATCAGCACACTTTTACAGCCCATGGCGATCAGTTTTTGCGCAGCGGGCTTTAATGACTCGCCGCTGATTAAAGCATGGCCCGACAACGCCAGTACTTCATTGGCATTGGGTGTTATCAGATCAATATGCGGCAGCAATTTTGCTTTAATAATATCAACAATGCCCACTTCGGCCATATTTTCCCCTGTTGATGCCAGCACAACCGGATCGTAAATAACAAATGGCGGGGTAGGCCAACGCTGTTCAAATTCAGCCAATTTTTCAGCCAGAATGAGCACATGGTCGACGCTGGCGATAAGACCAATTTTAATAACTTTTGCAGGCAGATCTTCCGCTAAACGGTCGATCTGCTCACTGAACATCTTGGCCGACACGCTCTCCACCAAACTCACGGTTAACGAATTTTGTGCTGTTATAGCGCTAATCACACTGCAACCATCTGCGCCTAGCGCTTGAAAGGTATGGAGATCCGCCTGGATCCCCGCACCCGCGCTGCTATCAGAGCCCGCAATTGTCCATATAATATGACTCATATTAAACCTTATCTGCTTTTAAAATGGGCTGGTAAATTTCAGCGCCCGAGGCATTAAATTCTTTGGCTTTAGCGACCATCCCCTGCTCTGCGGTCATCGTGATCGTCTCATCTAAAATCTTAATTGAGATCTCGCCTGAATCTAGTTTTGCAGTAAAATCACGCACATCCTGGGTGATCTTCATTGAACAGAATTTAGGCCCGCACATTGAACAGAAATGCGCAACTTTGCCTGAATCTTGTGGCAGTGTTTCATCGTGATATTCACGCGCAGTGACAGGATCTAACCCGAGATTAAACTGATCATCCCAGCGAAATTCAAAACGTGATTTAGACAGCGCATTATCACGGATTTGCGCGCCGGGATGCCCTTTTGCTAAATCGGCCGCATGCGCCGCAATCTTATAGGTAATTAAACCAACTTTTACATCATCCTTATTGGGCAGCCCTAAATGCTCTTTAGGCGTGACGTAACAAAGCATAGCGCAGCCGTACCAGCCGATTTGCGCTGCGCCAATTCCCGAAGTGATATGATCGTAACCTGGCGCAATATCTGTGGTCAGCGGCCCCAAGGTATAAAAAGGCGCTTCAAAACAGTCGCTAAGCTGCTTATCCATATTATCCTTGATCATCTGCATGGGGATATGACCGGGACCTTCAATAATCACCTGCACATCATATTCCCAGGCAACTTTTGTCAGCTCACCCAAAATCTCCAACTCAGAAAATTGCGCCTGATCGTTCGCATCCGCAATCGAGCCTGGACGCAGCCCGTCACCTAATGAGAGTGCGACATCGTACTGCTGGCAGATTTCACAGATTTCACGGAAGTACTGATAGGCGAAGTTTTCTTTATGGTAAGTCAGACACCATTTCGCCATGATTGATCCGCCGCGGGAAACGATACCCGTTACGCGTTTTGCCGTCATCGGCACAAAACGCAGTAATACGCCGGCATGAATAGTAAAGTAATCCACCCCCTGCTCCGCCTGCTCAATTAAGGTGTCACGGAACAGTTCCCAGGTTAAGTCTTCAACCACACCCTTTACTTTTTCTAATGCCTGGTAAATTGGCACAGTACCGATTGGCACTGGCGAATTACGCAGGATCCATTCACGCGTTTCATGAATATTTCGCCCCGTTGACAGATCCATAACCGTATCGCCGCCCCATAAAGTCGACCAGACCAGTTTTTCAACCTCTTCTTCGATTGACGAGCTCACCGATGAGTTACCAATATTGGAGTTAACTTTTACAAGAAAGTTACGCCCGATAATCATCGGCTCTAATTCAGGGTGGTTAATATTTGAGGGGATGATGGCGCGCCCTGCCGCTACTTCTTGACGGACAAACTCAGGGGTAATTTTCGCCTGCAGATTTGCGCCAAAACTGTTCCCTGCATGCTGGAAATGCAATGCTGCACATTTTACGCGATCCCGGCCCATATTTTCGCGAATCGCGATATATTCCATTTCCGGTGTGATAATACCCTGGCGTGCATAATGCATTTGCGTAACACATTTACCTTTTTTAGCCCGCAGTGGTTTCGGCAGATTAGCAAAGCGCAGTTCATCTAATGAATTATCGGCAAAACGCGCCTTGGCAAAATCAGAACTCAGATCGTCTAATGTTTCCACATCGTCACGTGCATCTATCCATGGCAAACGCAATTTGGCCAGACCCGCATGGACATCTATTTTACTTTTAGGATCGGTATAAGGGCCGGAGGTATCATAAACGGGAATCGGCTCATTTTTTTCAAATACCGGTTTTTCTTCTGTATCACCGATAAAAGTACCTGTTTGGTGAATTTGACGCATCGCAACTTTAATGGGGTGAATTTCACCATCAATAAATATTTTTGTCGAATTGGGGTATGACTCGTTATTCAAGTTTTGAATATAGTCTTGCGCTGCTTGGCGACATTCTTTACGCGATAAGCCGTTACGGCTGGTTGTTTTTAAATTTGAATTAACTTGATTAGACATAGCATTCTTTACCTTAATAGTTATAAGAGTGCTTGCCGAAAAGACTGTGGAAAGTATAAAGATCACTAGATAGAAGTGTCTTCACCTTGTTCCCTTCGCAGGCATTACCCCAATCAGGTTCCACGGATTCCACGTTATTGAGAGATCAATTTCTAAATAACGTAGTCTCAGCCCGAAGGCGCTCCGACAAGATTTAAGCAGTATAGAAGAAAAGAAGGGGAAGTTAAATAGAATATACCCGTTACACATTCAACCCTAGCGTGATATCACTTTTCTGGCTCTTGGATTTGGTAGAGCCTCTGATGTTCAGAGCAGACAGTTTCGCAGTCACAGCTTTTATCTATGCCCACACTTGCCAGCCCACCGCAACTTCCCTGCAGCCCTTTGCGGCCAAAAATAACGCCCACTGCCATCGCAATAATAACCACGACAAAGACAAAAAAGGTAATAATAAATTCCATATTGATTCCTTATAGCTAATCCACTAAATCGATGATCTATTTAGTGGATTTAGTATTATTAATGGCTTGAGCAACAACCCGAGTTTTTCTTTACGCCTTGATCCGGACTGGTTAAGGAGTGCTTTTGCAGGCGCGCTGCAGTTAATAACTCTTGAGAAGAATGGCGTGTATTTCCCTGCTCTACTTTAAATCCCGCATCCAGTAATCTGCCCAGTGTCTTCTCCCCTATTTTTCTAACAATAACCACATCACATGCCATTTTTTGTAATAGATCCACTAATAAGCGTTTAGCGGAGCAGCCAGAAACACCTAATATAGGGTTTTTATAAACAGCGATTACCTCTTGCTGCTCATTATAAAAAGTAAAGATCTCTGCTTTTGAAAAATGATGCGCGAGCTGTTGATCGGTTGTTGCAATTGCATAAATCATTTTTATTCCTTAAAGGTTACTTACCCTAATCGCAACGCATCACCATTGACTAATGCCGATGTTATTTTTTTGCGACCACTTTTTAATATATTGGCAAATGTCTGCCGTGAAACACGCATCTGCTGCGCACTATCTTGTTGAGAGAGTCCCTCAAGATCAGCTAAACGAACCGCTTCAAACTCATCCGATTCTATTTTTATCTGCACCAGCTCAGATGCGGGTACACCATTGGGTTTAAACAGACTGAATTTGGCGCAGTGATCGCTGCAAATATGACGCTTTATTTTAGGACGCATGTGATACTCAATTATAGGTAGGAAAATACTTTAGCTTAATTATTAGCATATGCCAATAACTATTTTGAAATTTAGAGTGATGAACAGTGCAGCGCACTGATCTGTTGCGCAATAAAAAAAGCCCCCACTACTTTCGTAGTGAAGGCTGATAAGCGCTCAAGAGCAGGTGGCTATTTACCTGCGCGGATAAATCCTCCCAGCCCTTTACCGTCTAAGTAGCCAGCAAAAATAGCGCGAATTTCAGCGCCATTATTGGCCCTTAATGCTTGCTCAATGCATTCTGCTAATTCATAACGGGGCAGCGCATTAATAAGGTATTTTATCTTACCCATATTCGTTGCATTCATACTTAAGCGGTTATAACCCATTCCCAATAAAATCAATGCACCAATCGGATCCCCGGCCAGCTCACCACAGATGCTGACTTCTAAATCGCAGCGTCGACAGTTATCCATAATCAGTTTTAAAGCGTGTAAAACGGCGGGGTGATAACTATCAAAAAGAGAAGCAACACGACTATTATTTCTATCCACAGCAAGCAGATATTGAATTAAGTCATTACTGCCAATTGAGATAAAATCAACGATTTCAGATAATTGCGGAATGATGAAAATGGATGCGGGTACCTCAACCATCACGCCAATATCAGGTAGTGGAAATGCTTCTGAGGTTAATCCAGATTCCTGTTTAACCTCTTCCCAAGCCTGAATAATCAGCCGCTTAGCTTCAATAACCTCTTCTATGGCACTAATCATAGGCAGCATAATACGCAGATTATGGTGTTCTAGATTGGCTGTTAACATCGATCTTATCTGTACTAAAAATATTTCCGGATGATCCAATGTTAAGCGAATGCCGCGCCAGCCAAGAAATGGGTTTTCTTCCACAATAGGGAAATAACTCAGTGGCTTGTCACCACCAATATCAAGCGTGCGCATAGTAACTGGAAGTGGCGCATACTGATTTAATAAGGCCTGATATGATTCTGTCTGCTCTTGCTCGGTAGGAAATGAATTGCTGAGCATAAAAGGTAATTCACTGCGGTATAAGCCAATACCCTCAAAATGGCCCGTCACAGCAGCATGTTGATTAGCATTTAAACCGGTGTTGAGCATAATTGATATTTTATGCCCATCAAGGGTAACAGCTTCTTTATACTCTCCCAACTCAACTAATTTTTTAAGTTCGTTCTCTTCATCTAATAACAGCTGATAATGAGTTAATAACCCTTGCTCAGGAAATAAAATAGCCGACCCCGCATAACCATCAATAATTAATGTTTTTTTATCTATATTGTCTAACGGCAGTGGTATCCCCATAACAGCGGGGATCCCGAGTGCACGCGCCAAAATAGCAACGTGAGAGTTTGCCGCGCCACGCACAGATACAATCCCCTGCAAATTATCGGTGGGGATACTTGCCAGCATTGATAGTGTGACTTCTGAGGCCACCAAAATCAGCTTCTCAGGTAACACAATATTTTCCTCTACCTGCTGAGTGAGGTGATATAGCAGACGCTGTGCAACATCTCTTATCTCTACGGCCCGCTCGCTTAAATAACTATCACTCATCGCTTCAAACTGCTTGATATAGGTCTCTGCAACCACTTTTATGGCACTTGAGGCGGTAACCTGGTGATCATTAATTTGTCCGCGAATCGCATTTAAAAATGTTTTATCTTTTAATACATGTGAATAAATATCAAACAGGGCAAACGCATCTTTTGATACTTGCCCTTTTAAGGTTAGTGCCAGATCTGAAAATTCATCACTGCACTTTTTAACAATCATCTCAAACAGTAAAATATCTTTGCAGGTTGAATGACTCTTTTCAATGTGCACTTCCGCTAAGGTTAAAACAGGACGGACAACATAAGCCGTTGCGATAGCAATACCAGAGCTGGCGGGACTGCCTTGCAGGTGAATTGAACGACTTGGCTGCGCTGACTGAGCAAGCTCTAGACGTAATCCTGAATTACCCAGCACGCTGGCTAAATGCATCGCCAATGTCACCAGAAAAGATTCTTCTACTTCACTAAATAAACGCGGTGTTTTTTGCTGAACAACTAATACGCCCAGCACTCGGCGCTTGTGGATAATGGGCGTACCCAAAAAAGAGTTAAAACGCTCTTCTTGAGCGCCATGCAGATATTGATAACGAGGATGCTGACTAATATTAGCAAGATTTAACGGCTCGCCTTTTTCATGAATAAGGCCAACAATACCTTCTCCAAATTTAAGGTGCGTTCTACCAACGGCTCGTTTAGCGAGACCTTTACTGGCGATTAAATTAAGCTGCGCACGAGCCTGATCGGTTATATAAATAGAGCAACAATCCACTTTCATAGTTGCTTGGGTTTGCTGCACCAGCACATTCATCGCAGCCGTTAAACTTTTTGCATCTCCAACCTGCTCTACAATATGACGTAACTGACTTAACATACACAATCCTTGAGTGAGAAAATGCGTTACCTATTTTTATAAAAGGAGGGCCTACGGTTGCGTTTGCTTTTTTTATTGTCTGACTCACTGCTCATTAAAGCAAAAACTATCGCAGAAAATTCTTTTAAAGCTTTACGATAAACCTCACGCTTAAATGACACAACTTGACGCACGGGATACCAATAAGTAACCCAGCGCCAGTCATCAAATTCAGGGTGGCCGCATGCATCAAATTCAATTTGCTTATCGTCAGAGGTTAATTGCAATAAAAACCAGCGTTGCTTCTGCCCAATACACACTGGTGCAGGAGAATCCCAGCGGACTAGTCGTTTAGGTAGTTTATAACGCAGCCAGCTACGGCTAGTGGCTAATATAGTTATATGCTCAGGTTTGAGGCCAACTTCTTCGTACAACTCTCGGAACATTGATTGCTCAGGCGTTTCGCCCTCTTTCATTCCCCCTTGAGGAAATTGCCAGGAATGTTGTCCAAATCGTTTTGCCCATAAAACCTGTCCATTTTTATTACAGATGATGATAGCTACATTTGCGCGGTAACCGTCAGTATCAATCACTAAGGCGCCTTTTAAAGGTTACGATTCATTACAGGGGGTATTTTCCCCTTTATTAAAGTGATGAATACAAATTAAGTCAATAATGCATTCTTTCATAGATTATCCCCGCCATCAAACTGATAACGCTAAAATTGCTGGCTGATTATCAGGATTATTTTTATGGCGGAATTAAGTTCTTCACATATCCACGAAAACTGTGCATAACTTTGTGTATAATAAATACTTTCAAATATAATAGATCTTTTTTATACTATGGGAGATCTTCTACCCGCTGCAGGAAATTTATATTATTACCTAAATAACAGTGGTTTACGATATTTTTATTTTAATACTTTATTTTCATCTGTAATTAGATCCAGTACTATTAATTCACAAATCAATGTGCATATCTCTTTAGTCTAAAAAACAATCATTTGCAATTTCAGCCCTGCATTTAGATTAAAAACTAGACACTGATCTTCTTTTTTAGGTGATTTATTGATAACAATTTCATTTAATAACCGTTGTTCTTTTAAAGATTAACTTATCCACTATAAAAGTGGATAACTCTGTGCAACTTTCTGGATTAAAGTATGCATAACCTTGAATAAGCAAAATAAGAGTAATATGAAAATGGTAAATAGATGAGCCCAAACTCAATAGAAGAACTACTAACCCTCTGTGAAAAGATTGCAGGCCACTCCCTTGCGGAGTTGGCCGCATCAGCCAATATTGCAATGGCCAAAGATCTGCGCAGCAATAAAGGCTGGGTTGGACAATTAATAGAGTGGCATCTAGGCGCAACAGCGGGCAGTAGACCCGAACAAGATTTTAAACATTTGGGAATTGAATTAAAAACCATCCCAATAGATCAGCATGGCAAAGTATTAGAAACGACCTTTGTTTGTTCCGCGCCCATTTTAAATACCAGCAAGTTAACTTGGGAAAATTCTAATGTGCGCAATAAACTCAGTAAAGTTTTATGGGTGCCCGTTCAGGGGGAACGTAATGTCCCGCTAAGTGAACGAGTGGTTGGCAATGGATTTTTATGGTCGGCCAATGCGCAACAAGATTTTTTATTAGCAGCTGATTGGAATGAGATAATGGAAAAAATTGCGCTCGGTAAAATTGAATCGATTAGTGCACGTGACGGTCAGGTTATGCAGCTCAGACCAAAAGCGGCCAACGGACGCTGTCTAACCGATGCATTTGGTGAGGCGGGGGCACTAATAAAAGTTCGTCCGCGCGGTTTTTATCTTAAAAAGCCCTTTACTCAATCAATTATTAATCAGAATTTTGATCTTTAATAAGCAATTAAACAATATTTGCCTAGAATTCAACCTTAATTTACAGTAAATTTATAAGCATTTATAAACATTTTTTAAAGGAGTTGATTATGTCGATAAAAAAGCAATATCTAAAATCTAAACCGCAAGTAAAAGTAACGTTTGAAATTGAAAAACAAGATGCGCAAGATGCACAGTGCATTGTGTTACTTTCCGAGCATAACAACTGGGTTCCCATTGAACTTCAAAAATTCAAAAATGGTAAATTTAAAGTCGTGGAAAATATATCATTAGAAGATCGTGATGGTTTCCAGTTTATCTATAAAGCAACAGCGACAGATGGACATGAATTTACTCTTATTCCTGACGATGCTGATAGTTATGTCGATAATGGTATAACGGATGGCGGTAAAAATGCAGTATTAGCGATTAAACCATAGGCTCTGATTTTAACCGCCAAATAAAAATGCCGTTCACCTTAAATGGACGGCATTACTCATTGACAACATTTTTTAATGATCAAAATAGTTAAATTTCAAGCCCCCTCTTTTACCCTAAACGATAGACATTAAATTATATTATAGACCGTTGAATATACTGTTTTAATTTACAGTTAATGTGGTATTCTTTCTTAAATGATAAAAGTTAACATCCAGAGGGAATAATGAATAATATTGAAATTCGTGGCGCAAGAACCCACAACCTTAAAAATATCGATCTCACTATTCCTCGAGATAAGTTAATTGTTATTACCGGTCTATCGGGATCAGGCAAATCATCTCTGGCTTTCGACACCTTATATGCAGAGGGTCAGCGCCGTTATGTGGAGTCTCTGTCGGCTTACGCGCGGCAATTTTTATCATTAATGGAGAAACCCGATGTTGATCATATCGAAGGGCTCTCTCCTGCCATCTCCATTGAACAAAAATCGACCTCACATAACCCGCGTTCAACGGTCGGTACGATCACCGAGATTTACGATTACTTGCGCCTACTGTTTGCACGTATCGGCGATCCGCGTTGCCCCACTCATAATGTCACTTTGAACGCACAAACCGTTAGCCAGATGGTTGATTCTATTTTAAGTAATCCCATTGGCAGTAAAATGATGCTGCTTGCCCCTATTATCAAAGAACGTAAAGGCGAGCATGTTAAAGCATTTGCAAGTTTAGCCGCGCAAGGTTTTCTGCGTGCCCGTATTGATGGGGAAATTTGTGATTTAAGCGATCCGCCGACATTGGAATTACATAAAAAGCATACGGTTGAAGTGATCGTTGATCGCTTTAAAGTGCGCGATGATCTCAAACAACGTTTAGCTGAATCGGTTGAAACCACACTGAATTTAAGTAATGGCTCTGCCCTACTGGCATTTATGGATGAAGACCAACCGGAACAGCTTTTCTCCGCCAATTTTGCCTGTCCGCATTGTGGTTACAGTATTAGTGAATTAGAGCCGAGAATTTTTTCCTTTAATAATCCGGCAGGTGCTTGTCCTACCTGCGATGGCCTAGGTGTTGAACAATATTTTGATGCTCAGTTAGTGGTAACTGACAAAGCACTGAGCCTAAGTGATGGCGCCATTGATGGATGGAGCAGTAAATCAAATTATTATTTCCAGATGTTGCAGGCGGTCAGTGACCATTGCCAATTTTCGCTTGAGACGCCCTTTCAAAATCTCAGTAAAAAACAGCAAGACGTTGTTCTGTATGGCAGCGGAAATGAGAAAATATCTTTTTCCTACAGTAATGATCGCGGTGATATAGTGTCACGTTTACACGCTTTTGAAGGTGTTATACCTAATCGCAGTCGCCGTTACCGGGAAACAGAATCGGGTGCAATGCGCGAACATCTGGCAAAATATATGAAGCGTCAATCCTGTTCAAGTTGTGGAGGATCACGTCTCAAAGAGGCCTCACGCCATGTTTATATCAATGATGTGAATTTACCCTATATTTCTCAGCTTTCCATTGCCGAAGCAGAAACCTTTTTTAACAACTTAACACTGCAGGGGCAAAAAGCTAAAATCGCCGATAAAATTCTTAAAGAGGTTTTACAGCGTCTAAGCTTTTTGGTTAATGTCGGACTTAATTATCTTAGTTTAGATCGCAGCGCCGACACCCTTTCCGGCGGCGAAGCACAACGCATCCGCTTAGCCAGTCAGATTGGCGCAGGTCTGATGGGGGTTATGTATGTATTAGATGAGCCTTCTATCGGCCTGCATCAGCGCGATAATGCACGCTTACTTAAAACCCTTACTCACCTGCGTGATTTGGGTAATACCGTGATTGTGGTCGAGCATGATGAGGATGCCATTCGCCAGGCCGATCATATTATCGATATTGGCCCGGGTGCCGGTATCCATGGAGGCGAGGTTATCTCACAAGGTGATTACCAAACTATTCTTAAAGCTAAGAATTCATTAACTGCGGATTATCTTAGCGGCCGAAAAAAAATAGCCATTCCCGAGCAACGTACAAAATTAAGCGATAAATGGATTAAATTAAGCGGTGCAAGCGGAAACAATTTAAAATCGGTCAACTTAGCAGTGCCAATTGGCGTATTAACCTGTATTACCGGCGTATCTGGCTCAGGTAAGTCAACCTTGATTAACGATACCCTTTATCCACTTGCACAAAACAAGCTAAATAAGGCCAGCGCCAGCGCCTCTCCCTATAATAAAATCAGCGGGTTAACGCATCTTGATAAAGTGGTCGATATCAATCAAAGCCCTATTGGCCGCACGCCACGTTCAAATCCCGCTACCTATACGGGCATCTTTACCCCTATTCGCGAACTGTTTGCAGCCACACCAGAATCGCGCGCGCGAGGCTATAAACCCGGCCGTTTTAGCTTTAATGTGAAAGGTGGACGCTGTGAGGCCTGCCAAGGTGACGGCGTTATTAAGGTTGAAATGCATTTTTTACCGGATGTTTATGTGCCCTGTGATGTCTGTAAAAGTAAACGTTATAACCGCGAAACGCTATCCGTAAAATACAAAGGGAAGAGTATCCATGAAACACTGGATATGACAGTTGAAGATGCCTTCCGCTTTTTTGAGCCCGTCCCTGTGATTGCGCGTAAATTAAAAACATTAATGGATGTCGGCCTTTCTTATATTCGTTTAGGGCAAGCTGCCACCACACTTTCCGGTGGTGAAGCGCAGCGTGTTAAATTAGCAAAAGAACTCTCAAAACGTGATACAGGTAAAACCCTGTATATTCTTGATGAGCCTACCACCGGTTTACAC
Organism: Psychromonas sp.; assembly: GCF_047632995.1. Taxonomy (GTDB): domain Bacteria; phylum Pseudomonadota; class Gammaproteobacteria; order Enterobacterales; family Psychromonadaceae; genus Psychromonas. Next base: position 30,195 of record NZ_JBLIEK010000001.1, read on the forward strand.
TTCCACGATATTGCTCAGCTGTTAAAAGTCATACATACTCTGCGCGATCACGGCAATACCATTATTATTATCGAGCATAATTTAGATGTCATTAAAACCGCCGACTGGATTGTTGATTTGGGCCCGGAAGGGGGTAATGGTGGCGGAGAAATTATCGCAGCGGGCACACCTGAAGAGGTGGTGAAGGTCACGGACAGTTATACCGGGCAGTTCCTAAAAGCCATTTTAGAAAAAAATTCTACAAACTAATTCTCATGGAAATTAAAATATCATGGATGTACAGCAAAAATTAACCCGCGCTTTCTTTATCACTTTCGCGCTTTTAATGGGGGTCGGTGCCCATTACTTTCAGCATAACCAAGGCGGCAGTGGTTTAGAATTAGCGCAAAATAATATGGTATGGATCTTTTTCTCCACGTTAATCGGCATAGGTTTGTGGAAAATAAGCGAAGCACAGAAAATATTCTATTCTCGATTGACCATCGTATTTTTAATCGCTTGTGTTCTGTTTTTTATACCCGTTTTTTACCCCAACAATGCCCTAGCAGAGCAAAGTTATACCCGCTTACTGGGACTGTTTGCCGGTCTTCTACTGTTTGTCAGCTTGCAGCAATTCCAGTTTACGCGCAGCCATATAGAAAGGCTGCTGGCACTGATTGTACTCGCGGGATTTTTACAAGCTTGTTACAGCTTAATGCAGGATTATCTGCTGCCCGCCGATAATATCTTTGGCTATGATGTGGGGTTCGGACGCCCTTATGGCATTTTTCAGCAACCCAATGTACTTGCCAGCTTTATGGCAACTACGCTGATTTTAGCGGGGTATTTATTACAGAAAATCAAAAATAAAAAATTACAAAGCTTTTTACTATTAACAGCTCTACTCAATATATGGGTAATCACTGTCACTGTATCCCGGACTGCTTATTTAGGACTCTTAATTGCGCTGTTATTATTTATTCCCTGGGCATGGCAAACTAATAAAAAGAAACTAGGCGTTTTCATTCTGGCCTTATCTCTGGGAGTTGGATTTGCTTTGCTAAAAGGTGATGCATTAGGAGCAAGGAATGTTGATAACCTTAAAGAGGGAGGAGTCCGTCTAGATTTCTATAAACACAGTCTGTTGATGATTAAAGAAAAGCCGTTAATGGGCTACGGTTATGGTGGTTTTTCTCGGAGTTATTTAATCAATACCGCAGAGCAGGTTAAAAATAACACTTCAAAACCTGAAATAGCCTACCTAACCCACCCCCATAATGACATTTTATTCTGGGCGGTTGAAGGTGGTATAGTGCCGATAGTGGCAATCTTGCTGCTGGTTATCTCTTTTCTGCGCTTATTGCGCGCCTTTAAATTAGCGCACGCATTGGCTTTAATGGCGCTGGTTGTCCCGATCGCCCTGCATACCCAAACCGAATACCCGCTCTACCATTCTGCTTTACATTGGCTGGTTTTATTAGTACTGGTGTTTTATGTCGATTATGAATCGCAAACAATGCAAAGTAAACGCTTTGCACCTACCTTTGCACTGCGTGTATTTGCCTTATTAATTCCTATTTTCTGTGCAGCGTTTATGGTCACGAATCTCTATACCATAGCTAAAATAACCCAATATGAGCGCAGTAAACAACCTGATATTAGGTTACTAATGGATATAGTTAATCCATTAGTATTTGCCGATAGGTTTGATTTCCATCTTAACTACTTTCGCTTAACCATGGCGCAACGACTTGATAACCCGGAAGAGATTCAGCAGGTTATAGATTGGACAGAAAAAACCATAGAGAGCACGCCTAGATCGTATTTTTATATTCTCCTCTATCTGGCGTACCGCGATAATAACCAAGCGAAAAAAGCCGAGCAGCTATTAGAGTATGCCCGTTATCTGTATCCGCTTGATAAGCAACTGGCGAATGTGGACAAGGCATTCAAACCGGCAAAATCGACAAGCACAACCGTTCCTACACTCAGCCAAACCTTACCTACAGGTGGTTAAATTGCCAATGAAAAAATGGACTTTTTATAAACTAGCGAGAATAATCCCCTCGCTATTACTGGTTTCACTGCTGAGTAATAGAGTGGCAGCGGATATTTATATGTATATAGATATAAATGGTGATCAGTTTTTTTCACAAACTAAAGTCAATGATGATTACCGTTTATTACTGCGCAGTAAAGGCAATAAAAGCAGTGGCTCATTTAAAAATTGGAAAGAAAAAAGTTACACCAATATAACCATACCCAATAGCAAAGAGCTGCAGAATAGATATCACCCGCTAATCGTTCGGGCAGCCAACAGATACCAATTAGAGCCGGCATTTATTCACGCAGTGATCACGGCAGAGTCGAGTTATCGGCGCACGGCGGTGTCATCTTCGGGCGCAAAAGGTTTAATGCAGTTGATGCCCGTTACCGCCAAACGTTTTGCTGTAAGCGATCCGTTCGATCCCCAGCAAAGCATCGATGCCGGCACAGAATATCTCTATAAATTATTAAAAGAGTTTAAAACTAAAAAACTGGCTTTAGCAGCTTATAACGCGGGAGAGGGCACGGTAAGGCGGTATAACAAACAGATCCCGCCCTATCCTGAAACCCAAGCCTATGTCTCTAAAGTAATGGGGTTTTATCAGTACTACAAAGGTAACTTATAATAATAGCCAAGCTGGGCTTCGTACTCTGATTTTCGGCCTAGCTAACACGGCAATTCCACTGAACATATAGAGGAAAAAATAATCTGCCACGAAAATTAACAGATTAAAATTTGAACAGACTTGCCAATATAGAGATTTGATACGTGAAATTAATCACAAACTGCAAGAAAACTGATTAAATATAGCAATAACATGGTACAAAGAAGCTCATACTACTTTTCCGTCTTCACAGGACGCAATATTTTCTAGTTGATGTTACATTTGAATTTGTGCACCCATTTTATATAATTTTATCGGGATCTTTTTATGAATGATGATGATCTTCTTTTTATAGAAGATGATACTACAAATGCTGAAGAGCCACTTTCTTTACACCTTTGCCCATGGAAGGTGATGATTGTTGATGATGATAAAGAAGTGCATGCAGTCACTAAATTGGTACTTTCCAGCTTTGAATGGGACGATACCCCTTTACATTTTTTAAGCGCGTACTCTGCATATGAAGCAGAGCAGCTGTTTTTAGAACATGATGATATTGCGGTTGCATTAATCGATGTGGTAATGGAAACCGATGACGCAGGATTACGGCTGATTAAAACCATTCGTAATGAACTAAACAACAAATCAACCCGTATCGTGTTACGAACAGGCCAGCCAGGACAAGCACCAGAAAGAAAAATTATCCGCGAATATGATATTTCTGATTACAAAAATAAAACAGAACTTAGTGGCATTAAACTCGATACGCTAATGTGTAGCGCGTTGCGCTCCTACCAAAATATTATTAGTTTGACTAAAAACAAAAAAGGTCTTGAGCTCGTTGTTGAATCCTCGTCGGCCCTTTTTGATGCGATCACATACGAAACGCTTATTGACGAAACGATTAACTATCTGTCAAAACTAGTTGCACAGTGCTCGTTGACCCCCTTATATGCCCTTTCTTCTATCGGCATTTATTGTAATCCAACGGTTTTCCATCTGATAGAAGCGCGTGGTGATTTCGCGCACTTAACCGAACTAAATGATATAGAAAAATTACCCGATAGTGCCTCATTAATGATTAGCCGGAGTATGGCCGAACAACGCCATATTTACACTTCGGATGCATTTGTTATGAATATGCAAAGCAGTTCAAACAGCTGTATTATTCTTTATTTTGAAGGTTTTGCTTCACTCTCAGAGCAAGATATAGCATTGCTGGATTTATTTGCGAGTAATACCAAAACCTCTTTCGATAATGAAGAGCTTCGTCATGAAATTGAAGAGGGTCAACGTGAAATTGTTTACCTCTTGGGCGAAGCAATTGAACGAAAATCCAAAGAAACAGGTAACCATATTCGCCGCGTAGCTGAAATAACGCGAATTCTTGCACTTGAATTAGGCTTCAGCATTGCCGAATCGGAAAAAATAAAATCCGCGTCACCACTGCATGATCTTGGAAAAATAGGTATCCCCGATTATATTCTCCATAAACCGGGCGCACTGGATGCCAATGAATGGAAGATAATGCAGTCTCATGTTGAGATTGGCTATGAGCTGGTACGCTATTCAAGCCAAGATATTTTAAAATATGCCGCTTTAATTAGTTATCAGCATCATGAAAAATGGGATGGCACTGGCTACCCTAATGGCTTAAAAGGTGAAGAGATAGACTTAATCGGGCGACTTGCCGCGCTGGCTGATGTATTTGATGCGCTCGCACATGATCGTTGCTATAAAAAAGCATGGCCAATTGAAGAAGTGCTGCAGTTTATTAATGACCAGTCAGGTTTACATTTTGATCCACTTGTTGTAGCGGCGTTTAACAAACACAAAGGGCAAATCATTGCAGTCAATGAACGCTACCAAGATAGTTTTTAAAATTCCGGCTTGCTGAGCGCTGAATGCGTTTAGCATCACACTGCGCGGCTTAAATAGCCGCGCAGAGTGATCAATCAAAGCACCACACAGCAAGATAATTATCCCACCCGCTTGCCTATTTTTTTTATCGCGTATCTATCACCACGTATCTATCTAAACTATTCTTATCACAATTGTAAGCTTTGCTTTATAATGTCCTTTTATACATATTGTCATTTGGAAATTGCATGTCTTTTGAAGCCCTTGAGCTCGACCAACATCTATTAAACGCCGTTGCTAAAATGGGCCACAAACGCCCAACAAGCATTCAAACTTTAGCCATACCTCCGGCAATGGATGAACGGGACATAATGGCGAGCGCCCCTACCGGAACCGGTAAAACATTGGCATTCTTGTTACCTGCGGTACAACGTTTAATTGACTTCCCGCGTCGAAGAGGCGGTTCTGCTCGTGTTTTAATATTAACTCCAACACGAGAACTGGCGGTACAGATAAGTGAAGTTGCCCAGCAGCTGGTTGCAGGAACGGATTTTGTTGTTGGTAATATCATAGGCGGCATCTCCTACCAAGAGCAAGAACACGTGATCACAGAGACTGTTGATATAGTGATCGCGACGCCGGGCCGTTTAATGGAATATATCGACTCAGAAGCATTTGATTGCCGCGAAGTTGAAACACTTATTCTTGATGAAGCGGACCGTATGCTAGATATGGGCTTTATCCAAGCGATGGACCGCATCACGGGAGAAACACGCTGGCGCAAGCAAACCTCTCTATTTTCAGCGACATTAGAAGGTAAGGGTCTACGCGAATTTTCACGCGAGGTATTAAATAATCCAATACAGCTTAGCGCAGAGGTTTCTCGTCGTGAAAGCGGAAAAATCATGCAATGGGCCCACCTTGCTGATAACCCGGAACATAAATTAGACTTATTAGCGGCTATTTTGCAGCAGGAAGTAAAAGAAGATGAGCAGCAACAAAAAGTGATCGTTTTTGTAAAAACACGTGATCGTTTAGCTGAATTGGTTGCGCAACTTACAGAGCTAAAAATTAGCTGCTGTTATCTGCGTGGCGAGATGGACCAGGAAAAACGCAACCACGCATTAGCACAGTTTAAAGCGGGCAAGATTAATATCTTAATCGCCACAGATGTTGCTGCGCGCGGTATTGATGTGCCTGATGTCACTCATGTCATTAACTATGATATGCCGCGCAGCCCAGATATATACGTGCACCGTATTGGCCGCACCGCACGCGGGGGTAAAAAGGGGACTGCGATTTCATTAATTGAAGCACATGATGTAGATATGCTGGCAAAAGTTGAACGCTATACAGAGCAAACAATCAAACGTCGCGTGATCAAATCATTACGTCCAAGCCATAAAGAAGCACACGTTAGCCAACGTAAACTGAAAAAACCGGTCAGCAAAAAAGGCAAAGAGCGTGCGGATGAGCTAAAAAACCAGCAAAAAGCCAAACGACTGAAGAAAAAAGAAGATATGGGCAAACAGCGCCACCGTAATGTCAAAGCGAAAGGTAAACCAAGCTGGGCAGGTCAAGGTAAAAAAGAAGATTCGGCAGAATAAGAACGCTAATTAAGAGCTGCGAGACTCGCAGCTCTTAACCTCAAACCATTACATTATATTTCATCTCGGTAAAAAACCAGCTCATTCCCCTGCGATTCACTTTCCACAAAATAATAACCATTAGCAGAAAAGTCTTGTAACTGCTCAACCTCTGTTAACTGCTGCTCAATAATATAGCGAGCCATCAAACCGCGCGCTTTTTTCGCATAAAAGCTAATGACCTTATATTGCCCCTTTTTTTGATCTTTAAAAACGGGCGTAATAATGACTCCATTAAACTCTTTTTTATTCACAGCTTTAAAATACTCATTTGATGCTAAATTAATCAGTAAGTTATCACCTTGTGCTTGGAGCGCTTTATTTAAGGCGGGTGTAATCACCTCTCCCCAAAACTGGTATAAATTAGCGCCTCGTTCATTGTCTAATCGTGTGCCCATCTCTAAGCGATAAGCCTGCATCAAATCAAGCGGTCTTAATAGACCATACAAACCGGAAAGAATACGCAAATGGCTCTGCGCATAGTTTAATGTACCAATCGTTAATGTCTGTGCCTGCAACCCGGTATAAACATCGCCTTGGAAGGCAAACAGCGCTTGCTTGGCATTATCTAATGAAAAGGGAGTATGCCATTCGCTAAATCGCGCCACATTCAAACCGGCAATATTATCGCTCACTTTCATTAATGATGCGATCTCCTGCATGGAAAGATTCTGACAACGGCTTATCAGCTGCTGGCTATGCGCCAAGAACTCGGGTTGCGAAAATGCAGATAAATGCGCAGGGGTGGCATAGTCAAGCGTTTTGGCTGGGGAAAGTACAACTAACATGGTGGCTCCTAACAATTATTTTTCGTCAATAAAAAAGCGACGGCTGTCGCTTTTTTTATGAAATACACATTACACGAATATTAAAAACCTAATGTAACACCATCTAATGCGCCCTTGTTTAAGCTTTTTTTACCTTCCGTTGAATTTAATTTAATCATTAAGCGTACATCATTGGCAGAATCTGCATGCGCCAGGGCTTCCGTATAGCCAATAATACCTTTTTCATATAAATTAAAGAGCGCTTGATCAAAGGTCTGCATGCCATGCTCCGCCGAGCCTTTCATAATATCTTTGATAGTATGGAGCTCGCCGGTACGAATGGCTTCCGCCATGGTTGGCGTGTTATACAATATTTCAAAAGCAACCCGGCGGCCTTTACCATCAACGGTGGGTATTAACTGCTGCGCAACAATGGCGCGTAAATTCACAGACAGATCAAATAAGAACTGGCGATGACGCTCTTTCGAGACTAAATGGAGAATTCGATCTAAGGCCTGATTGGCATTATTCGCATGCAGCGTTGCCATACAGAGGTGCCCTGTTTCTGCAAAAGTTAAGGTAAACTCCATCGTTTCTTGAGTACGTATTTCACCGATTAAAATAACATCGGGCGCTTGGCGTAATGAATTTTTCAGCGCATCGTCAAATGATTCAGTATCAATTCCCACTTCTCGTTGAGTTACCACCGAACGCCCATGCTCATGGACAAATTCAATGGGATCTTCGATGGTTAAAATATGACCTGATGAGTTTTGATTGCGGTAACCGACCATTGCAGCCTGCGTTGTCGATTTGCCCGCTCCCGTTGCGCCGACAAATAAAATCAATCCGCGTTGTGCCATACAGATCTCTTTTAACTGTTCGGGCAGGTATAACTCATCAAAACTTGGAATTTTACTTTCAATGCGGCGAATAACCATAGCGGGCTGCTCTTTTTGCATAAATGCGCTAACCCGAAAGCGCCCCGATTCTTCAGAGGTAAGCGCATAATTAGACTCTTTATCAATCTTGAATTTCGCAAAGCGCTCTTCCCCCATCGCCTCTTCACATAAGGCATAAATATCGCTACTGCTTAGCGTCGTTTTAGATAATGACTCCAAACGTCCGTTAAGTTTAATGGTCGGGGGTAAGCCAACTGAAAGAAAAAGATCAGATGCTTTTACTTGATCTGTTTTTTTTAATAATTTATTTAACATAAATTAATCCACCTTAGAATGTTTTAGGATCAGCCGCTTTTTGCGCCGCATCTGCATGAGAAACAGTGCCTTGGGCAACCATATTGCGTAAACATTGATCCAACGTTTGCATACCGTGCACCATCCCGGTTTGAATAACCGAGTACATCTGGGCAACTTTATCTTCACGAATCAGATTACGGATTGCCGGAATCCCCATCATAATTTCATGGGCTGCCACACGCCCTCCGCCATTTTTCTTAAGCAGCGCTTGGGAGATAACTGCGCGCAATGATTCAGAGAGCATAGAGCGAACCATCCCCTTTTCTGCGGCAGGAAACACATCAATTACACGGTCAATGGTTTTTGCCGCAGAGGTAGTATGCAATGTGCCAAAAACTAAATGCCCGGTTTCTGCAGCGGTTAATGCTAAGCGAATCGTTTCTAAATCACGCATTTCGCCGACCATAATAACATCAGGATCCTCACGTAAAGCACTTCGTAAGGCAGCATCAAAACTCAATGTATCCTTAAAAACCTCGCGCTGATTTACCAGTGATTTTTTTGTTTCATGTACAAACTCGATCGGATCCTCAATCGTTAAAATATGCTCATGGCGAGTGTCATTAATATAATCTATCATAGCCGCTAAGGTGGTTGATTTACCCGATCCCGTTGGCCCGGTTACCAGTACCAAACCGCGTGGAAAATCAGATATTTTTTTGAAAATATCTGGCGCGCCTAAATCCGACAGGGTTAACACTTTACTTGGGATTGTCCTAAACACCGCACCAGCGCCGCGTTTCTGATTAAATGCATTAACACGAAAACGCGCTAAATCAGGAATTTCAAATGAAAAATCGGTTTCCAGTTTTTCTTCAAAATCTTTACGCTGCTTATCATTCATTATGTCATAAATGAGACTATGCACCTCTTTATGCTCTAATGCTGGCACATTTATCTTGCGAACTTCACCATCTACCCTGATCATGGGCGGAACTCCAGCGGAAAGGTGTAGATCTGATGCATTATGCTTTACACTAAAAGCCAATAATTCTGTGATATCCATAATTTGAAATCCTATTTATGATTAATAATATTTTTAAACAAATAACCAGCGTTAAACACAAAATAGCTTATGCCGCTCGTCAAGTACACCGTGACAGTGATCAAATTCAATTGCTCGCCGTGAGTAAAACTAAACCGGTTTCTGCAATAAAACAGGCTTATCAAGCTGGTTTACGCCATTTTGGTGAAAATTACGTGCAAGAAAGCATCGAAAAAATTCAACAAATCAAAGCCGATGCTGATTTTGATGAGCCTATTTGTTGGTATTTTATTGGCCCATTACAGTCGAATAAAACACGCCCAGTTGCTGAAAATTTCGACTGGGTACAAAGTGTTGATCGTTTTAAAATTGCACAGCGTTTAAACGATCAACGCCCTAACAACCTGCCCGCACTTAATATTTGTCTGCAGGTTAATATTAGCGAAGAAGCAAGCAAGTCGGGTACTACTTTATCGCAAGTTATTGAACTGGCGTCACAAGTAAATAGTCTAGCGCATTTAAAACTACGCGGCATTATGGCTATTCCTAAAAAAACAGAAAATATCGAGCTACTTGAAAATCAATTCGATACACTCTATAACATCTACCATCAACTGCAATTACTGTATCCGGATATTGATACACTGTCGATGGGAATGAGCGCAGATTTGCACAGCGCCATTCGTTGCGGCAGTACTATGGTACGCATTGGCAGTGATATTTTTGGATCAAGAAACTAATTAAAAAGGGTATAAACATGTTACATAAAAAAATTACTTTTATCGGCGCGGGCAATATGGCAGGCAGCATTATCAGTGGTTTAGTGCAAGGCGGTTACCCAGCCGATTTTATTTGCGCGAGCGATCCCTGTGTAGATAACACAGAAAAACTCACTAAATTACATGCAATTAAAGGATCTCAAGACAATATAGACGCGACAAATTGGTGTGACGTCATTGTCTTAGCCGTTAAACCGCAAATTATGGCGACGGTTTGTCAAACACTTAGCGAGCAAGGTATCGATTTCAGCAATAAACTCGTTATTTCCATTGCTGCGGGCATTTCCGTACAACGCCTACAATCTTTAGTGGGTGTTAATACTGCGGTTATCCGCGCTATGCCCAATATGCCCGCCTTAGTGCAAAAAGGGATGACTGGTTTATTCGCTTCAGAGCAGGTCAGTGAAACGGACAAAACTTTTGCCGGCGAATTGATGTCTGCAGTGGGTGAAATCGTCTGGATTGAAGATGAAGCTATGATCAACGCAGTTACCGCAGCAGCAGGCTCGGCTCCCGCTTATTTCTTTCTGTTTATGGAAGCGATGCAGGCTAAAGCGATGGAGATGGGATTTGATGAGCAACAGGCACGTTTACTGGTTTTACAAACGGCACTGGGCAGCGCTGAAATGGTTAAAGAAAACGCTGATATTAGTATCTCTCAATTGCGTAAAAATGTTACTTCAAAAGGCGGCACAACCGCAGAAGGGTTGCGTACATTTAACGAATTAGGGTTAAGTGATATTGTTGCTAAAGCGATGCAGGCAGTTGCAGACCGCGGTATAGAAATGGAAAAGTCGCTTTAACCCGACTTAACATAAAAAGAGAGATTACTTTATGAATGCAGTTAATTTTCTAATCAATACCCTGTTTGACCTCTATATTATGGTGGTTTTAATACGTGTTTGGTTACAGGTTGCTCGTGCTGATTTTTATAACCCGTTTAGCCAGTTTATTATCAAAGCAACGCAGCCTGTTGTCGGGCCGCTGCGGAGAATAATTCCCAGCTTTGCTGGCTGGGATCTGGCCACCATCTTGTTTGCTTTTGTGGTGGCGGCGCTTAAAATCATCACCTTGAGTCTGCTTGTCGGGGCGGCATTCAACCCGGTTGTGATCCTGGTTTCGGCATTGGTTATATTATTGACTGCTGTCTTCAAACTTATATTTTGGGTGTTGGTTTTACGCGCAATTTTAAGCTGGGTAAGCCGTGGGCAGAATCCCATTGAAGCGGTCATGATTCAGTTAAGTGAACCGCTGCTCGCACCTGTGCGTCGTTTTGTTCCACCTATCGGTGGACTCGATCTGTCGATGATCGTAGTTCTGGTCGGTCTGCAGTTTTTAGAGATGCTAGTCAATGATCTGTTAAGCCGACTGTTTTAGTGTCTGCGGTGTATTTACAACAGGAGGGGCAAGACCTTTTGCTCCGCCTTGTTTTACAACCTAAAGCCAGCCGTGATCAGTTTGTCGGTTTGCTCGGAGATGAACTTAAAATCGCCATTACTGCGCCGCCTATTGACGGCAAAGCCAATGCGCATTTAGTTAAATTTCTCAGTAAACAGTTCAAGGTCCCTAAAAGTGCAGTTACAGTGGAAAAAGGGTTATTAAATCGCCATAAACGGGTACGCATTACTAGCCCAAAACAGATGCCGGCTTTTTTTACTAACACTAATGAAGAATAAGGAATAATGATGGGCAAATTTTATCAAATTCTCTGCGCATCGATACTGCTCTGTGTCAGTCTGCCGACCATTGCTGAGCAATTCCAAGATTTCGGCAATCTACAAGTGCATTATATCGCCCTGCCATCCACTTTTATAACACCGAATATCGCCAAACATTACGGCATTAAACGCAGTAAATACACTGGCGTTATTAATATTACCGTTCTCGATAAAACGGCAAAGCTCAAGGCGGTATCAGCAGAGCTAACAGGTAGTGGAGACAACTTGCTTGGGCAAAGCCAGGTGTTAGAATTTAAAACAATCGTAGAAGGAGATGCAATTTATTATATTGCGACCTACCCCTTCGGCAACGAAGAGATTGTTAACTTTAAAATTAAAATAAACTCGCAGAATAAAACCAATATTCTTAAATTCCAGCATAAATTTTATGTCGATTAAAAGATAGGCGCAAAAAAATGAAAAAAAAATGGGTCTTGGCCACAGGCAATATAGGCAAAGTAAAAGAGATGAGCCAGCTGCTGAACAGCTTTGCCATTGAAATTTTACCGCAAAGTCATTTTAATGTTTCAGAAGTCGCTGAAACAGGTACTACATTTGTTGAAAATGCCATTATTAAAGCACGTCATGCAGCCAAAGTAACCGGTCTGCCTGCGATTGCGGAGGATTCAGGTCTAGAGGTTGATTTTTTAAGTGGCCAACCCGGTATTTACTCCTCCCGTTTTGCGGGTGAAAATGCCAGCGATCAAGATAATATAGATCTGTTACTCAATAAATTAGAAGGCGTGGGCAGCGAACACCGTCGCGCGCGTTTCCAGTGTGTTTTAGTCTATATGCGTCACGATCTCGATCCGACTCCTATTATTTGCCAAGGCACATGGGAAGGTGTGATAAGCGACCGCCAGCAGGGCGCAAACGGTTTTGGTTATGATCCTGTTTTTTGGGTTGAAAGCGATCACTGCTCCTCGGCGCAGCTGAGCAAGCAGCGTAAAAATGAGCTAAGCCATCGCGGCCAAGCATTAGCCCAATTAGTTGAACGGTTAAAAGAACAGTTAAATTAACAGCCCTCCCAATTATTCCCATGGTCGCCATGGGTTATTCCCGCTCTCAAAATAGGTTTTTTCATGCTTTTGTTGCCACCGCTTAGCCTTTATATCCATATCCCCTGGTGCATTGAAAAATGCCCCTACTGTGATTTTAATTCACATAAACTGCGCGGCGAGATCCCCGAACAAGATTACCTGCAGGCGCTATTAGAAGATCTGAGCAATGATCTGGTTTATGTCCAAGGGCGACGATTAGAGACCATTTTTATTGGCGGCGGTACCCCCAGTTTACTCTCCGCGCAAGGTATCGGCTGGTTTCTGCGTGAGATAGAAAAAAAGATCCCCTTTAAAGAAGAGATCGAAATCACCCTTGAAGCTAATCCGGGCGCCATTGAAAACCAAAAAATCAGCGACTTTAAACAGGCAGGTATCAGTCGACTTTCCTTTGGCGTGCAGAGTTTTCAGCAGCAGAAACTGACCAAACTGGGCCGTATTCATGGGCCGCAGGAGGCAAAAAACGCTGCTAAACAAGCCGTTGCTGTGGGCATGAAAACCTTTAATCTGGATCTCATGCATGGATTGCCGGATCAAAGTCTCAATGATGCGTTGGAGGATCTGCAAACGGCAATCGCTTTACAGCCAACCCATCTGTCTTGGTATCAGTTAACCATTGAGCCCAATACCCAATATTTTTCACATCCCCCGATATTGCCAGAAGATGATCTGTTATGGGATATCCAAGAAGCAGGACAAAAACTATTGGCGGACAATGGCTATCTGCAGTATGAAATTTCCGCTTATAGCAAACCCGGTTTTAACTGTCAGCATAACCTTAATTACTGGCGTTTTGGCGACTACTTAGGTATCGGCTGCGGCGCGCACGGCAAGTTGACCCTACCACTGCAGAACAAAATAATTCGCTGCAGTAAAATCAAACATCCAAAAGGCTATCTGGACAGTTCTCAGCCATTTCTGGATGAATCAAATAGCGTCGCAAGCGATGAGTTAGCCTTTGAATATATGCTCAATCGCCTGCGTCTATTTGAACCTATCCCCTTTTCTGAATTTGAAGACTATACCGGACTGAGTATAGACACCATCAATCAGCCCATTGAAAAAGCGATCGCCAGAAAGCTGCTCAGCAAAGATACCAGCAGCTGGCAGGTAAGCGCATTAGGGCGAAGATATTTAAATGATTTATTGGCGCTATTTATAGATTAACCGTCATTACTGAATATGATAAATAACCAAAATTGATACCAGCACAGCAGATCTGTACGCGCTATGCTGGTTTTTAAACTGTTATTTTTTCACATAAACCCGATAACCGAACGCTTCTATTGTTTCACTCGATTGCGCCTCAAAAATAGCTTCAGATTGGCTAAACAGCTCTTGATAGCAGCCATATTGAATATCAGAAGCAAAATTTACGCATTGCGTTTTATCTGAAAAATTTAAAACCACAAATACTTTATCTTGCCCTTTCTGGCGTACAAATGAGAACACAGTATCGCTTTTGTCGTTGATAACAGGGATCATTTTACCGCCCCAATCACCATTCCAGAGCGCTTGATTATTATGTTTTAAGGTAAAGAGTTGCTGATAGATTGTTCCTATCTCATGCTCTTGCCAGACTATCTGATCCTTATCGAAAAAAGCTAACTCCCGGTCGAGTCCCGCCTCCTGACCGCTATAAATAAGCGGCATCCCCTCAACCGTTGCGGTTAAAACAATACAGCTGTGCAGATATTTACCAAAACGGGTAAACATGCATTTATCCCAAGAATTTTTATCGTGGTTATCGACAAAGTTCATCAGAATCGCATTATCAGGCCATGAATTTAAGATATGCGCAAAATGCATAAAAATTGCCGACGCATCTTTTTTACCCATCGCCACCTCATGCATCACCTCATGCAGTGACCAGGCATAAGTCATATCGAATGCACTTTTATGAAGATCGCGCGCATCCCATTCCGCCAGCATAAATACAGGTTTAATCTGATCGAGTTCACGGCGGGCATTATCCCAAAAATCGGTCGGCACAAAACCTGCCACATCCGCGCGGTAGCCGTCTATGTCGGCCTCTTTTACCCAGTATTTCAGTGCGTCTGTCATATATTCGCGCATCTGCGGGTTTGAATAATCAAAATCGATAATATCCGACCAGTCCCACCAGGGGGTAGGCTGGAAATTGCCGTTATGATCTTTGCTATACCACTCTGGATTCGTTTTAGTGAGGTGATTGTCCCAAGCGGAATGATTGGCTACCCAGTCTAAAATAACGTACATCCCCATGCTGTGTGCTTTGCTCACTAACGCCTTTAAATCAGCTAACGTGCCGTAATCGGGATTAACCGCTGTATAGTCTTTTACCGAATAGGCGCTGCCTTTCTCCCCCTTGCGATTTTTTTCACCAATGGGATGGATAGGCATCAACCACAAAATATCCACACCTAATTGCTGCAGACGCGTAAGGTGCTCAGCAAACGCTTTAAATGTCCCCTCTTGGGTATATTGGCGGATATTGACTTCGTAAATGGTGGCATTTTTACACCACTGCGGATGGTTAAGTTCAACAAATGGTTTAGGTTGATACTGTTTCTTAGTTGCGGCTGACGCTTGCTGAGACGTGGCGATAGGCTGTGCAGATTTTGGCATCTTAGATGCTCCACTTATAAATTTTACAAAGAAACATTATTACGCAATAAAAAAAAGAAACAACCAAGAAACACTTTCTTTTTTATAACAAAGAGTTAGTTCAAAACTTTTAAACTAACTCTTTAAACTCAAGCCTGTACTTGCCTAGCCCTGCATATTCAATTTCCGTATCCAGATCAAAATTGAGTTCAATAATGCCCGCATAGGAGCCGGTGATAATCGCCTGACCGGCTTTAAAGTCGGTACCGCGTTTGCTCATAAAATTGATTAGCCAATAGAGAGGATTTTGCGGCCATTGATTCGGGTGCTTACCCGAAAAAGTTTGCTTTTTTTCATCCTGTTCAATCTTAATGGTGATGGTGCTGGCTTTATAGGCGAGCCGTTTATCTATCTCCGGGCCAATAAACAGACCTTGATTAACCAGGCAATCGGCCAGTTTTTCATAAAACAAAGCGCCGCTATTTTCAACAAAACGATCCTGCATCAGCTCCAGAGCCATATAACAGCCGGCCAACGCATCATCAATTTCAGCCAGACTATAATCGCTCTGTTGCGCAGGCAGATCTTTACCTAAAATAAAAGCAATTTCCGGTTCAATACGCGCCATTTTATTATCGGCAAATAATTTACACACAGCGCCGCGATGAATTGTATCGGCAAAAATGGGCGCGACTACCAGCTGATCTTCCGCTGGCGGTAAAAGGCATTTCCAGCCGCCAATACCATCCTGACGTTGCGCACTCATCTCATCTTGAATCGCCAAAGCGTCTTCAATTGAATGAGGGCAAATTTTTTCATCTAATCGTTGCGCTTTTGTTCCGCTCACCCGTCGTTTTAATAGTTGTGTTGCTGCTTGTGAGAATCTACTGTTATTGGTCATCTTATGGAATCCGGTTATTTCAAAGTCGTAATAGTAAGGCATTATATCGCCAAAATATTTCTATCTGCTCATTATTTATAGTGAGAAATTTATCTCGTGACTTATCTCATATTGAACAAGCCGAGTTATTGACCTCTATAAGTGTTGTCTGTATCT
The DNA here is from genome assembly GCF_047632995.1 of Psychromonas sp. Lineage (GTDB taxonomy): Bacteria > Pseudomonadota > Gammaproteobacteria > Enterobacterales > Psychromonadaceae > Psychromonas. Next base: position 46,540 of record NZ_JBLIEK010000001.1, read on the forward strand.
TTTATAGTTAATGAAGAATTGACCAAATTTAGGCTTATTACTAGCACTAATCATGCGATACTTGCAATGGAACCGATAACTTCGATTGGGTAGCCAATAACCGCCAATATGCACTATAACGACCAATGAGAGAAAAATAATGTCCACATCTTTGTTAATTGTTGATGATTCAACTTTTTCCCGAAATATGATTAAACGCGCACTCCCCTCGCAATGGGATGTAGATGTGATGGAAGTGATCTGCGGAGAAGAAGCATTGGAAGTGTGCGAACTTAAACAGTTTGATGTCATCTTTTTAGATCTGACGATGCCTGATATAGATGGCCTGGATGTGTTGCAGACACTCAATGAACGCGGCTATCATAGTAAGGTATTTATCATTTCAGCAGATGTTCAAGAGAGTTCCAGAAAGATAGCCAAAGAACGCGGTGCCGTTGACTTTTTTCCCAAACCTATCGAAAGCGAAACATTGCTTTCCATGCTAAAACATCATGGAGTGATTTAATGACTACTATCAATAAATTTACGCCTTACCAGATAGACGCACTAAAAGAGTTGGCCAATATAGGCATGGGTCGGGCCGGCGCTAAATTGTCTGAGGTTTTTGAGCATAGGGTGACGCTAAATGTGCCCAATGTTGCGATGGTAGATGCAGATAAGCTGGATGCTTGGGCTTCAAAAGCAGAATTGAGCAGCCCAATAGTCAATATTATCCAGCAATATTTTATTGGTGATATTGAGGGACGTTCAACCTTTATTATCGGTGGTCACAACTTTACTGATTTAGTGAAGATCCTTGGCTATGAAGAGAGTGATGCTGCTGACGAAAAACGCCAACAAGAGATGCTGCTCGATGTCTCCAATGCGGTTAACAGCGCCTGTCTGTCGGGATTGGCGGAGCAACTTGCGTTGGATATTGAACTCACTAATCCATCCATTATCGCTTTTAATAAACCAAATTCTGAGTTAAAGAATTTTGTTTTTAAACAAAAACATCAAGAAACTCACCAAACACTATTATTTGAAATTAAGTTTTTTATTAAAGATATTGATTTACGCTGTGACAATATAATATCGCTGAAAATAAACAGTTTAGATAACTTGCACAACGCGCTGCAAAGGTTGCTTTAATGGGAGAACCGCAATTTACTGAGTTCTCAAAACTACTGCAGGAGCTATCCAGTATCGGTTTTATTATCCTAGACAGGCGTATGAATGTTATATTCTGGAACCGTTTTATGGAACTTCACAGCCGCATTAAATCGGAAGAGATTATTCACCGCAAACTGACCGGTTTTTTTCCCGATGTAAATGAAGCTTGGTTAAATAAAAAAATAAAAACGACATTAGTACTTAACAATCAAGCTGTTACGTCTTGGGAACAAAGACCCTATCTATTAAAACTTCCCAGTACTCAATCTTCTATCGACGATGTCGATTTTATGTATCAGAACTGCTCTTACTTCCCCGTTAAAAATAGTGATAACGTCACTATCGCTGTGGGTGTGGCTATTTATGATGTAACTGAAATCGCAGTTGCGCAAAAACTGCTCGAAAATGTGACTGAGCAGGCATTAGATTTGCAGGAAATCAGCACCCATGATCATTTAACGGGACTGTTCAACCGCAAGTTTTTTGCCGATCAGTTAGTGCAGGATGCCTCTCGTTGCCGTCGTTTAAACTGGGGACTCGGTTTGGCTATGATTGATGCAGATAAGTTTAAATTTATTAATGATACTTACGGGCACCAAGTCGGTGATGAAGTATTAAAAGAACTGGCCGTCCGTTTACAAGGCACTCTGCGCACCTTCGATAGCTTATGTAGATATGGCGGCGAAGAGTTTGTGTTGATTTTACCAAATGTCGATCAGCAGCAAACGCGGCTTATTTGCGAGCGCCTTCGTAAGAGCGTGAGCAACACTCCGATCCTTTGTGGAGAGCATGAGATCAATATGACGGTCAGTATCGGCACTTCCTGCTTCGATAAAGAAAAATCGTTAGAAGATATAATTGCAGAGGCTGATGGCGCGCTTTACCTTGCCAAGAATAATGGCCGCAACCGCGTGGAGCAGCATCAGGAAAAAGAGAACACCTAAATTTCCTTTAGCCGCCTTATCCACTACTGTTTAAGGCTTACTCTTTATTCATCACCCATCACTCATTACTACTCACTCTTTACTCATCACCCATCACTCTTTACTCATCACTCATCACCCATCACTCATCACCCATCACTGTTTACCTTACCTAACTCTTTTTCTAATTGCGCCTCAACAAAACCGGGTGAATGGCTGCGGCCTGAAATCAGCCGGTACATTGCCGGGATCACCATCAGCGTTACCAAGGTCGCAAATCCCATACCAAAAAACACCACAGTGCCTACGGCAATACGACTTTCAGAGCCCGCGCCACTGGATAAGATAAGCGGAATTGCCCCCGCGATAGTGGTAAAGGCGGTCATTAATATAGGACGCAAGCGCCTTGCAGAAGCGTCAATAATCGCCTGCTCAAACGCGATACCACGATCGCGTAGCTGGTTGGCAAATTCCACAATCAAAATACCATTTTTGGTGACCATACCAATCAGCATGATCATCCCTATCTGACTGTAAATATTTAAACCTTGATCCATAAAATAGAGACCTAAAAATCCACCCAGTACGCCCATCGGTACCGTAAACATCACCACCAGCGGGTTAATAAAGCTTTCAAATTGCGCAGCCAGCACCAGATACGCCACCAGCAAGGCTAAAGAAAATACAATTAACACACTGCTTTGGTTCTCTTTAAACTCTTTCGACTCGCCGGAGTAAGCAACAGAAATATCACTGGGCAGCAACTCAATCGACTTAGCATCCAAGAAATCCAGCACTGCACCTAAAGTGTACCCTGCCGCAACACCGCCGCTTAAGGTGATCGATTTCTGTTTGTTATTATGTGAAAGCCGATGCGCAGAGGCCACCTCTTCAATATGGGTAATGGTATCGAGTGTTATCAGCTCTCCCGTTTGTGAGCGCATATATATCTGACTTAAGTCAGAGACATTATTAAAGCTGCGTTCATCACCGCGCAGATAAACATCATATTCTTCACCGCGATCAATATAAGTTGTTTCACTGCGCCCGCCGAGCATGATCTCCAGCGTGGTGGAAACATCTGAGACGCTAATCCCTAATTCAGCTGCTCTTTTTTGATCAATGGTCACCAGAAGTTCGGGTGTTTTTTCAGAATAATCAAGTTCGCTCGCCACTAGCACGCCAGCCGCCTGCGCCTCTTTTTGCAGTAACTGCGCCCATTTTTGCAGTTCACTATAATCCGATCCGCCCAGTACAAATTGCAAAGGATCGCCTGAGCCGCCTCTAAACCCGGGCATCAAGGGGCGCACCATCACATCGGGAATATCCTTTAACGCCTCAGCAATCAAAGCCAAAGCCTGCTTTGCATTAACACTGCGCTTATCCCAATCTTCGAGCACCATAATCACAAATCCCGTTTGATCCCCCGCATTACCGCCAAAAGCAGGCGCCTGTGTGCTAAATGATTTAATCACTCCCTCTCCCAGCAGAGGTAAAATACGCTGTTCAACAATATCCATATTGACGTTCATACGATTATAACTGGTCCCTTCTGCGCCTTTAATAAATGCAAACAGCACTCCCCTATCCTCTTGCGGGGCAAGCTGCGAGGGCACCTGCTGCATAAGCAAAAAACTCGCGCCGATACAGGCTAAAATAATCACAGGAGCCAGCAGCCGCAATTTCATCACCTTAGCAAGGGCTTGACGGTAAAATGCCTCTAAACGAGTAAACAGTGATTCCGTTATTTTATTAAAGCGCGTCGCCTTCGCATTGCCTGTTAATATTTTACTGGCGAGCACAGGTGCCAGTGTTAACGCAATCAGTGAAGAAAAGATAACCGACATAGCAAGCAATACCGAAAACTCAGTAAACAGCAAACCAACCATCCCCTCCATAAAGGAGATAGGTAAAAAGACCATCACCAGCACTAACGTTGTGGCAATAACCGCAAATCCCACCTCGCGAGTGCCTTTATAAGCCGCAACTAATGGGCTTTCGCCCTGCTCAATATGATGAAAGATATTCTCGACCACCACAATCGCATCATCGACCACCAGACCAATCGATAAAATCAGCGCCATCAGGGTGATTAAATTAATTGAAAAGCCAAAATAATAAGCGCCAATAAACGACGAGATCAGTGATACCGGCACAGTGATTGCAGGAATGATAGTCGCGCGAACCTGGCCAATAAAAAGGTAAAGCACCAAAATAACCAGACCGGCGGTGATAAACAGCGTGCGATAAACTTCCTTAATAGATTGGGCGATAAATACTGTCGAGTCATAATCAACATTTAAACGCGCCCCATCAGGCAGGAACTTTTGAATTTTTTGCACCTCTTGACGGACCGCATCGGCAACCTCTAATGGGTTCGCATCCGATTGCGGGATAACAGCTAAACTGATATTAACCACGCCGTCACTTTTAAACGATGAGCTTTCATTCTCGGCGCCGACATATACCTGCGCGACATCTTTTAAATACACAGGAGAGCCATCACTGGCAGTGCGCACCACTAAATAATCAAAATCCTGTGGTTGGGAGTAGAGACGCGCCGTTCTGACCGACATCACAGTGGTATCATTACGTACTTCACCCGCTGGATTTTCAACATTTTCCGCTTTCAGCGCCGCGACAATATCACTGCTGGTCACGCCTCGGCCGGCCATTAAATCAGGGGAAAGTTTGACATACATGACCTGGTACAAACCGCCGGAGAGATCCACCGAACTGACACCCGAAATAAGGCTGAATCTATCTTGTAATACGCGCCGCGCATAATCGGTTAACTGGGTCCTGTCCATTTTTGAGGAGTTTAAATTAATATACAGCGAGGCTTCACCCGAGCCGCTGTTTTTAGCCACAATAGGATCGTCAGCCTGATCCGGCAGCCCGCGCTGCGCTTTGGCGACCGCATCGCGCACATCGCTCACCCCTTCGGTTAGATCCCAGCCTAAATCAAACCTAATGGTTATCCGTGACATGCCATTACGGGTCACCGAGGTGATCTCATCAATGCCGCTAACGCCCGTTATTTGATCTTCTAACACAGAGGTCACCTGGCTTTCCATAATACTGGCGGCAGCGCCCCCGTAACGGGTCATCACGGTAACAACAGGGCTTTCTATATCGGGCATCTCCCTGACCGATAACTTACTGAACGCAACAGTGCCAAAAACACAAAGCAGTAAACTGACTACGACAGCCACAACCGGACGTTTAACTGCGGTATCGGAAATCCACATTTAATTGCTCTCCTGCAGATCTGCAACATTGGCCAGATCTTTCACTTTCAACCCGTCTTTCATATTGACCAACCCCTGCACGACTATTTTATCGCCAACACTAACCCCTTTTTCAATCAACACCTGATCGCCAATGCGCGCGCCTAAAATCACTTCGCTGCGTTGCGTTATACCCCGTTCATTGACAATATAAACAAAGCGTTTGCTGCCGGAATACTCGAGCGCCTGCACCGGAATTATCGCTTCATTAACAGCAGGAAAGCCGAGTGTTGCCGACATCATCATGCCCGGTTTCAATCTGTTCTGTGGATTATTGAATTTAACGCGTACACGCAGATTTAAGGTTTCGGGGTTAATTCGAGAATCGATGGCCGTTACTTGTCCGTCAAAAACAATATTTTCCCAAGCCCGACTTTTGGCTGTGATTTTCATCCCCGTGGATAACAGCGACAGATAACGCTCTGGCACTTGTAAATCCAGCTGCATCACGGAGAGATCATCTAAGGTTAATAATTCGCTGCCACTCGCCACTATTTTACCCAGGCTGAAATCAATTAAGCCGATAGTGCCTGAAAATGGCGCGCGTAAATTATGCTCCTGCCGTTGTGCTGTGGCGGACATTAATCTTGCCTGAGCGATTTCAACCACTGCAGACTGCCCATCGAGCTGGGTTTTAGTGATCGCATTTTTTTTAACTAACGTGGCATACTCTTTTAACTTGCGCTGCTCATCCTTTAAATAAGCCGTTGCTTCTGATAACAGAGCTTGCACTTTGCTGTCATCGAGCTGTACCAGCAGCTGCCCGGCTTTTACTTTCTGGTTGGCGATAACATTGATTTTTTTTACTTTACCCGTCACCTGCGGCGCAATACTGACAAACTGATCGGATTGCAGTTTTCCGATAACAGCAAGGGTTTGTGATATTTCCTGGTAACGCACTGTATCTGTGTATACTGTTACAACACGCTGTGCTTTTTTTTCTTGTGCCGCAGCTTTCTCTTTGGCCGCAGCGCTTGGCGCGTAACTTGCTGAAGCTGTAATCAGCGTTAAAAATAGCAGCAGAAATTGGCCTTTACTCATTATTTTTATTCCAAATGTGATAGCAAATCCATTGAATAAGCGTGCTTGCCAGTGGCGAACACAGCGCACTCGCCGCTTAAAAATAAAACGCTTATAGAATAGCTATGATTAGTGTTGTCAGTCATATTCATTATATTAAAACTGCGTAGAGCTTATAAGACTAGCTAACTAAATAGAAGTAAAGATAAATATAAGCAAAGAAACGCTAATTTAGGAGAAAAATAGAATGGCAATTGCAACAGCAACCTTTGCAGGCGGATGTTTTTGGTGTATCGAAGCGGCGTTTAATGCGGTGCACGGCGTTCATAGTGCTATTTCGGGTTATACCGGCGGCGACACACAATCGCCCACTTATCAGGATATTTGTACAGGATTAAGCGGCCATGCTGAAGCGGTGCAGATCCAATTTGATGACACGCAGATCAGTTACCAGACCCTGCTAACCCTCTTTTTCAGCTTACATGATGCCACCCAGTTAAACCGCCAAGGTCATGATATCGGCAGTCAATATCGCTCTGCTATTTTTTATCACACCCCGCAACAAAAATCACAGGCAGAAGCGTTTATCCAAAGTCTGTGTGATGCGCATGTTTATCAGGAGTCGATTAAAACTACTGTGGTTGAATTGACCTCTTTCTATCCAGCCGAGGATTACCATCAAGGCTACTATCTAAAAAATCAAAATCAAGGCTACTGCGCTATGGTAGTAACCCCTAAATTCCTTAAATTTAAACAAAAGTACCACGACCAGTTAAAAGCATAAAATGGCTACTTGCCCGTATAAATAATAAAACGGATAGGCACGAATAAAAGCCCGTAATGCAGTAACCGTTAATAATCAGTGCAGTGTTCCGAAGCGCATTGACGGGAAAACTCTTTAGTTTCTATCTGTATGGTAGTGTGAAATATCTTGTATTGATCATGAATATCTTTATTAACACTGGTTAATAAAGATGAATTCTCAATGCTCTCATCCTCTTTTACTAAATGTACACTGAGCGAGTTTTCCGTGGTTGAAATGGCCCATATATGCAGGTCATGAAAGCGGTAGATATGAGGATGATTATTAAAGTAGTTTATTATCGAACGGGTGTTGATATCGACAGGAACGCCATCAAATAAAAGATGCAGTGATTTAATGAATAATGACCAGGTGCCAATTACCACAACAGCCGCGACAAGCAAACTCATAACAGGATCCAGCCACTGCCATTGCCATTGCAGATAGAGTGCAGCAGAAATAACAACCGCCAGAGAAACCAAGGCATCGGCAGCCATATGTAAAAAGGCGCCACGTATATTCAGATCCTCTTTGCTTCCCTTGATAAACAGCCAGGCAGTTAATGCGTTAATCAAAACACCAACACCCGCTACCCAGATAATAGTGCTAGCCTGCGTTGGTGAATCCTGACCGAGTCGGGAAATCGCCTCCCAAGCAAGCGCCCCCATCGCTGTCAGTAATATTGTTGCGTTTACAAAACTCGCAAAAATAGACGCTTTTTTCCAGCCAAAGGTATGTTTTCTGTTCGGCAGTATTTTACCTGCCGCTAAGGCAGCCCATGCTAACAGTAACCCGGCAACATCACCGAGATTGTGACCGGCATCAGCGAGTAAGGCTAATGATTCGATACGCCAGCCATAAAAGGCTTCGATTGCCACATAACTGATATTTAACGCGATACCGATTGCAAACAGCTTTCCGTATTCTTGCGGACTATGGCTATGATCGTGACTCATTTTGTTAACCTCCATAAAGCATCAGTTTACCGGACAGACAATGACGCTGCATTTTTGCTGCCGTCAATGTTTCTGCAGTTAGCAGCAGCCCCCTGTATCTGCAGGCGAACAACAGCTGCCTGTCGCGCTATCTTCAATGGCATCAGGCGATCCTATAACAGGAAACCTTTTTGCAACCCAGCGTTTTAGGCCGAATTTCATATTCGCCACATGGCTATAACCTTGAAACATCAAATAATAAGTCGCCTTTAAACTACGCGAACCATCTAAGCAGGCAACAATGACGGGCATCTCTTGAGGCACTTCTGCGAATCGATCCTCTAACTGGGAAAGGGGAATATTTAAATAATTGGGCACATCAAAGCGAAGCTGCTCAACCTCCTGCGTTTCCCGAACATCGAGCAGCAGGATCTCTTCGCTGTTAATTTTATTCCAAGAAGTTGTCGGGCAATATTGTGTTGCTTCCGGCAATGCTTCAGGGGCTGTTGCGCTCATAACTTACTCCTTGATCCAGGATTCAATCTGTTCTCGTGATGGCATGCTACCTTTGTGAACAACCTGCTCATTAACCACAACCGCAGGCGTGCTCATCACGCCATAGGCCATAATTTGCGGAAGATCTTCTATCTTCTCCAGATTAATCTGCACGCCAAGCTGCTCTGCAACCTGATTAATAAGTGTGATTGTGTTTTTGCATTTTGCACAGCCTGTACCTAGTACTTTAATGTTTTTCATCTGTTATTCCTCATAATAAAGGGGTGAAAATGTTAAAAATCCACCCAACTAATGTAAAAGCAACTAATAATATGGCAAATAAAATAGCCAATAGTCGCCATTGCATAACCTGTTTAAGTAAAATAAATTCTGGGAAACTCGCCGCCACTGTGCTCATACAAAATGCCAGGGTGGTGCCTACTGGTAAGCCATTGTCGAGCAGACTTTCCATAACCGGGATGATCCCAGTCGCGTTAGAGTATAGCGGGATACCTAATAAAACTGCCGCAGGTACAGACCACCATTGCCCCTCACCTAAATGTGCTGCAATCCAGCCGTCGGGGACAAACCCGTGTAGAGCCGCACCGAGCCCAACCCCGATAATAACCCATTTCCAGACCCGGCCGAATATTTCCAAGGCTTCCGCTTTTGCAAATTGATGGCGACTGCTGAAGGAGAGGGACTTTTCCGCTTGAACTCCCGAAGCACCCTCTGCATCCATTTGCAGCTGTCCGCGTTTTAGCGCCTCTGCTGCAAACGACTGTAACCAGCGTTCGGCTTTGATTAGATCGAGAAACAATCCGCCTAACATGCCGACAGTCATTCCGACAAGTACATATAAAACTGTAAATTTCCAGCCCAGTAAGCTCATCAACAGCAGTATTGCGACTTCATTGATCAGTGGTGAGGTGATTAAAAATGACATGGTAATGCCAACGGGAATACCCGCGGAGGTAAACCCGAGAAAGACGGGGATACTTGAACAGGAACAAAACGGGGTAATGGCACCAAAACTTGACCCCATCAGATAACCGATGCCACGATGTTTACCAGACAGATAATCACGTACTTTTTCAACATTGAGGGAGGCGCGCAGGAGAGCGATCACGTAGATCATCACAATCAGCAGGACAAAAATCTTACTGGTGTCTTCGATAAAAAAGTGCAGCGCATCGGCAAGCTTACTACCAGTAGTGAGCTGTAATAGGTCGTAAGTTAGCCAGTCGGCTAAATCGGTAAAAATTTCAAACATTAAGCTTCTCCAAACCAGTGACTGGTTGTATTGGCAAAATAAACTAAAGACAACATAACAGGGACTTCGACCAACACGCCAACAACCGTTGCCAATGCTGCGCCTTTAGTGCAAAGCAAACAAAGAAGTCGCAGCTTCATTGATTGCAACAGCGTTGCAATCGCTCAGGGCGACCTTTCATCTGAGACAGCCTTTGTCTGCTTTCTATTAGATAGTCTCTATTGTTATCTGTAGTTTCTGTTAGAACACGTTTTGCCCAATCGGTTAAATCCGGATTGATTTGATAGAACACCCACTGCCCTTGCTTGTTGTCGATCAGCAACCCACATTTTCTCAGTTGCGCCAGATGACGGGAAATTTTCGGTTGAATCTCCTGCAGCGCTTCCATCAGCTCACAGACACAAAGTTCATGCTCAATAGTGATCAGTAAGAGGCAACGCAGGCGAGTATCGTCGGCTAAGCATTTGTAAAACTGGACAGGATCCATAGAGCACCTTTATTACTTAGTGTGCACGAGCAAAAACAGGTTACTTCGCTCATTAAATTCTTTTTATGTTTCATTAATACACATATGAATTATCGTATATATGATTTATAGAATATACCCTAAAGACTCGATGTCAATTTTATTCGCTAAAAAAAGGAAAGAATTCACTATTTGATAATGCATGGTGCTGGGGCTTCACCTGTCGGTATTTTTTTCATTATAAGTTTAGAGGATCTCTGAAAATCTGGGGTGGATCTGTTAAAAGGCGTTCTGAACCGTACCGTAAAGGGTCTGATATACCCCCTCGGTTTTGACTAAATCACTGTGTATTCCTGACTGGGTTATCTGCCCGTCTTCGAGAACATAAATAAGATCGGCTTGCTTTACCGCCGACAAGCGGTGCGCCACAATCAAGGTAGTGCGTCCGGCCAAAAAGGTATTAAGCGCATTATGCAGCGCGCTTTCGGTGGCGGTATCGAGCGCTGACGTGGCTTCGTCTAAAATAACAAACTTAGGATCGGTTAATACCATCCGCGCGATCGCAACCCGCTGACGCTGTCCGCCAGAGAGACGAATTCCCTGACGCCCTAGTTGGGTATCTAAACCATCGCTAAGCTGCGCCATCACATCATCAAGCTGTGCAACCTGCAGCGCCTTCCATAACTGCGCATCAGTGTAAGTAACGCCCAGAGAGAGGTTATGGCGCAATGTATCGTTAAAGAGAACTGGCTGCTGCAGTACCACTGAGATATTATCGCGGATAATATCAAAACCGATATCCGTGCTTTTTTCACCATTAAATAAAATTTCACCGCTACTGTGCTGATAAACACCAATCAGCAGCTGGATCAGGGTCGATTTTCCGCCGCCGCTCGCCCCCACCAGCGCGATTTTTTTACCGGCAGGAATGGTTAACGATAAATTATTTAACACCCGCCTTTCATTATCATAAGCAAAGTTAACATTACGGATAGAGACGTCAGCCGCCGAGCAGTTAATAAACGGATTCACTTTACTGATACCGCGCACCTCCTCCCCAACCTGAAGCAGACTATTAATACGTTTAATCGCGGCAGACGCGCTGTACCAGGAGAACTGGATACTTAACAGCTCCTGCACGGGAGAGAGCATAAACCAGAGATAACCAAATACAGCAAAAATTTCCCCGATACTTAAATCGCTGAATAACACCATTAACATCGCCGTCGCCCGAAACAGCTCAAAACCTAGCAGGAATATTAAAAATGAACTGCGGCTAGCGGCCTCACTCTGCCAGGCGTATCTGTCAGCACTACTGCGAATATCATCGGCTTGTCCTTTAAGCCCGTTTAAAAAATCTTTTTCGCGGTTGGAAGCTCGCAGCTGGTAGATGCCGTCCAATACTTCTATCAAGCGGCTCTGAAATCTTTCAAATGCCTGATTCTCTTTCTTTTTGAGGTGCTTTACACGCGCGCCTAATTTGCGTGATAAATACACCACAAAAGGGTTTACTAAAACAATAAACAGTCCTAGATAGAGGTCTATCCACAATAAGATCGCAGCAGTGCCGATAACGGTCAATAAACTGATAATAAAACGGCTTAACGTCGAGCCGATAAATTTATCAATGGTTTCTATATCGGTAATGATATGCGCGTTAATAGCGCCGCTGCCGAGCGTTTCATACTGGCGAATACTAATACGTCCCAATTTATCAATCATGCGATTACGGATAGCGCAGGTGATGGTTTTAGAAACCAGCGTAAACTGGCGACTCTGCAAAATATTTAATAACTGGCTGAGGGTACGCATAACAATCACGCAGAGAAAAATAACGACAATATAACTGGCCGGCTGATACAGCGACTCGGGTAAAAAATGGTTAATAAAATCAACGCCTCTGCCCGGTTTGTTAAGCAATATCTCATCAACCATTAATGGCATCAGCAGAGGAATAGGGACACTGATAGCCGTCGCAATAAGCGCAATAACATTAGCCCAGATCAGCCGTTTTTTATGCTGCTTTGCCTGATTAACCAACCAGTTCCAGTTGATACTGTCGTTTGTATTCGCTTTCAAAATGAGAGTGGTTCCTAATAGGATATTTACCGATATTGTACTGATAAGCAGAAAAATTGTAACTATTATAGCCAAGCTATTGAGTGAGCGTCATGCAAGCCATATATGCCAGCGCTATAATCATACAGGGCGAACAGAAGGTACGGCTGTAGAGAGTAATAATGATTTTTATTGCTCAGCTAAACTTATATCGATCATCTTTATTATGGGCACGGGGGGACGGGGAGTTCTTCTCCCGGAAGCCACTTGCTATAGATTTTTTTTAAACTTCCGTCTTTGGCAATATCCCTGTAGGTTTCCTTCCACTTTTTAATCACGTTATCAGATACTTGTTTAGAAAATGCAATATATACTGGATTATCATCTAAAATAATCGTTTCTTCAAAATCATCAATTTTAAATCCCGCTTTAACAACAAGTATTTTCCAAGCAAGATTTGAGGTTACAAATAAGTCTACTCTGCCAATCATTAATTTTTTTACATTCTGATCTGGAGTTACCACATAATCTAAATTCATAAATCCCATCTGTTGCAATAGCATCTCTTTACTATCCATATGTACCGTACCGATTCTCTCCACCTTCTTTGCATCTTCTACTGTTTTTATCTTTTCTGAACTTCCTTTTCTTCCAACCAAAACAACTCTTGATATACCTAAAGGTCCGACCCATTTGAAAAGATCTTCCCGTTCTGCATTTCTGGTCATTCCAACCACTACGATATTATTTTTTTGTTGTATTTCTGAATAGGCTCTTGCCCACGGTCTCATCTCTATTTTTGCCGTTTCACCTATGCGGTTTTTAATTTCTTCCATTATTTCCACTGCAAAACCGGTTAATTGTCCAGTATCATCAGTATATTGAGAGGGTGGATTCTCTTCTGTATAAATGATTAACTCCGATGCGATTACAGTCGCATTGATTAGTGATGCTAAAATCAAAACACCCCATAAATATTTCCTTTCCATAAAAGCCCTCCCAATGCGCCATCGCATCAATCTAACGCGGCGGTATAATTTCTTTTTTCAACCGATTTATTTAAAATTAATAACCACACGGATTTTTATTTACTTGGTATTCAATGGATCATTCTGTTTTTAAAAACGGGCTGATTGAATTAAGCGACAAATCTTTTTTATTAATACGTATAGACAAATCATTTGCTCTTAGGGCTTCGCCCTTGCCTAAATGTAGACTATTTTCATTAACCTCTCTAGATTGTAGGCTAAAGACTTAAGGGCTGGACATATATGGACGCTCCACATCTGTCCGCATGAAATAAACGGCATCGGGATTAAACCAGTGAGACAGCCAAAGCCTCCTAAGTTATATGGAGATAAAAAGATCAAACTATCGGCACAGATAATTAATTAATGTTTCTGGAAACAATTTTGTTGCGGCCCTGCTCTTTGGCCTCATAAAGAGCCTCATCTGCAATCTTTAGCAAAACTTGGTCGCTTTTTGATTCGTCTGGAATCACAGATGAAACTCCGCAGCTAATTGTCACAAACTTGCAGACCGGAGATGTATCATGATCTATTTCTGCCTCATAGACATTACGGCGTAGCTCTTCTGCTAAAGTTGTTGCGCCCTCAAGGTTAGTATTTGTCAATATCGCAATAAATTCCTCACCGCCGTAACGTGCAAAAAGATCGCCGGGTCGTTTAAATAACTGTGCTGCTGTATTCGCGATAGTCTGGAGACAAACGTCTCCCGCCTGATGTCCATAGTTGTCATTATAGAGCTTGAAATGGTCAACATCGAAGAAGATGAGGGATAAAGGCTCTTTTCTTCTCATCATCCTGCGCCATTCCTCTTGCAATTTTTTGTCAAAATTACGACGGTTTGCTATTTTTGTTAGGCCGTCCTGCAGCGCCATCTCATTGAGTTGCTTGCTCGCCTCCAGAATAACCTTCTCTGCATTTGCAACAAGCCTGACAGCAGTGAAGGCAATAATTAAAGAGATAAAAACACCGCCAATCGATAAAAAAAGAGTGATTTTTTCAAGCTCTGATTGCATTATTATTGCATGTGCGATAAAACCATCCGCTTTTTTTCTTGCATATAAGGTTAATGCCAACATTCCCAACTCATGCTTATCGATATAGGCAGCGCCATTTTCTTTTATTACAGCAATCGCTTCTTTTTTATTGCCTGATTTTAGAAGTCTAACCACGTTTTCTCGTCTTGGCTTCCAATCATCAAAAAGTTGCCGGGTTTGTTTCTCTAATGTCCTTCCCTCTTCACCGAGAATATTCTCCCTGATAATATCAAGCTGCTGGTAAACATTTTGTTCGCTCTGTGTTACAGCGTTTAACGAAAATTCCATTTCAGCAGACGAATTCGCTAAGGCAGCATCGTTCAGGCTTCGGTGCATTTTTGTTACCTCAAGAGAGGCATTTGAGACAACAAGTGGATGTTCATAAATCTCTCTTGTGATATTACCTAGGCCATACAATCCCTTTGTTGTAAAGATTCCAAAAAAGATAAATATCAAGGTGATGAGCAAATAGCTTATGGGTAATTTTTGCTTGTTAATTCTATTCAAAAAAGAGTTCATTGGTAACTCCATAAATATTTTACCGCCGAACACAGCAAAAATGGCGCGTAGAACAGATTAATCCCGTTTAAAAAAAACTGATCATGAAACGGCCCCTTTTAAGCCACGATTCTATTAAACAGCTTTAAGCATAGTAAGATCTAAGAATAAAGCATGAAAAAAAATGGCTGCGAGAAAATAAGGGGTGAGAAAAAACGGCGTAGGGTAAGCTGCCGTAACGCCTTGAGCGTTATTGTAGCAATCATCAAAGCGAGTGAAATCAAGGTGATTATCGACAATATGGGAAAGCGCGTATGCAAATCTACCCGGAATTATTTGTTGTGAAAAATCAATCGCCATGCATTTATTTTGACAAGACAAATCGAGTTTGCCTCTTCGCTTTAAAATAAGTGCCATTACATTTCACTTTGAGCGAATAATAATCATTAGATCCGCACAAGAAAGTACACTTAGATGAAAAAAAATAAACGCTGTTTTTGGAGAAATTCTACAGCCTCAACGCCGAGTTAACTGGCGCGCAGGTATTATTTTTGCGTTTTTTGCAAAAATGATGACAGCCGTTATGAGTCGAGTTTAACAACTTGTAGAACAGTCGCGGTTAATGTTTTACGATTTATTAAAGGAGCAATTCAACCCACTTTCAAAACACACTCCATTTTCTAGCGTACATTTTTCTAAAGTCTTACCTTTAGCTTCAGCTTCCGTCCGACCAGTACCATAAATTCCCCCTGCTCTAATATCCTTGATATAGCAACCCCATACATCATTTCCATCTTCCGATAAGGCGCTATCAGTTACTGTATGTGATAATTTCAAAATCAATATTTCTAACCTTTGTACGTCTTTTCTAAGCATCCGCACCTCATCTTTTAGATCATGAACTGCCGTTTCATTACATATTTCGTTTGCGTTAACTTTACCAACTGACAGTAAAATAAATATTATTAAAACTGCTTTCTTCATAACTTAAAATATCCATTGTTAAAAATGACAGAGAATGTTCATCGTGGTATGTAGAGCGATCTGTTACCAGATTCCCTCCCAGACGTGCGAAACTACCACATCTGGATTTTCAGTATATATTCACTCGTGTAAAACACGCCTATTACCAGTCAACAAGCACATTTCGCTTGCTGACTTTCAATACTTCAATTTCAAATAAGTTAGCATCTTATTGAAATAACTCCAATTATAACTTTGGCTACTCAACCATTTATGCGGTGCTTGCTTATCAAGATAAAAAACGTTCCGAAACGGCACTGCGAGTTATGCGCCAGCATAGTGTCGCGAACAAAACTCTCTTTTCGTTATTTGACGGGCAAATATAGAAAGGAGTTTCAAGTGAAGGGAGATTTAATCATGAGCAAGACATCTGAAAAAACGCGCTCCAATACCGAATTAGCGCCTTATTAAACTGTAGCCTATTTAATATAATCAACTGATTTCAGACTTGATAAAGTGCCTTCCGCAAGAAAAATATTTGTTTATATTCTCCATTTCGTTGTTTTATTCAGATAAAAAAGACCACAAAACACTGGACCAAAACACAGGACACGCAAATCTTTTACTGAAAATATCGTAACAAAAGATGCTTTTTATTCATCTCTTTAATAATTTATATGAACGATCGCTCAAAACACTCTTGAACGACTGTTCAGATGTGTTTATAGTATCCTCAAGTTAAACGCTGATTGAACCTGATATATCTACGTAATCTGTCATTAATTACCTTCTTGATTGCAATAAATTGTCAGTATTAGAAGCTGGTGATGGCATCAACTATGATCCATGATCCTTAACAACACCCTGCAAAACGAGCAGATTTTTAGCAATAAATAACCGTTATATTTTACCTACTAGGGTCTGTTAACGGCATAAGAGGAGCAATATGATGAATGATGATATTAAGATAAGCGACCGGATTAAGATAGATATTGTATCCGATGTTGTGTGCCCATGGTGCATCGTAGGCTACAAACACCTAGAAGCTGCCATTAATGAATTGGGTCTGCAAGATAGAGTAGAAATTGAGTGGCAGCCCTTTGAACTGAACCCCGACATGCCCGAGCAAGGCGAGGACCTGCGCGCCCATGTGCTACGCAAATACGGTGCTAAGCGCGAAGACAGTGACAAAGCCCGCGATAATATCAGTGCCCTTGGGGCTGAGTATGGGTTTAAATTTGATTACTTTGAAGGGATGAAGATGGTTAATACCCGCGATGCACATCTGTTACTGGATTTTGCTCATCTACATGGCTTGCAGCATCAGTTAAAGCAGCGTTTATTTGCCGCTTTTTTTAGCGAGCATAGGGATGTATCAGATCGCGCAGTTTTACTGGCTGAGGCTCGCAGTGTCGGCCTGGATACTGCCGCTGCTGCATTAGCCTTGGATGATAGTAAACGCCGAAGCGACCTTTTAAAACAAGAGTCTTACTGGCAGCAACAGGGGATTTCCGGAGTGCCAACAGTTATCTTTAACCGCAACAGCGCGATGACAGGCGCACACCCGCAGAGCGCTTACAAAGAGGTGCTAGAAGAGTTAGCCGGGCTGTAATCATCTTTAGGATATTAGCGACCGTCAATATTAAGCAAACGCCAATCAATCAATAATTCAAGGTCCGAAAAATGAAAAAAAACGACAATATCGAAGTGCTGCTCTTCGACGTAAACGAGACGCTGCTCGATATCACCACCCTTGAACCTTTTTTCTTGCGGGTTTTCAAAAATCCATTGGCGCTTCGTAACTGGTTCGCCGAACTTGTACTTTATTCGCAAACCATGACTGTTTCTGGTCTCTATGAACCCTTTGCTAATCTTGCAGTCGGCACACTTAAAATGGTTGGCGCTAACCATCATATTTCGATCAGCGACGATGATCTCGATGAATTCAAAGAACGGCTTGGAAATCTTCCTGCGCATCCCGATGTTATACCGGCATTGAAACGCTTAAAAGCAGCCGGATTTCGCTTGGCAACGCTGACCAACTCGGCACCAACACAATCTCCAACATTATTGGAAAAAGCGGGAATCTCGGAATTTTTCGAACGCCAATTCAGCATCGAGACGGTACGCTCATTCAAACCACATCCGGCAACCTACCGTTATGCAGCACAGGAAATGGCGGTTCCACTTGATCGGGTATGTCTGGTTGCCTGCCATCTGTGGGACACTATCGGCGCACAAGCGGCAGGCTGTTCCGGTGCTTTTATTACCCGCCCGAATAATAACCTTCTAATAGCTAAAAATGTCCCGCAGCCGAATTTTATCGCACACGATTTGACCGAGCTGGTTGAGCTGCTTGTTGGGGATTTGTAATCACTCAACAATACTTGCGAACGCCATCATTGTGCAGTTTTCATCTTTCCAACAGAGACAGATTAGCCAATTGCCCGATTTAAACTTCAGCTTGGATGTCAAATTTGTATTGCACCTGGTCTTTTTTTCCGCAATGACAGCTCCTTTGTATCTCGACCATAAAAAAGCCAAATAATATTAATGACCATGACATTTGCAATTGTTTGAACGATCGCTCAAACAGAGCTTGAACGATCGCTCAATTGAGTTTATAGTAATCTCAACGTCAAGGAACAAAGGTTCCGATTACATAAATTTAAATCAATAGAGAGAGCCATTATGTCAAACTTCAAAATCCATACAATCGAGTCAGCTCCAGCAGAAAGTAAAGAAATCCTAGAGGGTGCAAAAAAACAGATGGGAGTTGTTCCAGGTCTTTTCGGCGTACTGTCTGAATCTCCAAACACACTTAAAGCTTACACTCAGTTACACCAACTATTTGCAAGCTCATCTTTTGATGAAGAAGAGCTAACCGTTGTATGGCAAACCATTAACGTTGAGCATGAATGTCATTACTGTGTACCTGCACACACGGGTATTGCCCATTCAATGAAGGTCGATCCTGCTCTAACTGAAGCGCTGCGTAACGGTGAACCAATGCCAACTGAAAAACTGCAGGCATTGCAAGACTTTACCTTAAGCATGGTGCGTGACCGCGGTAATGTTTCGAAGCAACAGACGCAAGCATTCTTTGACGCGGGTTACGGACAACAGCAGATTCTTGAAGTCATTCTTGGTCTGTCTCAAAAAGTGATCAGCAACTACGTCAACCATGCGGCAGAAACACCAGTAGATCCAATATTTGAAAAATTCGCCTGGACTAAAAAATAAGAAATTAAGATTGCTTCTTCTGCTTTTGAAGGGGCACCCCAACTTTTTACCCTCACTCTTTCCCAGATGACGCCTTAAATACGACAGGATAATATTATGCTTAAGTTTTTTTTCCACCCGACACCGAACCCAATGAAAGTGGCTCTTTACCTTGAAGAAACGGGCTTAGCCTGTGAATTGATCCCGGTAGACACAATGAAGGGTGAGCAACATACACCAGAGTACCGCGCAATTAACCCAAACGGTAAAACACCGGCAATTGAAGACCAGGGTAAACGGGTCTTTGATTCTACTGCTATTTTAATGTATCTCTCTGAAAAAACAGGGAAATTAGCCGGAAAAACAGAAGATCGCAGTGAAATGCTGTCATGGTTAATGTTTTTAGCAACAGGCTTAGGCCCCTTTTCAGGTCAATCGGTTCACTTTAGACATAAAGCACCAGAACAAGTGCCCTATGCAATCAATCGCTACCTGAGTGAAGCCGAACGTCATTATGAAGTGCTGGAAACACATATGAAAGGCCGTGAATATATAGTGGGTGATGAGTATTCAATTGCGGATATTTCAGCATGGGGTTGGATTGATAAAGCAGCGGCGGTATTAGGCGGGCAAGGTTTAGAAAACTATCCTAACCTAACACGCTGGTTTGCAGACATAAACGCACGTCCGGCAGTAGAAAGAGCAAGAAACATCCATAAAAACATTGAATTTAAATCTGATTTTGATGAGCAGGCAGCACGCGCACTGTACCCGCACAACTTTGATAAAAAAGCCTGATAACAAAGCCGATAACATAAAAAAATATAGGAGTGATAAGAATGGAAAAGCAATACACACCTCCAAAAATCTGGACTAATGATGCCGAAAGTGGCGGTAAATGGGCCAGTGTTAATAGTCCAGTTTCAGGCGCAACGCATGAAAAAGCATTACCTGTTGGTGAGCACGCTTTGCAATTGTACTCAATGGGCACGCCTAATGGCCAAAAAATCACCATCATGCTGGAAGAGTTATTAGCACTGGGTAAGGATGCAGAATACGATGCCCATATGATCAGAATTCTTGAAAGCGAGCAATTCTCATCGGGTTTTGTAGATATTAATCCTAATTCCAAAATTCCGGTATTAGTTGATCGCGCGCTCGAGGATCCTGAACCTATATTTGAATCTGCATCAATTTTAGTTTATCTTGCTGAAAAATTTTCTGCATTGCTGCCTGAAAAAGGCGTTAAGCGGACACGAGTTTTAAACTGGCTGTTCTGGTTACACGGCTCTGCACCTTATTTAGGTGGGGGTTTCGGTCATTTCTATGCTTACGCACCAGAGAAATTTGAATATCCAATTAATCGCTTTACCCTGGAAACTAAACGCCAGTTAGATGTTTTAGATAAGCAATTGGCAAAAAATGAATTCATTGCGGGTGATCAATACAGTATTGCGGACATTGCAATCTGGCCCTGGTATGGGAACTTAATTCTGGGCAAGCTTTACGATGCCAAAGAATTCCTTCAAGCAGAAGATTACATCCATCTGCAACGTTGGGCAAAAGCAATGTTAGCGCGTCCGGCAGTACAACGCGGCTGTATCATCAACCGCGATTGGGGTGAGAAGTGGGAACAGCTTGAAAATCGTCACAGTGCTGAAGATATCGATAAAGTCTTAGCGTTAAAACCAGAATAACTTATTTCAGGTAAGAAAAACGATAGAATCAAAGCCTAGTGACATATTGTTACTAGACTTTCAGCATGAAGGCAAACCTGTTTAAGGCAGACATTATGAGTAAACAAGCAAAATTCAATCGCGATCAAGTTATCGAAAAAGCAACGAACCTGTATTGGGAAAAAGGCTATCACGCAACGTCAATGAGAAATCTACAGGATGTGGTTGATATGCGCCCGGGCAGTATTTATGCGGCTTTTGGCAGTAAAGATAATTTGTTTAAAGAAGCGTTAAATCGTTATGCTCAAGTCGGTGCTGAGCAACTTGCCAATAGTCTGGCGCAGGAAAAAACAGTACTTGCTGGTCTGAAACGATTCATTCGCAGCGTGACTATTTGCAACAAAGACAGCGCGCCAAACGGCATGTGCATGATAGTTAAAAGTATCGCTGAACTAACGCAGAGCGATAACCCGGATTTGCTTGCCAGCGCAACGCATATTTTAGAAAACATAGAGGGCTCTTTTACTCGCATTTTCCAACAAGCCATAGATAATGGTGAAATCAGTGTGGAAAAAGATCCGGTTGAATTAGCGCGTTATCTGCAAATTCAAATAATAGGCATAAGAACTTATGCTCAAATAACCAATAACATGAATACCATAGAAAAATTGATCGACGATATATTTAAAGGGCTGCGGGTGTAAAAAGCTTCTAATGTAATTTGTGTGATATTTCATTTCACATCTAGCCCAACATACTGAGTGTATTAGGCTTTATATCGACATTTTGCATCGAATACGGTGATTGGAGATACCACTGAAACAGTGCGTCGACTTTGCAACGATACCAGCACAATCAACATGCAGTATTGTGGCAAAAGGCAATGCCTGCCCCTTTTAGCGCCTATTTAAACCAAACTTTCCCGCCGATCATTTTATAGGCAGGAGTGCCCCGTATTAGCATATCTCTCGCGAACACTGTTGCACATTCAGGGCAAGTACATTCTTCTGTTGTAAAATCTTTAGTAATTCGCTCTTTAAAGCATTTTACAAGCGCGCCTTTTCCGCCTTTTTTATATTTAAAAAGTTGATGCTGACATTTACTGCAATAAATATTCACACTTCTCGAGGGAGCTTTAGTGTTTGGTTTTGCCATAAATTACCTTTTGGTTTTAATGTTAATTGACCAAGTTTGTATATAAGTAGGAGAGCATGATGAGCCGGTCTTTACACTTGGAGTTTGCAGAGGCACTTTAGCACGTCAATTCTCTTGAAAATGAAAGAAAGACTATTTAACGCCAAGAAGATGGCTTTGAACTTTTTTTTGAAGATATTAAGTGATCTGGGTAAACAATTTCATTGGGTTATTCATGTCTATTGCTTAATGACCACTTATTAGTTGAATTCCCGAGTGAGCTGTATTGTCGCAAAAGCAAGACCGGCCCTTCGGCTCCTCTTTAAAAAAAGTTTGGCTTCCCTGAATGGAATTTAAAGTCAGTATCAGGTGATTGAATGAGATCAGCTTCAACAACCGCAAAAAAAGCAACTCTCTCGGTTATGTCTTGTCCTGAAATATGTTCTGCTAATGCCAAATAGTCTTGATAATGTCGCGCTTCTGAACGAAGTAGAGACAGATAAAACTCCCCTATTTCAGGATCTAAATGTGGTGCGATTTTAGCAAACCTTTCACAAGATCTTGCTTCTATAAATGCACCTATTATCAATTTATCAACAAGAGCTTCTGGTTCATAAGTGCGAACCTTTTTTAACAACCCTTTTGCGTAACGTGATGAAGGAATTGGTTCATAATGAATATTATTGTCTTCAATCATTTCTAATACTTGATAAAAGTGATGTAATTCTTCTCTTATCAATAAAACCATTTTATCGACCATATCCTGACCATACGGACAGTCTGAACGAGCCTTAATCGGCTTTAATAATACATTCTTACCTTTAAGGGTTTGTAGATTGCCGATACGCTTATGAGCAAATTGTTCATAAGGCTTAACAAGCTGCCCGAGTTGCTCTATCCCCTCTTCTCTTAAGGCATAACGTTTAAGTAAAAACACGGCACTTTGAGAAGCTTTTAATTCACAGATCAAGTGATCCCGAAGAAGAATTGGTAAGTTTTCTGCTTTTTTAGCTTCATCAACCCAAGAATCCGGAGTAGTACATTTTAAAAAGGAGTTAATAGGTTCTAATAATTTTTCATACATTATTTTTAATTCAGTTTATTGAGCATTTATAATATGTTAACACGGCAATCCAATATGAATTATTGATTGATGCAGCAGATATTCATACCATTCTGATCAGTTTTCCGAGAAGGGAGGAAATGCAACTATTTGGGATAATTTACAGCATCAAATGTTTTTAGGTGATGATGATTTTGCCGACAAGTATCACCCTTTACAAAATGAACGATTTGGTAATTTGCAAAAGACAGCACCAAAGCTTTTAATAAATCAAACCAAAGCGGCCACAGAAGTTTCCGTACGTTTTTATTGTGGTGAGCAACCGCTTTAGCAAGAAAAATCATGGAGCGAATTAAACGACAGTTTAGGTTTATGAGAAGGCTAGGCCTAAATTCCCCCTCAGTCAGTACAGGGATGTAATGTCTGAGGTGGTGCGTTAAAAAGTGGTTAAGCAATACAAGATCAAAAAATGGCTAGGGGTGTCGCTTTTTGCCTACTTTTTTTCGGCATTAAGAAAAAGTAGGGTCGCCGTCAGGGCGAAATTCCAACGATGAATTCGGCACCATTTGCTACAAGCGAAAGCCTGCAAAAAAACTAACTCAGCTAGGAATAAACTAAACCACCTGCCCTGCTGCCCAGCCGCTAGCCCATGCCCACTGGAAGTTAAAGCCTCCCAACCAACCTGTTACATCTAATGCTTCACCGATAAAATAGAGTCCAACGACACTTTTGCATTGCATGGTTTTAGAGGAGATAGTATCGGTATCAATACCGCCTAATGTCACCTCTGCGGTGCGATAGCCTTCTGTACCGTTGATCTGAGGAGACCAGCAGTGGAATAGATCTGCAATTTGCTGCAGCTGTTTTTCGTTGTACTGTTTTAGCGGCAGACTTTCAATGTCAGCCGAGGTTAATAAACACTCAATCACCCGTTTAGGCAGCTTCTGTGATAATAATGTTTTTAATGCTTGATCCGAGTGATCCTGCTGCGCATTGCAAAGCTCTGTAAATAAATCTATCTGTGGTAAAAGATCTAAGGTTAATTTTTCGCCCGCTTGCCAATAGTTTGAAATCTGTAAAATAACCGGCCCGCTTAATCCGCGATGAGTAAAGAGTAACGCCTCACTAAAGCTTACCTTTTTTATTTTATTGCGCTTATCTTTAATTTCACAAGAAGCGGTGGCCGGGAAACTAATGCCGGATAACGGCGTAAACAGCTCTTTTTGTGCTGGCTGCAGGGTAAAAGGGACCAGCCCCGCACGCGTTGCTTTTACCGGCAATAAATATTGTTCTGCAATTTTATAGGCAAGCGGTGTAGCACCCATTTTTGGCAGCGACAAGCCGCCCGAGGCAACGACCAGAGAGTGGCATTGGTAATTCCCCTGCTTACTCTGCACGCTAAAATGGTTATCTGCAATTTGGCTGTGGCTCAACATTTCACACTGCAGCTGAATTTTTACTCCCGCCTGCTGCGCTTCATCTAATAACATCTGCACTATTTGCTTGGCGCTATCATCACAAAACAGCTGCCCGTGATCACGTTCATGCCAGCTTATTTTATGCTTGTCCACCAGCGCAATAAAATCCCATTGTGTGTAGCGGCTTAATGCAGATTTTACAAAATGTGGATTGTCACAAAGGAAATTACCGGGCTCGACATATAAATTGGTGAAATTACAGCGCCCGCCACCGCTCATTATAATCTTTTGCCCGGCGCGCTTGGCATGGTCAAGCAGCAATACTTTACGCCCGCGTTTTCCCGCTTCAATCGCACACATTAAACCCGATGCACCCGCACCAATGATTATGACATCCCACATAAATTTCACCTCTTAAATTTAGCCGCTAAGGATACACTATTTAACCTCAACTCGGGATAAGCAAATCGATACAGCGTAGCGACTTTCGCGTATTTCTGCGTTAAACCAGCTACCAATAGCCTGCTATTGCTACGCTGATTTGCCTTGAACTACACAAAATCATCTACACTGTATACAGTAGAAAATTAACTTCATGATATTAAAGGGGTTTACGCTTTCATTATCCCGAGCTGAGGTTACTTAATAAAAAACAAAGAGTAGAGAAATTATTAGGATATTTTTAGTTCAAGGGGAAATTGGAGAGTGTTGCACAAACGTCAGATCACAGGCAAAAAAAAGGCCGCACTTAAGCGACCTTTAAAAGAAAAAAAACAGAATTATTCAGCTGCTTCTTCTTCATCTTCGGCTTCGGCTTCGGCTGCTTTAATGTCGAGTAGTTCAACATCAAAAAGCAATGTTGCACCAGCAGGGATAGAGCCCGCACCTTGGTCGCCGTATGCAAGTTCAGCAGGAATAACAAACTTGTATTTCTCGCCCACACTCATCAGTTGCAGACCTTCAGTCCAACCAGGAATTACGCGGTTAAGTGGGAATGTAGCTGGCTGACCACGTTTAACAGAGCTGTCAAATTCAGTACCATCAACTAATGTACCGACGTAATGCACAGTTACTGTATCTGCCGCTTTTGGTTTTGCACCTTCAGCTGCTGTTATTACTGAATACTGTAAACCAGACTCAGTTACAGTGACACCTTCCATTTTTGCGTTAGCTTCTAAGAAAACTTTTGCCTCTTCAGCCGCTTTGCCTGCATTGTCTATCTTCTGCTTTTCAGCTGCAGCTTTAACTTTTTCGCCATAAGCTTTCAGCGTGACCATTATATCTTCATCAGTTAATTTAGAACTGCCGGTTAACGTATCAGAGATGCCTTGCAGCACAATTTCTTTATCTAATTCCATACCTAACTCAGCTTGCTTAGAAAGCATAGTATTAAACTGCTGAGAAAATGAAGTGCCAATTGCATAAGCCACTTTATCTTGGTTATTTTCAAAAGTTACAGCTGCTTCTTTTTCTGCTACAACAGTTTCTTTTTTTTCATTACAACCCACTGTTAATAGAACTGCAGCTGCTAATAAAGAAACTTTAAATACATTTTTCATTGTTACTCCAAAATTATTCATATTTATAAGGTAAAACATGCGACGATACTCTTTTGTTCTCTGAAATACAGAAAATAAAGTATCAAAATTTATCAGCCTATACTAACCTTAAAGCTAATTTTAACCAAAAGTTAATTCAGAATATGTCATTAAGCATCTATTTTAAATCACTTTTTATATTACTAATTGTCTCTTTTTTGATCTCTTGCACAAAATCAGATCAGCCTCTACAGCAATACGAACATGCGGTTGAAGGCGCTTTTACAGCCGAGATTTCTCAAAATGGTGATTACTCGGTTATCTCTTCTATTCATCACGGATTAAGCCTCTGGGATAACCGCAACAATAAATTATTGTTTCAGTGGCAACATCACAACGCACAAGATAATGATATTTACATAGTGCGTATTTCAGCCAACAATAGCCATGCATTAACAGCAAGCCGCAGCGAATTTGCTATCTGGGATATCAAAACAGGACAATCAGTGGGCTTTTATAAAGTCAGTGAGTCCCCTATTCGTGATATCCAACTTTCTGCAAACGGTCGCTACGTTCTGTATGGGCAAGTAAATGGTAAAGTAGTTCATATTGATTTACAAACGGGCCGCCGCTTAGAGATGCCAATTCATACCGAAAAGATAAATAGTGTTGATTTATCAGCAAACGGGCTTTATGCGCTGTCGGGCGGCAACGATCACAAAGCTTTTTTATGGAACACAAAAACAGCGCAAATAATACAAGAATTTGCCTTTAATCATCGCGTTTCTATGGTCAAGTTCGAAGATCAAGGACGTTATGCTTTTATTGCTGACACTCAAAAAGCATCGCAAATATGGGATTTAACAACAGGAAAATTACAAAGCACACTGATTTATACGGCGCGCCAATCGATATTCTCCTCAGTACGCTTTATCAATGAAGGCAAACAGTTGCTAACGGGCAATGGTACGAAAACGATAACCTTGTGGGATGTAAAAACAGGTTTAAGTCAACAAAGCTGGACGGTTACACCAAGAAAAGAAACACGTCCCAAAACAGCTGTAGTATACTCCGCCACATTATGGGATGGTGATAAAATTGCCAGCGAAAGTTCCGCCGGATTTTTAGAAATTTGGCCACTAGACGCGCTTAAAAACTAACAATAGAGAAAATAATGACACAAGAGAATCGTATCGAACAATTAGAAATGAAAGTCGCATTTCATGAAGATAATATAGAAACCTTAAATAACGAAATATTCGCTCAGCAACGTAAATTACAACTATTAACCGAGCAAGTGTCACTGTTGGTGACGAAGATGAAGGAGTCGGAGCCAAATCAACTCGCCTCTGAAGAAGAGGAAATGCCACCACCGCATTATTAAGCTGCACGCCATATACGGATCAATTGGTTTAACGCTACCCGTACTATCTCTTCAACTGAACAGGCCCAGTTGAACGTTTAATCTACAAATAAGGTCGCTAAATCGGGGTTATTTGCCAGTTCAGAATTATTAATGGGGCCATAATTTTTCCACCCTGTATCTTCATTCGGATCGGCAACATCTCGAGGGTGCCCATTACCAACGGAATGAACAGATGTTGCTTCATATAATTCACTGTTATAGATAACAAAAGATCCTTTTTTATAGCCCATTTTAGGCTCAAAATAGATCACATCATTTGTTTCGAGCAGTGAAATAATAATATCTAATGGAGGCGTTGGCTCCCATGCAGCTCCCCCTTTAAGTTCCAGATTTAAGTTTACCTGTTCAGAGTAAGTGAAGGTTTGTGCATCCCCTTTGGCGTCTTCCCAGCTGATTTGTAACGTCACCTCACGGATACTATCTCCCACTTCGCTGCCCAATCCTGCAATCAACCATTTATAATTAAACTTAGTTTCGCTTAAACCTAAGGTAACCGAGTCGGTTTTTCCGTTTAGCAAATCTACCGCGTCAATGCTCGCTGATTTTAACACCTCTTCCATTTTATCGGTTGCCAACGCAATAACAGCAGTATGTGTAACGTTATTGCGATTTTGCTCACCCACCATTTTTTGTAAACCAAATACATTCGCAGCAGCTAAACTGACGACGACTAATGACACTAAAATTTCCACCAATGAAAAGCCGCTGTATTTGCCTGATATTAGCATTAGAAATCCCTCCAGGTACCTGATTTGATACTGTAGTTACTGGATGCTGCCGCTCCTCCCGCGTCCTCATATAGATCATTAAGAACGGTTTTGTCGTAACGTGCGGAAAAATGTTGCTTAGTGCCATTTTTATCTGTTTTATCGTAACCATCATGAGAGCATTTATATTCAGTGAGTAGCGCCCCGTTTACGCGAATCCCCCCCATATCGACACTTAAATCTTCTTCCGTTCCAATAATATTGCCATCGGCATCAACCACATTGTGTTCACCTGGCAGGAAATACAGTAAACCAACAACAGATGCTCCAGTATTGGGTTGATTAATAAAGGTGCCGCCTTCAATAAAGACCATTTTTGGATTTTCAACAGAGCCTATGGTAAAGCGTTTATTTTCTGAGGAGGCGCTTTTCGATGCATCCGCTTGGCTGATATCACAATCCCCTTTAATGTAAATAACAACGTCGTCCTCAGTAACCCTCTGCAACTGCTCAGAACAACTTAATGCACCGTTAATGGTCATATCAACCAATAATGCATAATTTTCAAGTGTGCTCATATTGCTTTCATTTTTTTCAATACCAAATGTCGCTTCAAATAAAGAGCCTGGATCTAAATTAGAATCGGAGGCGATACCAAAAAACACCGAGCCTTCGGGTGCGAGCACATCTCCCCAGTCACCCTTATTATCAACAACACGCTCATTGGAATGATCGCCGTAATAAGCATCCGTACTGATATTGTTCGCATCGAGCGAGTCATTAGCAAAACAGAGAAGATCCACCTCGTTTACAGGATCAGGCACAACAGAATCATCCGGATTACTTATTATCATATAGGCTGAAATATTTCCGTCTGAAATACAGTCAGCTGCTGTTAACCCTTCACAGCCATCATTAAGATTGGCAGTAGAATCTATATTTAATTTGCCATTGCTCGATAGCGGGGCGACGGGCGGATTACGATTAACCAGATAGTTAGCCTCCAGCTGAATCGTCCGGTGAGCGCTACCATCCACAGAGGTGCCATAAGATATTATCTGCAGAGTATTGCCGTCAATTTGTTTAACTTCAACTCGGTAATGGTGAGCATCATCTGGATATTCGGTAGGCAGTGTGGAAAGTAATTGGGTTGCGAGCGCGCTGTCGGTAAGTTTACTGAGGACGAAATTCATACCCGACTCAGCATTAATAAAGGCTTCATTATTACGGTAGTAGTTAGCAACAATCTGATTATCAATCAATTGCGTCGAGGCCATATTGGCGGTAAATGCAATACCTGCGATGCTTAATAACAGCGCAGATGTCAGTACTGCAAATCCTTTTTCTCGTTTCATGGAATACATAATATCCCCTAGTCAGTCATTAAGAGGGACCCTGCGTCACTCAAAACCATCTATAAAAACCCATCTATTCACGCCTTATTTTAGTAAAAGAAATGTAAAAGTAAACTGATTAGACAAAGGCTACAGCAAAATTTCAGGTCGTTAGTTCTAGTTCTCTGTTGTTATTGCTATAACAGCTGAAAATAATTTTCAAGAAAAGCCCCTGCTGAAGCTTTCCTTCGCTATCTGTTTTAGATATCAAAATGATTGAAATTAATCCGCTTTTCGGCATTTAAAAAAGAGAATGCTAGCCAGTTTACAGAAGAGCAGATAAACTCCCAAATCAACGGTTTCTAGGAGTTTTTTATGTCACAGAAAATTAAAGTGTTAGTTTTAAACGGGCCAAATCTCAATTTACTCGGTCAACGTGAGCCTGAGGTTTACGGAAAAAATACACTGGAAGATATTATTCAAGACTTAACCAATGAAGCGTTACAATTAAATATTGAACTCACCCATTTACAATCAAACCGAGAATATGAGCTTATTGAAAAGATTCATAGCTCATTTAATGAGATTGATTTCATCATAATTAATCCTGCAGCATTCACTCATACCAGCGTCGCTATTCGAGATGCGCTATTAGGTGTAAATATCCCTTTTATTGAAGTGCATCTTTCCAATGTGCATGCCCGCGAGGACTTCCGCCAACACTCCTATTTATCTGATATCGCACAAGGGGTGATTTGCGGGTTGGGTGCCAAGGGTTACTCTTTCGCTCTGCAGCACGCCAACAACTATACTAAGTAATTGAACGATTTTATAAATTGATCACAAAAACAATCAGGTAGGAGGTTACGCAAGAGGGAAAAATAGGGCAGTCTATCCCGACCTTAAGAAATTAAGGTGTAGCACACCCACTTTGATGATCTTCTTATGTGCTTTTATTATTGATAATAAAAGCCATATTATAGGCAAGCCTAACTTTGTTAGGTTTTTTTTTATCTAAAATAGCAGTTGGCAATGCCCTCAAAATAGAACCGCAATTTCTTCACCACTATCATCGACTGTTCTTATCCCACTTAGATTAACCATTATGTAAAACTATATTATTATGCGCTTCCCCTGTATTCTTGCGTCATTATACTGACTACGAGTAAAAATTATGGCTTGGATACAATTAAAACTGAATGCAACTTCTGAAAATGCTGAAGATATCGGCGAACTGTTAATGGAAAGTGGCGCGCTATCTGCAACCTTTACTGACTCACATGATACCCCTATTTTTGAGCCTGCACCCGGCGAAACACGCCTCTGGGGTGACACTGATATCACCGGACTTTATGATGCAGCTAGCGATATGTCGCAGGTACTTGCGCAACTAAAACAAAGTCCGCTTTTAAGTGACAACTTCGCACTAAAAATTGAACCGCTTGAAGATAAAGATTGGGAGCGCGAGTGGATGGATAATTTTCATCCCATGAAATTTGGTGAACGCTTATGGATCTGTCCAAGTTGGAAACCAGTTCCTGATCCTGATGCGGTTAATGTGATGCTTGATCCCGGTCTGGCATTTGGCACCGGTACTCACCCAACAACGGCGCTTTGCTTAACTTGGCTAGATGGACAAGATTTACAGGATAAAGTGGTTATCGATTTTGGTTGCGGCTCAGGTATTTTAGCGATTGCCGCACTTAAATTAGGCGCAAAACGCGTTATCGGTATTGATATCGATCCCCAAGCAATCACAGCAAGCCGTGATAATGCACAACGTAATAATGTATCTGAGCAGCTTGAATTGTATCTGCCAGCGGATCTGCCTGATGGAATTCGCGCCGATCTGTTAGTTGCCAATATTCTTGCAGGCCCACTGCGTGAGTTATCAACCAATATAGAAGCATTAATCAAAGACCAGGGTTTATTAGCCTTATCAGGGATTTTGGAACAGCAAGCTGATGAATTAATTGAAGTTTATGGTCAGTGGTTCGAAATGGACAAAGCTCAGATCAAAGATGAGTGGGCACGGCTTTCGGGTATTAAAAAGTCTATAAATAATACAAAAACTTAAATTAGACTAATTTGCAAGCGAAATAATTTTCAAATGGTTACTTATTAACCTTTATTCTGTTTGCAAAGATGCGTAAACTACGCCACCTTGAGTTAGAGAGATTGTATATTTTATATGCGTATTGGGCAGTATCAATTAGATAACAATATTATTCTAGCGCCAATGGCAGGGGTAACTGATCGCCCTTTCCGAGAGCTTTGCCGCTCACTTGGTGCAGGACTTGCTGTTTCTGAAATGCTGTCATCTAATCCGCGTGTATGGAACAGTCAAAAATCTAAGTTAAGAATGGACTACCATGATGAATCTGGCATTCGATCAGTGCAAATTTCAGGCTCTGAGCCTTTTGCAATGGCCAAAGCTGCACAGTTAACAGTGCAGCAAGGTGCTCAGATTGTTGATATTAATATGGGTTGTCCAGCCAAAAAAGTGAATAAGAAAAAAGCAGGCTCCGCTTTATTGCCTCACCCTAAACTTGTGCAAGCAATTTTAGAAAGTGTGGTCGATGCCGTCGATGTTCCTGTTACTTTGAAGATTCGTACTGGCTGGGATCCTGAAAGTATAAACGGTCTTGAAATCGCACAAATTGCAGAACAATCTGGTATCCAAGCACTTGCGGTGCATGGTCGTACAAGGCAATGTCTTTATAATGGATTTGCTGAATATGACACCATAAAAAGAATCAAAGAAAATGTAACGATCCCTGTGATTGCCAATGGAGATATCACATCAGTGGAGAAAGCCAAGTTTGTGCTTGATTACACTGGTGCCGACGCCATTATGATTGGACGAGGAGCACAAGGTGCACCTTGGATATTCAATGAAATTAACCACTATCTCAAAACAGGTGAGCAACTAGCTCCTCTGGGACAAATGGAAATAAGCTCTATTCTCCTGAGCCATGTAAAAGCTTTACATGGTTTCTATGGGGAAGTGATGGGGCCGCGCATTGCTAGGAAGCATGTCGGATGGTATTTAAAAGAGCAAGATCAGTTAGGTTACTTTAAACGACAATTTAATGGTATTGATTGCCCTCTTGAGCAATTAAATGCATTAGAAAATTTTTTAAATCATTAGTAATTAAAGAGTTAATAGCCATGTTTGAACAAAATATTTCTTCAGAAGCACTTACAACAACAACCAGTATTCCTGCTACAGGGCAAATAACTCAACGACCACTTCGTGATTCAGTACGTCAAGCTGTTTCAGGTTACGTAGCACAACTTAATGGCCAAGATACGACAGAATTATATGAGCTTGTTTTATCTGAAGTTGAAGCACCATTATTAGATATTATTATGCAGTATACACGTGGCAACCAAACTCGTGCAGCAACAATGTTAGGCATTAACCGCGGCACGTTACGCAAAAAATTAAAAAAATATGGTATGGGTTAATTCCCCAGCCTTATGAATAAAAAAAGCGACTCATTAGTCGCTTTTTTTATGCCTGTTATAAAAACAACAGCACTTTTAGCGTGATTAATATAAGCTTCAAGAATATCTTTATTACGGCACTAGGAAATGTATGCTTTTATTACCAATTAACGAGCAGTTAAAAAACTTAACGTCATGGCAACAAAGTGTTTTTTGTATGGCGCTTGCACAACATAGCCTTTTACATTTTCATCTTTTTTGTGAAGCGATTGAAAGTGAAAGTGGGACAACGATTGATAATATCAATCAGTTATTTTGGGAAAAAATGACGGTGAAAGAGGCAAAGATAAATTTCACCATCCAGCAAGAACATTTCGAAGCGATTATTCCTGACGCGCGTGATTTTGATTTCTACGGCGTATATCCGGCTATCGATCACTGTGTGATTATGAGCTGCATTTTCAATTCTTTTTTAACTAAATCAACTGATGAAGCGTTCCATGCAAGCCAAACCACATTTGCTACCATAGCAAGTTTTATCGAGTTACAAAGTGGCAGTGAGGTTGATCAAAACGTATTAGAGGAGGCCCCACTTTTTCAAGAAGAGCTAAAATTCCAACAACAGTTATTAGCAAAACTGGACAATGAACGCAGTCCCGAGTTAATAAAGTCTATCCGCCAGTACGTTTTAGACTTTGGCACAACCAATCTCGGTATCGCTTTAACTGACTAAATTGACAACACTTTTGTGATTTTTAACACAGTAAAGACAATTAAAAGTGTTATATCAGACTTTTACAGGCATTAGTCTTTACTTAGACTGGTGACTTGCAATACATTATTTGCTGTCATGTAAAGACCAATTCTAACTAACTATAAAAATGGAAATACTCAGATGAACAAAACTCAACTTGTTGCTACAATTGCTGAAAATGCAGACTTAACCAAAGTTCAGGCTAAATCAGCTTTAGAACAGATTCTTGCTAGCGTAACAGATAGCCTAAGAGATGGTGAACCAGTACAATTAATCGGTTTTGGTACTTTTAAAGTAAGCCACCGTGCAGCACGCACAGGCCGTAACCCTCAAACTGGTGAAGATATTCAAATCAAAGCAGCTATCGTACCTACATTTGTAGCGGGTAAAGCACTTAAAGAATCTGTTAACAAATAATTAAGATCCAAGTAACTATTACTTGGATCTGTTTTAACAGAATATAATATAGGGTGAAACGCTTGTTTCTCCCTTTTTAGCGTACATATCACTATCTTGCTAGATCCCAATATCCTCAGATTTACACCTTTTTATTAAACGCTTTAACTTAAAAATAACCCTTAGCACCCATAGCGACAAATGAAACGCATCAAAATACAAGTAATTATCATACCTGCAGAATATGAGCCGTGTTTTTCTCTCGAGTTAAAAGCAATCTTATTGATGAAGCTACTGATCTCCTTGGTTTTGAATTAAAAAATAAGACGCCCCCTTTTTAGGCAGCGAGTAGATAAACGCGCTTCTTATCTGTCCCCCAATGCCCTATATGGACTCTGTATCGTTTTAGCTGAGTAGGATGCTAAATATTATAAAAGAAACTGTACAAGCAACGGAGCTGCCTGTGAGCGGAGTTTATCGTTCGGGATCTTGTAGAAGTTGAGATAAATAGCATGGCAACCTTAACAGTCGCGTAGATTGTACAGAGCTATCTGTTTAGCTGTCGCCCAAAAGCTTACGTATATCTGCTTGTGGAGCTTTAATTTTATGCAATCAAAGACAAGATTATCGACAAAAAACCTCGAGAATGACGAAATAAGAGCAGAAAAAAAGCCGATGCTGTAAAGCATCGGCTTTTTTATCGAAGTTCAGCTTTCCAGCCTCCGTCTTTCAACTTGTCAGCTTATTTTTTCTGCTCACGGGCAATCGCGCGGTGAGCAATATCGTTACGATAGAACATACCGTCCCAACTGATTGTCTTCGCCAGCGCGTAAGCTTTTTGCTGTGCTTCCGTTACCGTGTTACCCAGTGCTGTGGCACACAATACACGACCGCCATTGGTGACAATTTGGCCATCAACTTGAGCGGTACCGCCATGGAAAACTTTAAGGCCTTCGGCCTCCTGTTCAGGCAGACCTTCAATAACTAACCCTTTTTTATAATCATTAGGGTAACCACCCGCAGCTAATACCACACCAATCGCAGCGCGCTCATCAAATTCCGCAGTCATATCAGCAAGCTCGCCATTAACGCCCGCTAAACATAAGGTCACAAGATCAGACTTCATACGTAACAATAGCGGTTGTGTTTCCGGATCACCAAAACGGCAGTTATATTCGATTACTTTAGGGGTTCCATCAGCCATAATCATCAGACCTGCATAGAGGAAACCCGTGTAACTATTGCCTTCAGCAGCCATTCCTTTAACGGTTGGGTTGATCACCAGATCCATAACACGTTGATGCATTTCCGGCGTAACCACAGGGGCTGGAGAATAAGCGCCCATACCACCGGTATTTGGACCTGTATCACCATCGCCAACACGTTTATGATCTTGACTGGTTGCCATAGGTACAACATTTTTGCCATCAACCATCACGATAAACGAGGCTTCTTCACCATCTAAGAATTCTTCAATAACAACACGGTGTCCGGCGGAGCCAAATGCATTGCCTGCCAACATGTCATGAATGGCATCTTCCGCTTCCTGTAAGGTCATCGCAACGATCACCCCTTTACCCGCAGCAAGACCATCCGCTTTGATCACAATTGGCGCGCCTTTTTCACGGACATAAGCGAGCGCAGGCTCAATTTCAGTAAAGTTTTGGTACCAAGCCGTTGGGATATTATGACGCGCTAAAAAGTCTTTAGTGAACGCTTTTGAGCCTTCCAGTTGTGCTGCGCCTTTGGTCGGGCCGAAACAAGCAAGACCCGCGTCCTGAAACGCATCAACTACGCCAATAACCAGTGGCGCTTCCGGACCAACAATGGTCAATTCAACCTTATTGTCGATGGCAAAAGCAACCAGCGCGTCGATATCTTCAACACCGATATTAACGTTTGTTACTTTTGCTTCTAATGCGCTACCCGCATTACCCGGCGCCACAAAAATATTTTTGACCTGTTCATTTTGCGCTACTTTCCATGCCAGAGCATGTTCACGACCGCCACTACCAATAATTAAAACATTCATACAGTAACCTTATTCAATCAAATAGATTAATCAGTTAGCGTTAAGCGATTTTGCTTGAAATCAAGGAGCAAGCACGGAGCTTGCTCCTGCAAGTGAGTACTTGCAACGAAGAGTTCAGGCAAAAGCGCAACGCGCTAGATGATTAATGGCGGAAGTGACGCATTCCGGTAAATACCATTGCCATACCATGTTCGTCAGCAGCGGCGATTACTTCATTATCACGCATTGAACCACCCGGCTGGATAACACAGCTAATGCCCGCTTCTGCTGCTGCATCAATACCGTCACGGAATGGGAAGAACGCATCAGATGACATAACCGAACCTTCAACCACCAGGTTTTCATCAGCGGCTTTAATACCCGCTACCTTAGCACTGTAGACGCGGCTCATTTGACCGGCACCGACACCGACCGTTGCACAATCTTTAACATATACAATGGCATTTGATTTAACAAATTTGGCAACTTTCCAACTAAATAGCAGGTCTTTTAATTCTGCCGCTGTTGGTTGACGTTTCGATACAACTTTAAGATCGTCTAAGTCAACCATACCTTGGTCGCGATCTTGGACAAGTAAACCACCATTGACGCGTTTGAGATCAAACCCGCTGGTTTTAGTTGCCCACTCGCCACACTCTAATAAACGGAGATTTTTCTTAGCCTCAATAATTTGCGCCGCTTCTGGACTGACTTTAGGGGCGATAATTACTTCAACAAATTGACGCGAAACAATAGCTTCAGCCGTATCAGCATCAAGCTCACGGTTAAACGCAATAATGCCGCCAAATGCAGAGGTTGGATCAGTTTTGTAAGCACCTTCATAGGCGTCAAGAATGTTGCCGCCTAATGCCACACCACAAGGGTTAGAATGTTTAACAATAACACAAGCGGGTTCAGCAAACTCTTTGACACATTCAAGGGCTGCATCTGTATCGGCAATATTGTTATAAGAAAGGGCTTTACCTTGAAGCTGTGTTGCTGTTGCAACCGACGCTTCTTGGATGTTGCTTTCAACATAAAAAGCTGCGGCTTGATGGCTGTTTTCACCGTAACGCATATCTTGCTTTTTCTGGAACTGCATATTGAATGTGCGCGGGAATTTAGATGCAGCATCACCTTCGCTCTGTTCACCATAACTTGGCACCATAGTGCCGAAGTAGTTAGCAATCATGCCATCATATTTTGCGGTGTGCTCAAAAGCAGCAATAGCCAAATCAAAACGCGTTTTGTAAAGCAGGCTGCCATTGTTGTCTTTCATTTCATTAAGAATGCGCGTGTAATCACTTGCGTTAACAACAATTGCGACATCTTTATGATTTTTAGCAGCAGCACGCACCATTGGCGGACCACCACTATCGATGTTTTCAATTGCATCTTCTAAAGTGCAATCTTCGCGAGCGACGGTTTCAGCAAATGGATAAAGATTAACCACAACCATGTCGATAGCTTCAATTCCATTATCAGCCATAATTGCTTCGTCAATACCACGACGAGCAAGGATGCCACCATGAATTTTAGGATGTAAGGTCTTAACACGTCCGTCCATCATTTCAGGAAAACCAGTATAATCAGAAACTACTGTTAATTTAATGCCATTATCAGCTAATAATTTACAAGTGCCGCCGGTTGAAAGAATCTCAACTCCCTTTTGTGCTAACTCTCTTGCAAATTCAACAATTCCAGCTTTATCTGAAACACTTAGTAACGCTCGTTTAATAGGTCGGCTATTTTCCATTTTATTCCACATTCCTCGTTAATGAATCAATAAGCAAAAACCATCTATTGGTTTTTCAACTTATTAAAATACAATTTCTTTGAACTTGGGCGGGTATTCTACCCGAAAAAAGAGGCGATTTTAGCTGTTTTATTGAATAAAATAATATATTTGCCAGCCCGGCCGCGAAAGAGATTGGTGAAGTAAAAAAATCAGATTGGAAGTGTTTGATTATTCAGTGAAAAAAACATAAGAGATGAGCGGCTGATAGAGACAAGGATAAAGAGCGTTTATACCGTTACCAATCGCAATACAAAAATGCATTTGAATGGTAACGGGTATTTAATTACAGGTGGTACGGAACACTTAATTCATGAACCGCATCGACAAATACTTTTGCATTTTCAGGTGGCACATCTAAATGAATACCGTGTCCTAAATTAAAGACATGGCCAGTACCTTTGCCAAAACTGTGTAAAATAGTCGCCACTTCTTCACGGATCCTCTCGGGAGAGGCATACAACATAGAGGGATCCATATTACCTTGGAGCGTAACACGCGAGCCAACACGCGCTTTCGCGCTGGCCAGATCAATCGTCCAATCAAGACCAATAGCATCACAGCCAGTATCAGCAATCGACTCTATCCACTGCCCGCCATTTTTAGTAAAGAGTGTCACCGGGATTGTTTGACCGTCATAGGTTCTGTGCAGGCGATCAATAATTTTGGCCATATATTGCAGCGAGAAATCTTTGTAATCTCGCGGCGATAAAACGCCTCCCCATGTATCAAATATCATCACAGATTGCGCGCCAGCTGCAATCTGTGCATTTAAATAATCACTTACAGAATCGGCAAGTTTATCCAGTAAGGTATGCAGTATTTGCGGTTCACAAAATGCCATTTTTTTTATTTTAGTGAACGCTTTTGAGCTGCCACCTTCAACCATATAAGTTGCCAAGGTCCATGGGCTACCGGAAAAACCGATAAGCGGTACTTCACCTTTTAACTCTCGACGAATAGTACGCACCGCATTCATCACATACTGCAACTCACCTTCAGGATCGGGCATGATTAAATTATCGACATCTTTTTTAGAGCGGATAGGACGCTCAAACTTAGGCCCTTCACCCTCTTCAAAATAAAGCCCAAGCCCCATTGCATCCGGCACAGTTAAAATGTCAGAAAATATAATAGCAGCATCAAGATCAAACCGACGCAGTGGTTGCAAGGTCACTTCACAAGCAAGATCGGCATTACGGCATAACGACATAAAGTTTCCAGCCTGCGCTCGCGTCGCTTTATATTCAGGTAAATAACGCCCAGCCTGACGCATCATCCAGACAGGGGTTTTATCTACAGGTTGCTTTAATAATGCGCGCATATAACGATCATTTTTTAATTCTGTCATTGTTCTTTCATTCCAAAATAAAACTGCTGTTTTAATGTTGTTCAAATATGTTGCAACTATGCTAGCATTTTTAACATCTTTTTTTACATTAATTATTGTGCTTAGCGATCAACTAAACTCGGCGACTAATTTATCAATCAGTTTGCGTGCTAAAGTGCCGGCATTAGGTAAAACAGGCAGGTTATTCATATCGTACCAAGCGGCAGAGCAGAGTTCTCTTGGATCGATATTGATCTCACCCGATTCATACTCTGCAATATAACCCATCATTAAAGAGTGTGGAAAAGCCCAGGGTTGGCTGCTGACGTACTGAATATTTTTTATCTTAATGGCAGATTCTTCATAAACTTCCCGTTCGACGCAAGTTTCTAAGGTTTCCCCCGCTTCCACAAAGCCCGCAAGTGTTGTAAAAACGGGTCGCGTATATTTTTTTTGACGTTGATTTAAACCCACTAAAAAATGTTTATATTTAAGAATACCAACGATAGTACAAGGCGAAACACGGGGGTAACAGCGGTGCTGACAGTGATAACACTTCATCGCTATTTCCCAATCGATATTATGCATTTTTTCACCACACTTTCCGCAATATTGGTGTGTTTGGTAAAACAGTGAGATTTGAAAAGCCCGTCCGGCCATATAAAATAAAGCATCGTCAACGCATCCCAATAAAGAACGCAGGGTCGAATACTCACCCAGACCGACATCTAATTGCTCGGAAAATTGCACTAAATAACAAGGGCTAGCCTGGTATTCCCCAATTTTTATTTTTCCGCTCACTAGCGATGCGGAAAAAGGTAGATCGTCAAGGTTACCGTAAGGAACAAAATCACCTTGTGGCTGCAATACAAGTTGCCCTTGCGCAACAATAAACCACCAGGCATTTTCTTGATGGTTAATATTCTGACTGTCTGACTTCATCTTGCTCCCTTACCTGACCGAATTTGTTTTAAGTCATTTATATATCAATGATAATTAAAATTAAGATTATTTACATACCCGGCTTAAAGGCGTGCGGCTTTCATAGCTGGGATGGGTATTAGTTCACAGTTATACAGCAAGATTATCCTAATTTTCAAATTCAAGTTGACGAAAAGTATAATTTTCTTTAGTTTTGATGCTAATAAAAATTAAAATATACCTAAAAGGAAGTGATATGCTGACCAAATTAGAAAAAGCCAAAGAAGAATGGGGTGGCACGCTTTCAGTTATTGATAACTGGCTAGACGAGCGCCAAACATTAGTGGTTTTATATTGCGAGTTAGCG
The DNA here is from genome assembly GCF_047632995.1 of Psychromonas sp. Lineage (GTDB taxonomy): Bacteria > Pseudomonadota > Gammaproteobacteria > Enterobacterales > Psychromonadaceae > Psychromonas. The sequence continues at coordinate 87,019 of NZ_JBLIEK010000001.1, forward strand.
GGTTTACCCCCTTACCAGCAAGAAGTCAGAAGCTTACCTAGCCAAGAAAAAATCACTAACTTTTGCCAAGTTTTACTTGATTACGCGTCGACGGGCCATTTTGAAGTCTACGAACAGATTATTTCACAATGTAAATTAGATGGCGAAAATAACTTAAAAATTGCACAGGATCTCTATTCACGTATTACAACAACCACAGATACTGCGCTAAACTTTAATGATAAATATGCAGAATCAGCAAACGATAAAGCCTTGCTTGATTTTGACATAGATCTGTCAGAATTAGGTCAAGTCATGGAAGATCGTTTTGAGCGTGAAGATCAGCTACTTGAAGTTGTGCACCTTCACCACACCTTGGCATAACCAAGGGCGTAACCAAACAAAAAACCAATACAGTCTGTATTGGTTTTTTAATGCGCGGAGAAAAATTTAAAGGAGTACTGGTACTTGAGAATCTAAGCTGTTTTTAAGCAGCAAAAAGTACTCTTTTATGAAATCAGTTTGCGAAGTCGTTGCCGGCTTATCCCATAATCGCCCTAATATCTGTTCTATATCATCAACCAATTTATCACCTTCTGCAATCACCGTGAGTCGAGTCTCATTGCTCAACTGCGGCTGTTGTTGACAGAAACAGAGCAGCATATCAGCAACCTGATCGGAAACAATATCTGAAATCAGATCTCCCTGTTCAGGGCCATCTTGTCCCTCAAAAAGATCTAAGTTATCAGAAAAATAACCAATACAAGCTTGATACGCATCACTTTTTAACAACATCTACGATCCTAATTAAATAAATAAATAACAAAAACTCTAAACTCTAATATAGCTCTATTTACACAATTCACAATATGTAACTTAATGTAATTATGTGAAAACTTTATCTATAAATTGCTATTTAAATTACTTGTCCCATCTCTTTTAAGAAAAGATCACGTCGTTGCATAAATGCTTTCATCTGCTTTTTAGGCACTTCTTTTGACAGCGGCAAATTCACTTTCATCGCATTGACAGGCCGACCATACACATGGAACTCATAATGCAGATGTGCCCCGGTAGAGCGCCCGGTATTACCTGTTTTTCCAACTAGAGCGCCCATTTTAACCCGCTGTCCTTTACGCACATAAATTTTGCTTAGATGTAAAAAACGAGTGGTATATTTGCGCCCATATTTAATAACAATATAATTACCCGCAGCAGGGTGATAACCCGCGCGAACAACTATACCATCACCAATCGAGTAGATTTTTGTGCCGATTGGTGTGGCAAAATCGGTGCCATTATGAGGACTGATTCTTTTAGTGATCGGATGTAACCGCCTTAGGTTAAAAGAAGAACTAATACGATACCTTCCATTAAAAGGAAAGCGCCGATAAGCTTTGTTCAAACCTAGACCAGATTGATCATAATAACGTCCATCTTCATTTGAGAACGCCGTATAATTTTGCCGGCGTGTTTTAATCATCATAGCCAATACTTCACTATCATCACTGTATTGCCCGTCAATATACTGTTTAGAAACTAAAACATGAAAAGTATCACCTAAGCGAAGCTGACGATTAAAATCAAACTTATCTTGCAGAACACTGGAAACTTGCTGAATCTGCCCAGCAGACAGGCCAGCTCTTTTGGCATCAATATAAAAACTGCCAGTAACAGTGCCTTGAAATAGGCTATTACGCCATTCACCCTCTTTGGTTTCTAGTAAAGCGATATATTCATCATCTTTTAGGGTAAAGGTTAATGTATCGGCAAGATCAATCATCAACTTTAACGAAAGCAATTTATTGTCAGCGCTAATTAATAGTTTCACTTGTTGCCCTGGCTGCAAATTATCTAAGCGAAGATATTGCTTATCAAGCTCTAACAGCTCTTGCAATTGGCCTGCAGATAAGCCCTCTTTTTGAAAAATATCGCTTAATGTATCGCCCGCTTTAATTTCAATCTGTACCTCCCGGTTGCCCGAAAAGTCGGGAAAGACCTCCCCGTATACATCCTTAACTGCCGCAATAGGCTTGGCAACAGGATAATCATTGGACGAAGCTGTAATAGAAGGCAACTCTAACTGTCGTATAATTGTTTTTTTGCTTGATTCTTTGCTGGGGATAAATAAAAGAATCAATAAAAATACAAATAACAGGATCAATGCAAAAAAGTGTTTTCGGGGAAGATTGTTAATAAATAAAGTAGCCGTTTTTAATAACGCTTTGAAACGAATCAGTAATAACATAATAAAACTCAATACAATTATCAGGAAAAGGAGATGATGAAGTCAGATATTTAAAGCAGACTAAGTATATCTTAAATTTTTATCTTATTTTATCAAAAGTAATACACTTATTTATTAATAATATAGAGCCTGCTATTGATTCCTATTTACACTGCAATCGTATTGTCATCGGACACAGCACTAATAGTAGGCAACACTAACTGCCGTTCAATTGTTTTTTTGTTTGCTGCTTGGCTGGGAATAAATGAAACAATCAATAAAAATACACATAACAGGATCAAGGCAAAAAAATGTGTGCGGGGAAGGTTATTAATAAATGAAGTAAACGTTTTTAACAAGGTTTTTAAGCGAATCAGTAATGACATAATAAAACTCAATACAATTATCAGGAAAGGAAGATGATGAAGTCAGATCTTTAAAGCAGCTAAGTATATCTTAAATTCTTATCTTATTTTATCAAAAGTAATACATTTATATAGAGCCTGCTATTGCTCTTTGTTTATCACAAATCATTTCTAAACGCTGCTACGGGAAAATAATTGCGTGTTTTCCATCACAAAAAAATGTAAGCTAGACGTCTAGATGTAAAAACATCTAAAAAATTTAAGCTAATATTATTTAGGAGTTCACATGTCACGTGACTTATTTACTTCAGAATCAGTATCTGAAGGTCATCCAGATAAAATCGCCGATCAAATTTCTGATGCGGTACTTGATGCAATTTTAAAACAAGATAAAAAAGCACGTGTTGCTTGTGAGACTTACGTAAAAACCGGTATGGTTATGGTAGGTGGTGAAATCACTACGGATGCGTGGGTTGATATTGAAGAGATCACCCGTACTACCGTACGTAATATCGGTTACACCAGTTCAGAAATGGGTTTTGATGCCGATTCTTGTGCTGTATTAAACGTCGTCGGTAAACAATCTCCTGATATCAACCAAGGTGTTGATCGCAGCGATCCACGTGAACAAGGTGCTGGTGATCAAGGGCTGATGTTTGGTTACGCGACCAATGAAACTGAAGTCTATATGCCCGCTCCTATTACTTATGCACACCGCCTAGTAAAACGCCAAGCGGATGTGCGTAAGAAGAAAATTTTACCTTGGCTGCGCCCTGATGCAAAAAGCCAGGTAACCTTTGCTTATGATCACGGTAAAATTGTTGGTATCGATGCAGTGGTACTTTCAACACAGCATTCTGAAGAGATTAAGCAGGAAGATTTAATTGAAGCGGTAATGGAAGAAATTATCAAACCTGTCTTACCTGCAGAGTGGCTTAGCGCACGCACTAAATACTTTATTAACCCAACCGGCCGTTTTGTTATCGGCGGACCTGTAGGGGACTGCGGTTTAACGGGTCGTAAAATTATTGTTGATACCTACGGCGGTACAGCCCGTCACGGCGGTGGCGCTTTCTCAGGTAAAGATCCATCAAAAGTTGACCGCAGCGCAGCATATGCAGCACGTTATGTTGCGAAAAACATCGTCGCAGCAGGTTTTGCAGATCGTTGTGAGATCCAAGTTTCTTATGCAATCGGCGTGGCTGAGCCAACATCGATCAGCGTTGAAACATTTGGCACTGAAAAAGTACGCAAAGATCTGATCATCCAACTAGTACGGGAACATTTTGATCTTCGCCCTTACGGTTTAATTGAAATGCTCGATCTCATTCAACCTATTTATCAATCGACAGCAGCTTACGGCCATTTCGGTCGTGAAGAGTTCCCTTGGGAAGCGTTAGATAAAGTGGAAGAGTTAAAAGCAGCTGCGTTTTAACTTTTATTAAAACAGACAATGCTGAATAGCCAAGATAAAAAAGCACTCCAAGTTAAAGGTGAAGATTGTTTCATTCTCGCCGAGTGCTTTTTTGATCGCCCTTTCAAACGACCCGACTACCTGTTTAATCAACGCGGCAAAAGCGCTGGCTCGGCGCATCTGCAACGCAATATCATCAAGTTTAATGCCACCCTCTTTAAGCACAACCAAGATGAGTTTATCAATCAGGTGGTTGCACATGAAGTTGCGCATTTAATCGTTTATCAGCTATATGGAAAGGTTCGCCCGCACGGCAGAGAATGGCAAGATGTGATGTGCAATGTATTCAACTGCCCCGCAACCACAACCCACTCATTAGATATTAGCAAGGTTATCGGCAAACAGTTTAGCTATTTATGTTTATGCCGCACGCATCAGCTGACTATACGTCGCCACAACAAGGTATTAAAAGGGGCTAAATATTTGTGCACCCGCTGCAAAGGCGTCTTAAAGCCAAATTCCCATCTAGATAATGGGCCTTAGGAGCTTTTCGCGAACACATTTCCAAATCTACTCAACGAGCTCGTAGCTACTTGTAAAAGAGATAAAGATCAACTTCAAAGCTATATCATATATTGACCAATATTTATAAAAAAACAGCATTCAGAACATTTTAATGACAAATTTATAGCTTTTATTTTGTGCTGAATAAGCTGGCATTAATATATAATAGCAAGTAAGCGCTTCCTCACGTAATAGATGAACGCCTGATTAATCTTAAATAACAGGATTTTATAATGCTCAGCAGTAAAACTAAAGTTTTTCCCATGTACGATACAGCCAATGAAACTTGGAATATTATGGACATGGATAAGCGGTGTCTCTTTTTTGGAACAATTGATGGATTGGAAGAATGGCTAGATAACAATAAAGAGAGCCATCAAGAACAAGCGCATTAATATCTATTCGTGGCCCACGATTAAATATTAGTGACATTATCGGCAAACAGTTTAGATATTTATGTTTCTACCGCACTTATCAGCTGCCCATACGCCGCCACAACAAAACAGGAAAAGCGTATATTCTCCTCTGATAATGGGCACCAGACGATTCCACCTACCTGTTAAAGTTATCCAAAATAATACCCGTTGCCATGGCAACATTTAATGATTCAGCTTGCCCAAAGTTAGGTATAGTAATTTTATCTGTTATAAATTCAGCCACCTCACTGGAAATACCGTGCGACTCACTACCCATCACAATAAATGCGCTCTGGCTTAATATTGCTTTATGAATATTTTCTCCCTCTAAAAATGCACCGTAAATTGCAGCGGTTTGCTGACGCAAATATTCAGGCAACTCTGTATGGCTAATCTGCACGCGCGCAAATGAGCCCATAGTCGCAGCAATCACTTTCGGGTTATAAAAATCGGCGCAATCGGGGCTGCAGATAATCTGTTTAATACCATACCAGTCCGCCACACGAATAATGGTGCCTAAGTTTCCGGGATCGCCGACCTGATCTAATACTAATATTAATTGCTTAGCGCCAATAACAGGAAGCGTAGCCGCTTTACACTGGACAATGGCAAGGACGCTGTTATTAGACACCAAGGTACCGGCTTTTTTAAGCTCTTCTTCAGATGCCTCAACAGTAATGCTAAGCAGCCCTTTTGCAGACAATAGCGCGCTATTTTTATCGATATAGGCAGACGTGGCAAAGATCTCTTTAATGGTAAAATTGGAATTAAACAACTCCGCCACATTCTTCTCCCCCTGCACTAAAAAAAGACCGTGTTTTTTACGCTGTTTTTTCTGCTCAAGGGCGTGGATAAGTTTTAGCTGGTTTTTCGAGATCATCGTTGCATTCCAATATTAATATATATTTAAACTACTTGCGGCTAGGGCTCTAGATAACAGCACATAATAATCGCATCTTCACGCCCCTTTTCACTCGGGTAGTAATCTTTGCGCCTATCAAGCTCGGCAAAACCGAGTTTATTGTAAAGTGCTAATGCTGCAACATTTGACGAGCGCACCTCTAACCAAATCTCTTGTTGATCTTTTTGCTTGGCATAATCGATTAGAAATTGTAATAAGATTCGCCCATATCCAGCGCCTTGCTGTGCAGGTGCAATCGCAATATTCATCAAGGTGACTTCCCCGGCAACAGAGCTTGCTACAAAATAGCCAACGACATCCCCCTCTTCTAATAACAGATGATTGAAATAACGCGTGCCAAAGTTACTTAAAAAAAGTTTTTTGGACCACGGATGGCTATGACACTGCGTTTCAATTTGATAGACGCGGTCAATATCTGCAAACCCCATAGGTAAAATTTGCAATGCTTGGTTAGTTAGTACTTGAGGGTTAGTTAAAGGCACAAAACTGCTTCCATAATGCTTTTTTCTCTTTAGGGTTATTTTCAAGCTGAGATATCGGGGGAGAGGTTAATAACTTATGGCCAAACGGTTGATTAATCGGCCCAAAAGTCGACCAAATATATTCAGGTAACGACCCCTGCTGATCTTCAAACTGGGCCATTGAACAGTGATAAACAGCATCAGCTGAAAAATTAAATGCGTTCAATATCTTCGCCATTAACGGATGCGAAAAGTCATCTTCCGAGCATAATACTAATAATGAATAGCGGCTTAAATCAGCTTGCTCTGTATCATCTGACGGGCTAAATAAATTGGGCTTGCGGACCTGCCAACGGGTGATCCCCATCTCTTGTAGATAAACAGCCTGTTGATGTTTCATAGCAAGTCCAGTAAAAAGTTAATAACGTATACCCAAACCACTTCAAAATGCAGGAATCAGCATTTTGAAGTAGCTTGGTATAAATATACCATTGAATGGCAATGAATCGAAGCTTCTCTGCGTACGCATTGCCACTCTTGTAATAAATACCAGCGTATAATAAATCGCAACTCAGTGAATTAACTCGCTTCACTAAAAACCAGTTGTGTGGGAGATCTGGGAATAAGTTGAGAAATAATTAATGAGCACACTGCAAAGACAACACCGATATAAAAGACCAGATCTGGTGATTTTAACCAGAGCATCCCAAGAACGACGGGAATAATCACTGCCGCGATATGATTAATGGTAAAACTAACGCCTGCCGTTGCGGAAAGATCCTTCGGATCGGCTATTTTTTGCAGATAAGATTTACTGGCAATGGCCATGGCAAAAAACAGGTGATCAATCACATATAGAGCGGCTGCCGCGTGGCCATTTTCAACCATAGCATAGCCCGAAAAAACAATAATCAAACCGATATATTCCACGCTTAATGCTTTACGCTCCCCTACTTTACCAATCCAAGCGCCAATTTTCGCAGCAAACATAATATTGAAGAGATAATTAAGTATAAACAGCAGACTAATTTCACTGACCGTATAGGAGAATTTTTCTACCATCATAAAACCCGCGAAGACAATAAATATCTGTCTTCTTGCGCCACTTAAAAATGTCAGCGCATAGTAGATCCAATACTCCTTTCGCAATATTAATTTTTTATGTTGAATATGGGGTTGGGCAAATAGAGGAAAAGAGAGCCACATAAAAACAACCGCAATAACACCAATCAAGCCGAACAGCATATAGACAAAGTTATAGCTAACCCCAAACCACTCCATTAATAACCACACTAAGCTATAAGCGAGCAAACTGCCGCCAGCTTTAACCGACAAAGCCCTGCCCATAAAATGGGCCGCCTTATCTTTCGCTACCCATTGCAAGGTTAAGGACTGATTCACAGTTTCAAAATAATGAAATCCAATCGACATAATAACCGTGGTCAGGTAAAGCCCGTACTCAGTGGGGAAATTGCCTGTTGCTATAATACCTAGCGACATCACACCTAAAAACAGATAAGCGAATTTCTGCTCCCTGATAAAGAGCAGTAGATAGATAGCAGTAAAGGCTAAAAATCCCGGTACTTCCCGAAGGCTTTGTAAAATACCAATTTCTCGCCCGCTAAACTGCGCGGATTCAATCACAAAATTATTCAGTAAAACATTCCACACCGCAAAGGTAAGCGACATTATAAATGCCATTAATAGCAGCAGAACTTCGGGGGTATGGTAACGCTTCACTGTGTATCCTTTCTTTAATATATTAAACGGCTGTCAGCAGCCATTATTTTCTCTGCGGGTTGTTTCTATGATTGCTGACCATCCATTTGCCGGTTAATAAAATAGGCTAATTTACGGATCCCATCTTCACGCGCTTCAGCGTCCTGCTCACTAAAATTAATACGCATACAATTACGGAATTTTCCGGTGGCAGAGAACAAGGTCCCGGGGGCAATATTGACACCGCCTTCTCTGCATTCAACCGCTAATTTAACAACATCCACCGTTTTCGGCAGTTCAACCCACATAATGTATCCACCTTTAGGGAAACTGCAACAGGTTTGTGCCGGCAAATATTTATTCAATGCGATGAGCAATAGATCTCGGCCCTGTTTATAGAGCAAACGTAAACGGCGCAGATGACGCGCATAGGCGCCTGATCTTATAAAATCAGCCACCGCTATTTGTGGCAGGGTTGGGCACATAGAGCTGCTGATATATTTAATGTGGGTGACCTTATCGCGGTAACGCCCCGGCGCAATCCAACCCACACGCATACCCGGTGCGATACTTTTAGAAAAAGAGGAGCAGAGCAGCACACGCCCATCTTCATCAAACGATTTGATAGTCCGTGGTCTGGGATATTGAAATGACAAATCACCATAAATATCGTCTTCAATAATGGTGATATTATAACTTTGCGCAAGCTGGTAAAGGCGTTTTTTATTAGCTTCAGACATAATATAACCCATCGGGTTATTACAGGTTGGCGTCAGCAAAATAGCTTTAATAGGCCACTGATCTAAGGCCAACTCTAACGCTTCTAAACTAAGCCCCGTTTCAGGATGAGTCGGTATTTCCAGCGCTTTTAAATTAGAAGCCTTAATCGCCTGCATCGAACCGTAAAAACTGGGGGATTCTATCGCCACAATATCACCGGGCTCCGTTACCGCACGCAAACAGACAGAGAGCGCTTCCTGGCAGCCGGAGGTGATAACAATATCATCAGGATGCAGCAAGCAGCCCGAGGCGGCAGCCAACTGCACCAGCTGTTCGCGCAACTCCAATGAACCGCGGAGATCCCCATAGGGCAAGCTCATCTGTCCGCTATAACGCGTTAAATCAGATAATTTTTTAAGTAAAGGTTTAAGAGAAGGGGCGGTCATATTTGGCATTGCATGCTGCAACTCTACTGTGCCTTCACTGTTTTTGCTGAGCAGCAGCTGCAGTACCTCCTCCCATTGTGAAATCTCTAATGGACGCTGTGGCGGCCGCGACGTTTCCGGAAGATTATAAGCGGGCGTTTTACCCGCGACAAAATATCCCGATTTAGGCCGCGCTTCAACAAGACTTTCCATCTCCAACTGCCGATACGCCTCCTGTACCGTAGAGATGCTCACCCCATGCTCTGTGGACAACTGCCGCACAGAGGGTAATCGTTCGCCAACTTGAAAGAGCCCTTGTTCAATATGTTCGCGTAAATTATCAGCGAGTTGTTCATAGAGTTTCATATTTATACCCGTCCTATATTTTCCATCTGTAACCAATATAAACCATTACAAACGACAATCCCCCATACAGATGCAGGTAAAAACTACAATACAGCCAATTACCACGCACATCTGTACTGTATATTTTTATTTTTATTGAATCTGTATCTATTTTTTAAACTGCTTAAGATAGCTATTCAATACAACATACAACGGAGGTGGCGCGATGAAATCCATACGTTTATATAAAAGTATTTCACAGCTAATGATCAAGCATGATACTCGTCGGCAATTAATAAACCTGCCGGACTATCTCCTGGACGATGTAGCGATATCACGCGAACAGATACAAGGTGAGATAAAGAAAAGTGCAATGCCCTATTTTTGCCAAGAAATACTGACCATTATTTTTAATTTACAAAACGGTAGGAGATAAATATGGAAAACAGCCTGTTATTTGCATTAACTCTATTTGCCTTCGTGATGTCAGTGACCCCTGGCCCAAACAATATTATGCTATTAAGTTCCGGCGCACAGTTTGGCTATAAACGCACCTTGCCACATATTGCAGGTATTATTATTGGCGTCGCTCTGTTATTAACCACTGTGCTGCTTGGATTCGCTGCTGTTTTTCAGCTTTATCCGGCCTTCTACCAGATTCTGCAGGTGGTAGGCTGTATCTACCTATTGTGGCTAGCATGGAAAATTGCCACAGCGCCGACAGATACCAATATGATTAATACAACGGCTAATCGTGCACAACCTATGAATATAATATCTGCCGTGACGTTTCAGTTTATCAATCCCAAAGCATGGGCAATGGGCATCGGCAGTGTCACTACCTTTACTATCGCAGGAGAGCAATATCTGACATCGGGATTGTGGATCATCAGTTGCTTTGCCGTAATGGGCTTTATTGGCATTAGTATCTGGGCCGTATTAGGTGTGGCAATAGGCCGATATTTAACCAGTCAAAGTAGAAAAAAATGGTTTAATTACCTAATGGGAGTGTTAACAGCAGCAACTGTTTTTCTGATTATTGCCACTTAAGCGCAAGCAAACGAATCCCTTGTTCTGGAGAGTTCTCCAAAACAAGGGATTTATTAGCTATCCTCCTCATTATGGTAGGGGAACCTGGCATGACCATAGCGAATTGCAAGGATAGAGATAGCAAGAATAAGCGCCATCAAGTGCTAACTGCATCATTTTACTCGCGTGGGTGGGTTTGATTTCACCTTCGCAACCATTGCCCACTTCATTATTTCTTTTGGTATAACCTACAAAAAAGCACTGAACATTTTCATGTTCAGTGCTTTTTTTGCATCAAGATAAAAGCTTTTATGATTAAAATTAAGGATATCTTAAAGCGTGGTGACCACATCGTTCGCTGCTAATCGCGCTTTTGGCAAACCATAGTTATAATCTTCAGTCTCTGAATGGTAACCCATAGCCAAAGCAAATTGACAGACGTAACCGTTGAGCTCCTCTTTGAAGAGCTTACCAATCATTTCACCATCAACGCCTTCCATAGGCGTCGAGCCTATTCCTAAACGAGCAAGTACATGCAGCGTATTGCCCAGTGCAATATAGGTTTGTGCTTTTGTCCAGTGACCGTTGAAGCCAGTTTCATCTGTATTCGCTTCAGCAAAAGTATAACCACCATCTAACATCTTATCGTACATCTCCGCCGGCAGGTGACCCGATGATACTTCAACATCCACCACTTTTTTATACTGCTCTTTGGTGAAGCGAGGGTTGCTGGCAAACAGCACTATATGTGATGCTTCTTTAGCATGATGCTGGTTGAACTGAAAGTTGTTCTCAAAAGTATCATGGAAACGTTGTTTTGCCTGATCGCTCTCAATGACAATGAATTTCCAAGGTTGTGAGTTGATCGAAGAAGCCGACAGACGAATTGCTTCTTTAATCACTTGCATCTCTTCTGCTGAGATGCGTTTAGCTGAATCGTACTGCTTTACTGTGTAACGATTATTAAGGTCTTTAATGATTGGATGAGACATCTGATTTTCCATCTGTTTATTAATTCAAACAACTTGAATTAATGTTATTGACTGTTTGTTTAACCACACAATTTTAGTTCTTTTGGTATTCTCTATAAAATATGTCTGGCTAATAGGATGAGCTGATTATTCCACAGCCATTAGAAAAACTCGATGGCCAAAACCCCCAAACATTATGGACAAAAAGAACGTTAATGCCCCTCACTTTGATAGATTACTGAAAGAAAAATGCATATATTTCCGATAAAACAGCGCGGCTCATCCATTTTCAGTGCGCAACAGCAGTACAGCTGCTTAATTAGTTTAATAGGATAGATCAACCATTGTGGAGTTTTAACACCATTATAATTGGAAAGATCCGCTATTTCTCCGCGCTGACAAAACCTTCATTATATCGACATCAATGTGATCGGATCAAAAGCCGCATCCAATGAGTCTAGAATTCAAAATTCATGTAGATATTTTATATGATGATATAAAGGAAATAACCATGATCAATAAAATCGTAAAATTTAATGTAAAACCGGAACACCTTAATACCTTTAAAAAGACACTGGTTGAACATAAAAAAAACAGCCAAAAAGAGATTAATTTTGTTGAAATGCGGATCTATGTTGATAATCAGAACAGTCATCTGTTTTTTATTTATGAGCGTTTTAAAGACCAGGAAGCAGTTGATTTTCATATCACACAACCCTATACGGTTAAGTTTGGTGAATTACTCGACGCGGCACTGGCAAAACCAGTCGAGGTATTTAATCTCGGTGAGACTAATCCCGCACCTATTGCTTTAAAAACGGCAAACCCCGGGGACGAATTATTTAACATATTTTTTATTTTCAAAATAAAAGAGGGTAAGCGCGCGCGCTTATTAAAACAGTTTGAAGATCATGTTAGTTGTACCCGTCAAGAAGAAGAGGGCAACCTGCTGTTTGATCTGTACACGGTAGAAGGAGATGACAATACGCTGGCGGTTTATGAACACTGGAGAAAAGAATCTGATCTATGGGATATCCACTTTAATCAGCCCTATGCAAAAGTAACGGGTGCGCTGATAGAAGAATCCGTAGCTGGTGATATGCAGCAGTACATGAACTTTGTAACTGAAATTTAGATAGCTTAAAAGTGCATCTTCAAGCAGTTTTCTGGACATAATAAGGAAGTAAAAAATGACAGTTTATTTTATTGTTAGCTATGATATTGCTGATCCTGAGCAATACGCAAAATACAATCCCGGCTCTAATCATATAACCGCGGGTACGGTTCTTAAACACGGCGGCGAAATTATCGTTGCAACTCAAAACACCCTTCTTTTGAGCGGTGATGACGCAGCGATGAGAGTGATTATTCAATTCCCAAGTCGCGATGCGGCGCTGGCATGGCATGATGATCCTGAATATGCTGCGGCGAAAGCAATTCGCTTAAGTGCAACAACGAATGTCACTGCTTATATTGTCGATAAATTTGTATGACCATAGGCATAAAACCGGAGCAGCTCTCAGCCGGTCCGGTTTTATTTATATAAATTTTTATAATCTGGAATATATTTTTCCCAAAAGGGAGGTGTGCCAATATATTCCTGTACCGTCTTAATAAATTCACTGACTAATAAGGTTTTTTTTCGATGAGGATATACCGCATAGATACCGGTATCCATTGTCGATAAAACATAATCGGTCAGCAGTGGCTCAAGTTGCAGTTGATCAATCGGGCGTTCGAGATTAAAGAGATCAATCAGGGTATAACCTAGTCCATCTTTGACTGCATCGATAAGAGATCTGACATCACTTACCTTATAGTTCCCCTTCATTTTATAATTTTTAAGCTGCTGCCCATGGGGTACCTCACTTAACCTGAATTGATCCAGGCTAACATCTCCATTGCTGTAAATAACCGCCGGTAAAGTGATCAGCTCCTGTGGTGTGGCAGGTCTTCCATGCTGCTTAATAAATTCCTTTGAGGCAACAAGCGCAAAGCGGGTATTGGCTATTTTTTTGGCTATCAGATTGGATTCCGATAATTTGCCAATTCGAAATGCCAGATCAAAGTGATCAGATATTATATCTGTCTTTTTATCGTCTAAAGAGTGGGTGATTTTGACATTTGGATACTTTTTCATAAAACGCGAAATGACCGGCTGCAGATACTGCTGGCCAAAGAAAATCGATGAGGTAATGCGTAACATCCCCTTTGCTTCGGACTGATAAGAATCTGCAATACTCTTAATTTGCTCAAGTGTATCAATCAGTACATGGGTTTGCTCGAGGATATTCTCGCCGGCTGAGGTCAGGGAGAAAGAACGCGTTGACCGGTTAAGCAGCTGTACGCCCAGACTAGACTCTAACTTTTTGATCTGTTTCGAAAGAGAAGAGTTATCCATATCATGCAGTGCTGCAGCCTTAGTAAATGAACCCTGCTGAACAACATCCAGAAATAACGATAATTGATTGGTAAGAGACATTTTTGTTCCTGATAACGTTTAGATTATTGATACTCATAAGTTGGGTTTGAGCCGGAAAATCTGATGCTCAACAGAGGTAAACTGCAAAGATAAGTAAAGACTAAGATCTGATTTTTTATTTTACAGCAAGCTACAAAATAGCGACAACTTTTTCTTTTTTCAGAATATCCTGCAGGCAATTATCGGAATCGACGACGGCCGTCCACAAGAAAAGGACTGTCATATGTATTCAATGGCCTCATTGTTTACTATTAAATTTTTGTATATCTATTTCTGATGATTTAACTTTGTTAACTCGAGGGAAATCATGACCTTTGTGCCTATACTACCTATCAAATATTATTTATACTCAGTCTATAATCGAGTATTAAAGGACTGTATTATAATATGACGGCATCTCCAATAATTTTCAGCACAACTACCCCAGTACGCACCCCTATTAATATGCAAAGTGAAAGCTTATCTGAAGATTTAAGAGAGTCTAACCTGTCGTTGCCTTTAGAAGGGCCTCTTTTTGACTCGCTATTATCGCTGCAGTTACAACCTGATTCAATCAATTGGGAATACGGTTATGGAAACCTGAATCGTGATGCGATTCCAGAAACTTTTCAGCCTATTTTAAAACGAGTCATTAATATTGATGATGATCATGTTGTGCTAGAAGAAATTCAGATATTTACTCAGGCACGAGGCCTTAAACTTCAATGTGTGGAGCTCTATTGCTTCGATAATACATTAGGGCTGCTAAAGGTCGATTTTGTTCTATCGGAAAATTCGATGGATTCAACAGTGTTACAAAGATTAGAGTTAGAAACAATAGATCAGGCTTTTTCTGGCATAGCCGAACGCATCTATCAGCACGTTATCTATCCGAATTTTTCAGATTTTTCACATCCTATATCCGAGCCCTTGATAAATTGTAATGGTGTTGTTCACGGCAAAGATCCGATTTACAGTGATTTAAATTTCACAAAAAAATACAATCCGAAACATTTACTTTGGACAGGAAGATGTCTGCAAATAGATAAATCCAGCTTCGATGACAATGATAAGGCTGAATTTATAAAATGGGCCAATTGTAGCGGAAAAGCTTTTTTTAATGTCGGTGAATCTCAGATGTTTATCGGGTCAGGTAATTACTTGATATTTTCAGATGATCTGGATGCGATGGCGAAAGATATATTCCGAGCAACCGCCATCTCTCAAATCTATTCCGCTTTTATGACCATTTATGACGGAGTCTTTAAAAGTACCTTGAGAGATCTAATTAAACTTGAGCAAAAAAAGGGCTTTAAAGCGAAGCAAACAGATCGATTGTTAACGCAAACCGGCCGACGTCTGGAGTTGCTTAATTTTTTAAAACTGGATTTTGCTGAAGCAATTCATAGCACTCAAGGGTATCGAAAAACATTGGTAGATCACTTTATCAGCGGCTGGCAGATAAACGCATTGGAAGCAACGACTAGTCAACGAGCTGATTTTATTCGTTCTCGTTTGCAGCGAATTACCGAAGAGCGAAAAATTGCCCAAAATAGAACCATTGAGATGATTTTGGTATCTATTGGGGGAGTGGCGGTCATCGATTTTTCGTTAAACATGAGTGGCAATGCAAATAAATTGAAAGATGACAATATTTGGGGCTTAGTCGATCTGTTCCGATGGTTAACCCCAGATGTCAGTCTGTGGTCAGCTTGTGCATTAGTGACCATGGCAACCCTTTATGTCTATTATGGTAAGAAATAACTAATCAATAAGGGGAATGACATGGAACGTATTACTTTTACCGCCTACTTGGCCTGTACCGATAATACTTATGTTCAAACGGCTGATCTTATAGGTCATATTCTATCGCAACATTTCGGTGGTGCGACAATATCAAAGCAAAGAGGTTACTGGTCAGATGATGGGCAGGAATATCTGCACTTATATGTGGGTGATATAAATATTGAAACGGTGGCCGCTATCCACCTTCAGGTATTGCCAGAGTTCGAAGAGAGTGCCGTTACTTTATTGCGTCAAGCTTCTAAAATGGCCGTGAACGAGTTGGGATTAACCACCAAAAATTTGCATATTGAACGCCACCGGAGCCAAGCGATGCATACGGATATATCCATTTTTTAAATCTGTATTGAACTGCTGATTATGTTTTCTCTTACTTCCTATGCGGATTTTAAAAAAGAATTAGTTGTTCAGTTTTTTATTGATCCAGTCTTTTTTCTCGGAATAAGCAGCGCAGCGTAGATGAAGTATAAACTGATCGACGTTAGCAATCAGACTGGTTGAATTCCAGTTCATATAACTCGATTCCGCAAAAACTATGTAACAATTTGAATTTCTAGAAAGTAAAATTTCATGCCAAAGCCACAAGCCTACTGAAACATAGGTACGGCCCTTCGGATTCATCTAAAAGCATCCTGCACTGCGTTATGCGTCGTTTACATAGAATAACTACGCTTCACTCCTCATCCTTACTCAGAACACTTTCAGATTGAACAAAATCTATACTCCAAAGGTCAGCAACCGTTATTTTGAGCGGTTATTCAAAGCCAAACTTACCGTTGCTGTTTTTCCAGTCTGCAACCGCGGGAATGTTTTGAACAGTATCCCAGTGCTCTACAATCTTGCCGTTTTGCAGACGGAATAGATCGTAAAATGCCACCTGTTTATTCATAAATAAACCTTCGCCGATTGAAAGTACAAAGTTACCCTCACCTAAAATTTTATGATTTCTGCTGTAAACCATTAGCATGTCAGCTTTAGCAAGTGCATCCGGGGAATCAAGATTAAAGCCCGGATCCTCTGTACTGCTTGGATTCGCAACTGTTTTTCTGATTATTGCCACTTAAGCGCAAGCAAACGAATCCCTTATTCTGGAGAGTTCTCCAAAACAAGGTGTTTATTAGGTATCGTCCTCATTATTGTAGGGAAACCTGGCATGACCATAGCGAATGACCAAAATAGAGATAGCAAGAATAAGCACGGCACCGGCAAGTCCCAGCATTCTTAATGTATCTAAGTTCTTCATATCAAGAATGATATAACGCGCGATTGCCACTATCGCAATATACAGTGGCATACGAACGGGCAGTTTCCCTGATTTCAGGTAGATGCCAACCATTGCTAATACTTCAAGGTAGATAAAAAGCAGTAAAAGATCTGCCAGCGTCACTTTCATAGCCGTAAACATTGAGACTATTTCAAAGCCCATTGCGATAGCAGTTGCCATAGCAATAACCAATAAGCCCATATCTTCAGCAACCACCAAAAATTTATATCCTGATTTTTTTAAATAGCTCATTTACCTCTCCCTGAATTCATGCAACGCCCTATTAAGCATCCGATAATAACTTATAAAGCTGAAACTTCTACAATTTATGACCATCTTCTTTAATAAATTGGCTAGATTTTTAGTTTAATAACACGCCAATATTTTTTACCTTCAGAGGTTCCTTTCCAGCCAAGTTTATTTAGCTCTTTCGCTATATATTTGTTTAGCGCCTTGTCATGCTCGGCAAACAATGCAAACTCATCAAGCGAGCCCACTGCGCCATGATAATTTTGCCACTAACTTGTAGTTTTGTAAGGCTCGAAGGGGCGAAAGCGACTTAGATCTAACGCTCCTCATCCTCCTGATTTTTTCGCTATTGTAACCAAGATTAGTTACCATCTTAAATTGACCATATGGTAGTGCACTTTTTTACTTTTTGAAGTGGCCCTCTTTGTCGGTCGGATTATTCTCTACCTCTATCAGCTATACCGCAATCTCATTGCGTATGTGATTTAGCTGCTTTGCCTTACTCGGATTATCCAATATATACGGGATGTTTTTTATGCATAATAGCTTTTTTGAGTATTTGACACTCAACAGTGTTTTTATCGTCACCGAAATTATCATCGTGTTTACCATGCTGCACATGCTCTACCAAAGACGTTCTCCGACAAGTATGATCTCCTGGCTTCTCTTGATGATCATACTCCCCTATTTTTCTCTTTTACTTTACTTTCTTATCGGTGTCCGCAAACGTCCGGTTAAAAAGAAAAAATCATCCCTACATGTCAAAAGCAACAACGAGAGTGCCGGAAAAATCAACAGCATCGACGGCATATTGCGCTCTAACGGTATTGCCGGAGCAAGTGGGCATAACAGTTTTGAGTTTATCAGTGACAGCGTAACCGCCTACAGTACATTAATAAATGAGATCAAAAATGCGAAAAAAAGCATCAGTTTCAACACCTATATCCTACAAAATGACAAGGTAACTAAAACAATCATAGATGCTCTGATAGAGAGAGAGTCAAACGGTGTTCATGTACGGTTGCTCCTCGATTCACTCGGTTCCTATAAACTCTATTTTTTTCAAGATCCACTGCAAAAACTCAGAAAAGCAGGATGCGAAGTTCACTTTTTTATGCCGCTGCTTCGCCTGCCCTATCAAAACCACATTAATCTGCGCAACCATCGTAAGATCTATCTCTTTGACGAAACCACCTTGCTCACCGGAGGAATGAATCTCTCAAATAAGTATATGGGGCCCGAAAAAACAGATGATCAATACGAAGATATTCTTTTCAAGACTCAAGGGGATGCCACCTACCAGTATGTCCAGATCTTTGAGGCTGACTGGGCCTATGCTTCCGGTTCTTCCGTGCGCCAAGCAGCCCAGCCCTTACAAAAAGTCTGCGGTGATGCCTATATCCAAGTTGTGCCCTCCGGGCCCGACATCGAAGGTGATGCACTTTTTGAAGCACTGATCAGTGCGATTCACTCCGCCAAAGAGCGCATCTGGATAGTCACCCCCTACTTTTTGCCCGATGAGACCTTAATGCATGCGCTGAAGATTGCCAAACACAATGGAGTCGATATCAAGCTGATCACACCCAAGCAGTCCGATCATTTAATCGCCGACCTTGGCCGCAGCTCTTACATGCGAGAACTGCAGGAAGAGGGAATCGATCTGGTCTTATATAATGGTAATATGCTGCATGCCAAAGCTATTCTTTTTGACCAGGATGCCGTTATGATAGGCTCAGTCAATATCGACAACCGCTCCCTGCTGCTTAATTACGAAGTCGTCAGTTTTGCCTATTCTAAAGCCATCATCTGCGAGATAGAAAAATGGATGCAGGGTTTTATCACCAAAGCTGACTCGCAAATGGAAGAGGCCTCTAGGTCCCGTCGTATTGCAGAAAATTTTATGCGTATCTTAGCCCCGCAACTCTAAAGGATCACTTGTTTTTACACCACTTGTTTTCCCGCAAAGACTTGCCACCCGCTTCTCAATCAGCACAGTTTCCTTCCATAAAGACAGTAACTCGACCAGAACTAAACAGGTTTAGAAGCATGGCGATGCTGAACTGAAATTTACTCAGTACCGGACGCTGTTGGAGTAACTAGGATCTACTTCGGCACGGATTCTACGCGTAAAGATCAAGATCTGGACAGGAAGCAGATATTTGTAATAGATAAAACAAGGGAATATCGGGTTTATGGGTTAAGGCGTATTGATGCCAACCTTATGCCTATCTTAAAACCTTGGGCTAGAAACAACAAAGCCGATAATTGTCGAGGCTTCATCTAAATGTGGCAGGGGTGGAGAGATTCGAACTCCGAACATTCGGATTTGGAATCCGACGAAACCTAATTTCAAGTGATTTCGACTTAGGTATAAGCTATTTCCTTTAATTCATAGATTAATTACGAATAATGCCTAACGGTAACATTCCCATTCTTCCAGTGAGCGTTACTTGCACATAGATCCCATTACCAAACTCAGACCGACCAACAATATCGTCATCTTTCAAAGTCCTTCCTACGGGCATCAATGTATGCATTAATTTAGGCCGCCCTCTGGCAGAGACCATCTCTGTGCGCAACTATTCCATACACATTATCTTCTTGCTGGTCTGGGGTTAAACTTTTAACTTCTTTGAGTATCGGCAATTTGTTAACTCAAGTCTGAACTTTCTGCCCTGCTTTTCGCCAATGGCAAATAGTGCCCCGCCTTGGTTGTGTGCTTTTCAATACCATTCTTGCAGTTGTTATTATGGCTGCATATATTATATAAAATATATACAGCCATTTTTAGACACAAATAAAGTGCGGATTATTCTAATTCAGAATAATTGTCTGTAACGCATTGGCTGCAATGGTAACCGCTGTTTTCTGATTTCCGATAAGAACATCAAAATTAACCGGCACTTTGGATGTGTTTAATACAACCATTGTAATATCGCCGTTGGCATTTTGTACCGCAGCCGCATGTAGTACATCAGTGTCTAGTCCCGGTGTAAGTGTTGCAGTGTTTAACACTTTATCACCTGGTTTTATGTGCTTACTGAAATGACTCATTACATCAAAAAGAGGTGTGTAGTATACCTCTCCGTTGATCGGATCAATCATTACCGGTGCGCCACAGAAGTTACTGACATGATTCGGACCACCACGTTTATCCAGTACAATATTCCAATCTACCCAGGCCGTTAACCAGTGATTCATTCCCTCTATGATATTTCTAGAATAGCGATGAACCGGCGTATAGATAGGGTGATCATCTTTATTCTCAGCCCAGAAAAAGCCCCATTCCGTTGCATTCTCATTCCACCACCAAGCATCATCCTTCCACCAGCTGTAAAGCGCTTCATCATCACCCAAAGAATCGATAGTTGCTTCACTATTAAGAATGACTTTATCTGGGTAGGCATTGTGAAGTGCATCCAGTTCCGCATCAAAAGTCAGGTAGGAGCTTCCGTACCAGTGGATCGCAGTACCATAAACATATTCAGCGGTATCTGGATCAGCCAGCAGTGCATCGGCAAATTCCTTAGCTCCATCACGGTTTTGGTCATAACCGATAATTTTGACATCTGCAAAACCATCTGCAGCCAGAGTCGGTCCGAGATTTTCCCTAATAAAGTTCGCTTCAGCATCGGGTGAAAACACCATACTTTCCCATTGACCGCCATTTCCATGTGGCTCGTTTTCCGGCGTTACAGCCCAGATATTTACCCCTTCAGCTTTGTATGCGGCTAAATATTTAGAGAAGTAATTGGCGAACGTGCTGTAATGCTCATCTTTTAACCAACCGCCATACCAGTCATTGTTGGTTTTCATCCAATCAGGCGCAGTCCAAGGTGAGGCGATTATGCGCAGATCGGGGGCAATAGCGATAGCTTCCTTAATCAAAGGTAGCAGGTCATAGGTCGGATCGGTTGGGCTAAGTCCATCATAGAGTCCGTAATAACCAGTTTCATCAGGAACGGGCGTATCTGCAAACCCTTTTGTATCCTCGATAATACTGAAATCTGCCAATGTCGCATCGCCAGCAGGTGCATAACTGTAATTACCATCGACTGCAAAATCGGTGGAAGCGATATGCGTTCTACTCATGGTATATCCAGCACCCTCTTCGCTGAAATATGCGTTCATAACAGTTGCTCTATTTTCCGGCGTTAAATAGGATAAAATATAGGCCGAAGATTCTGTAAGAGAACCGCCGAAACCATCAATCGTTTGTTTGATGACATCAGGCTGAATTACAATAACATTTCCAGATGGTAAGGTGGTGTTTTCTGCAAAGGTGATCGGAGTAGCAATCGTTGTTTGCGAGTCACCCGCTTCAGAGGTTTGAATAATTTCCCCTTGTGAAAGCTCGTAAGAGCCAGCAAACATACCGGAAACAGTATAGTCTTGAGAAACGACATCACTGCTTTCAAGATTGTCTTTAATCGCAATCGATTTTATCGTTACTGTATCAGTAATAAGCATTGGCTGCGTATATAACAGTGAATCGGCTGTAGGAGTCGTTCCATCTGTTGTGTAATAGATTTGCGCGCCCTCTGTTTCACTACTCAATTCCAGAGTCTGGACCGAAGTGAGATCTGAAGTGGATCGAGTAAGAGTAGGTGCAAATGTTTGAACGTATTCAAATTCTGTAATAGAGATATTATCCAGTGTGATTGGCGTCACCTCACCTGCGCCTAATTCAAATAGGATTTCTGCCGCGAGCCCATCAGGATTATTTGCTGTAACCACTATTTCGTATGTTTCCATACTGGTCGTTAACTCAATAGCTTCGGCATCTATAAATGCGGTGAACCAAGGTGAAGCATCAAGCAGTTTTCCTAATTGAAGCTGGACATTTCTTGCCACACCGGCTTTGGCATCAAAGCTGATTTTATAAGTTACACCGTCGACGATATCCAGACCAGACTGTAGTAATCTAGGCTCCCATGCGTTATCGCTTGCAGCGTATGCATCCACAACCAGTTGAGAGTTGACGATAGAGACTGAAGCTGTACCGCCTGATAAATCTTGATCTAATTGCCATTCAGAGTCCAATGCCGTTTCAAAATCGCCGTTCTCAATGATAGTAATGACCTGCGTTTCTGTAATAACGACATTATCCAGTGTGATAGGCGTTGCCGCACCCGCTCCAAGAGCAAATATAAGATCAGCTGTTAGCCCATCAAGGTTATCTGCTGTGAACGTTACTTCATATGATTCCATACTGGTTGTTAAAGCAACAGCGCTGTCTTCCATAAATGGTGCAAACCAAGGATCAGCGTCAAACAGATGACCTAATTGAATATTGATACTTCTTGCTTCACCGGCTTTTGCATCAAAGCTGATTTTATAGGTTGTACCGTGCGTAAGAGCCGTATCAGTATTTTGTACTAATCTGCCCTCCCATGGATTGCCACCTGGTTCTAAATCAACAACAACCATTTGCCCATCTATGATGGTGGGTGTTCCACCTGCTAACTCGAAGAACCACTCATTACCTAATGCAGTTTCAAAATCACCGTTCTCAATGATAGCTACCGGCTCTATTGGAGTATCTACAACCTCGACTGTAATAGTAAAGCTATGCGAAATGGTATCGGTACCATCATTGGCCATGATCGTGATTGTATGCTGCCCAACATCATCAGCACTTGGCGTGCCGGTAAGTAAGCCACTGTTTGTATTTATCGTTAACCAAGCAGGTAGGTTCTCAGAAGAATAAGTGACTGTATCTCCATCTGCATCACTTGCAGTAACCGTATAACTGTAGTTAGCATCTGCACGTGCAGCTAACATTGCAGAACTAGTTATTACCGGAGCCTGATTGCTCGAATCAGTAGACGCTGAATCAATAGAAGCGTACTCATCTCCACAAGCTGTTAACGCGAGGGTAAGAGCAAGCGCGACAGCACAGCGCAGCGGCTTATTGCGAATTTTTCTATCCATCTTTTTTTTCCTTATTTAATAATTATATTTGACGTTACGGTCACCACTCAGTAATCCCAAGTAGCGATCATTATAAAAAACGTTTCAAAAGAGCTTGGTTATTAGCCAGCACTATCATTAATGATATTTTTATACACCCCCACAAAAAGAAACCGCTTACATTTTCGGATAATACAAACCTACTGAAATCAACCTATAACTGCACGCAAAAGAAAACGATCAGTTAGCAAATCAGAGGGCCTTGATAGGCTGCAATAATTACCATTTTATTGAACAGTAAAAAACCGCTTTAGCAATCAGGCTCATAAACAAAGCTCAGAGTTACTTTGCTAAAGCAATGTAACTCCCGAGCCTTATATTATAAAAAATAAGCAATGCTATTTTGCGATATTGAAATCTGTCACATATAGTTTATCGCCCGCATTACCACCTTCTCCAAATATCGCTATTTGGGTCAACTTGTTTAAGTCCAAAGGAATGTCTGCAACATTGATGCTAATCTCATTCCACGAAGATGAGACTTGGATAGGCATTTTATATTCAGAGCCATCAACGACAAAATCGACAGTGTAAGCACTAAACCCACCAGTAGCAGCAACACTAAAATTAATGGTTTGGTATTTTGATACATCAATTTCCCAGCTCTGCACGCCACCGTAGATATCACCCATTAAGGCCAAGACAGCCCCCCAACCACTACCTTTGGTCACTTCAAAAGCACTTAAACCATTGTAGGTTGCCGCTCCATTTAGAATCGAGCCAGTCGACCAATCACTAAAGGTTATATTGCCTTCATTGATCAAGCCATTATCATCAACACGTAAATCTACTTCTTCTCCGCTTGAAGATAACAATACAAATTTATCACTCAAACTAGGTTTAACAGCAGCTTGAACACCTGAGTCGTAGGCGATAAAATCTGTAATATAAAGTGTTTGGCCCGCAGCGACTCCTTCGGGATATACCCCAAAAACAGCAAGTTGGTTTACATTTGATAGATCAACCCCGTATTTTTCTAAGTTAATATCAATGTCATTCCACTGCGATGCGTCAGCAAGAGAGAAGCTGATCTCCTGAGCCGCTTCATTACCATTGACACTTGAAATAATGGATAACGCATAGCGATCAAATGCACCATTAGATGCGACTTTAAACTTGATATTCGTGTATTCTTCAAAGTCGACGTCGTAGTTATCAATATTAGTTCCATCTGAAATATCACCTTGTAAGGCTAACACTGCTCCCCAACCAGCAACGGCCCCTAAGCTAACACCGGATAGTCCGTCATAAGTTGCATCAGCAATTTGGGTTTGAGTGCTCCACTCACCAAAAATAACATTGCCTACAGCACTATTGTTATCATCATCCACAACTAAATTACTAAGGATGCTGTCATCTGAAGAGATAAATACAAAATCGCTTTCTAGTTCAGAGTCCTTGCTAACATTTTGGTCTGCATAAATAGCTAAATCTGCAATATAAATACTCGATGTACCATTAGTGCCACCGACTCCAAATACAGCAACACTGCTAATATCTGAAAGGTTAAGTGAAAAATCTTCTAAATCAACACTAACGTCTTGCCATGAATTAATACTACCGTCGACTGGAAGCGTTACCTCGCTAGAAACACCATTGGCAATTAAAGTAATGGCAAAACTTTCATAACCACCACTTGTAGCAATTTTTAGTTTTAACGTAGTAAACTCGCTAAAATCACCAGCCATACCACCCGACAAAGCTAATACGGTGCCCCAATTTCCTGCTTCAGGAGAATTAGGCCCAGCATCAAGACGCCAAGCATTCAAACCATCATAGGTTGTTTCACTAATAATCGTTGAGGTACTCCACTCCCCCACCACAGCCACACCAAAATCAAGATCGCCAGCATCAGTACTGGAGATAAACGCAAACTTTTCACCACTTGCCACGGGCAAGGGCACGGGGTCTCCTTGATCAGGGAACACCCTAATAGTAAAGCTATGCGCAGTACTATTGATGGCATCGCTAGCCATAATAGTGATAGCCTGTTCACCTTGATCATTTGCGCCCGGTGTACCAGTGAGTACCCCACTATTTTTGTCCAGCGTTAACCAAGCAGGGAGGTTTTCAGAAGAAAAAGTTACATTGTCTCCATCCGCATCACTAGCAGTAATTGTATAACTGTAGTTAGTACCTCTAGTGGCAGTTAACACTTCCGAGCTAGTAATTACGGGCGGTTGATTCACTGTTTCCTCTACTGTAGCTACCGGATTCTGAACCACTACATCAGTAGAGTCTGGATTGGTCGAATCAATAGAGGCGTACTCATCTCCACAAGCTGTTAACGCGAGGGTAAGAGCAAGCGCGACAGCAGAGCGCAGCGGCTTATTACGAATTCTATTCTTCATCTATTTACACCTTATTTAATAATTACATTTGACGTTACGGTCACCACTCGATTAACCCAAGTGGTGACAATTAACAGGAAAAAATTGTTTTGATAAAGTTTGGTTATTAACCAACACACCTTAATTTCAATAATACTTTCAAAAGGACACACCAAAAGAAAGCGCTTACTTTCAATGGTAAAATTAACCCTTTTAAAACAGCAATTTAGCTATCCACAAAAGCAAGTAGTTAAATGATGATTAAGCGTTCCCCTTATAAAGTAGGAGTAACCGCACAAATAAAGAGCGCACTCATTGTGTGTAACGCTTCTGCTGCAATATCAAACACTGTTGGTGCTAACTATCAAACGACAACAACGGCCTGTTCTGTACCAATCACGGTCTCGGATCATTATTATTGCTACAACCAGTTATAGAGAAAGCTATAACTAATGTGAAAATCAAGCTTTTAGATAATATGGAGCAGTATATAGAGACAAGAAAGACGATAAAGTGATCAATACCGACAAAGTAACCGGTTACACGTGACACCTATCACACTACCAGCTAAAAGTTAAAAGGATATTAAATTAAACAGAAAATAGTATTTACATGTACAACTTGTGAAGATTTACACTACAATTCGGCATTTAAAATGGCGGGATATTGATTTATACATACCAAATTTAAAATAGTTATCATGCATCTAGGGAGTTAGCTCAAAAAAAAAGAATGCAATAACGCATCATGTAACCGGTGCCACGCAACGGCTACAGAAAGAAAAGGTATTTACACCTTACCCCCTGAACGATTCCAGCTAGCAATGGACGGTATTATTCGCCCTAGCATTGAATGTTCAATTAAAACTTGTCGATTGTGTGGATTTTTGCAGTGTTATTGAACTGTTTATTATATTTATGTAACCTAGCTAAGTATATGAAAAATTGGGTAATACCCTTTACTTCATAGCGAGAACCAACAGTTGCGATAGATCAAGCAACTATATATTTAATGTTGTTTGCCATTATTGAAAATAACTGTCATCGGCTAACAATTAACACCTTATAATCAGTTAATTTAGCTTCTTGACGGAATTTCTTATTACTAACTCAGGTAGAAACATCCGTTTCATTGAATAGTTGGTTTTATTTATTAATGACAACACCTTGTTCGTCGCCTCTACTCCCATATCGCTGATAGGAAAGTTGACACTCGTTAATTTAGGCTCAACATGGCAACTAAGAACACTATTATCAAACCCTATAACTGATATTTGCTCACCAACGCTTATCTTTCTTTTTTTCAATTCCTCATACACACCTAATGCAATATGATCATTCAAACAAAAAATAGCCGTTAATGCTGTATTTCTATCCAATAATTTTTGTGGAGCAATAACGTTGCCTTCTTCCAAATCAAATCGACCTTCTACAATAAGGTTTGGATCGTACTGAATTCCGTATTCAGATAGCGCATTACGATACCCTTGAAGCCTATCTCGACTGACCTTAAAACCTAAAGGACCGGTGATACAGCCTATATGAGTATGACCATTATCGAGCAAGTGCTTTGTGGCAAGGTAACCACCAAGTTCATCATCTAAACAAGTGCATTTATCTGCAATTTCAGGAATATAGTGATTTATCAGAACAGTTGCAGGTACCTCTTTGCTTATAGCGATGATTTCATTATCAGATAAACTTCCTGCATGAATAATCAAACCATCCACCAGTTTTGATTGCAAAAACGTAATTGCTTCAGTTTCGTAACTATTTGAATCCCGCCCACTAGTGACGATTAAATGGTATTTATTATCTCTAGCGACCTCTTCTACCGCACACATTAAAGAAGAGTAATAGGAGCCAGATAGAACCCCAACAAGCATACCAATACCGTTAGAGCGTTTAGTTGCCAATGTTTGTGCCGCTAAGTTTGGTTTGTAGTTAAGCTCCTTAATCGCCTGTAACACACGCTTTTTGGTCTCTTCTGATACTTTTTTATTGCCGTTTAGAATGCGGGAAACAGTTGCTTTGGAAACTTGAGCGAGGTTGCATACATCAGTAATAGTAGCCATTTTAAGCCTTTGTAATAATTTAATATGTGCAAATTATTTATTCACATTTCACGCATTATACACCTATAACAGCTAGCAACCACTATCATAGATAAAGTCGTTTGGGAGAACCGTAAGCTTTCAATATCTACTTGAGATGTTGTCAACTTATCGAGTTAAGCCGAGTAAATTCGACCAAACACATATTGATCTATATTTTGGGCTCAACTACCCTAATTAATTCTGCGAAGAAACACTCGCGAAAAACGGTGATAAAGCCAACCTGCATGGCGAATGATTTGTGCAAGAGATAACCTGCGTAAATATTAGAATTATTCATCAGAAAATTATCTGCACAATTGATGGATGGGTTGTTAAGCTGACAATACCTCCATAAAAAGGAAATATTTAAAGAAGGTTTATTGTGCTGTAGATACAACAAAGCCCCGACAATTGTCGAGGCTTTATATAATGTTTGGCAGGGGTGGAGAGATTCGAGCTCCCAACATGCAGATTTGGAATTCTGAGAAACTTAATTTCAAATAATTTCGGTTGTTATAAATCACTTACTTTTAACACGCAACTTCATTGCAAATAATCCTCAAGTAAATGGGGTCAGATCTTTAATTTTTAATGTCAAGATTAAAGACCTGGCTCAAATGGCTCTTAATAACCGGTGCGCCTATCAATGCAAAAAGCTACATCAAGCGATCACAAGCAAAAGCTTATGCTTAAGGGTTGCCTTACAGACTCCGCATAAAAAAGAGAGAATGTTCTATAATCAAACCGAACATGAGGAAATATTGACAATACAATTTAAAGTCAAGATTGTGTAAAAACCAATGTGAGGTGGTCTATGAATAAAATATTAATCAGTGTGGTTTTTACATTATTTTCTCTTTTGGCAGCTGCTACTTTGGTTACAAAATATTATGAAGCAGATAGGGTAACTTCAGTATTAGACCTTGATGCTGTAGAAGTATCCCATTTAACATTTATGCGCGAAGAAGAAAAACTCGCACGTGATGTTTACTTAACCCTAGCAGAGAAATATCCACAGCAAAAAATTTTTAGGCGTATAGCTACGCGTTCAGAGCAAATTCACACTGACACTATGCGTGACAAACTTATGATGTTTAATTTGCCAGATCCAAATCCTAATGCCGATGATTTCCCCGATACCATAGGGATTTTTACCGGCGCTGAATGGGGGGAATACTTTACTGAAAAGTATAAATTATTAACAGATAAAGGTATGAGAGGCGAACTTGAAGCTTTATACGTCGCTGCTTTTATTGAAGAGCTAGACATTAAAGATATTGCAATGTGTCCACAAGTGATGATTAATAGTGGATACCCCTCTCCATGCGGTTTAGCGTATACCACTCAAAATTCCTTAAGAACGGCATATAGCTCATTACTCAGAGGATCAGAAAATCACCTGCGAGCTTTTGTGAGGCGGATAGAGGAGGTGATCGGAGAGGGTAACTATGAGGCTCAATATATAACCCAAACTGAAGTGGATGACATTCTAGGCCGTTAACTTAATTGTTGGCTGATTGAGTGCCCCCATGGTGTAATTGATAGAGAGCGTTTCAATCTGGCTCTCTCTAGATAGATAACTATTTTATTCGGTATTGTATCTCCTCAATTATATAATCCGTATAAAAAATCCTCAGATTAAAGGTACAAAAAGCCGAGATCAACTCGCTTTTTAATATTGATTAAAAACCAGCAAGGATTATTTCGGTTCACCGCTTGGTAAAACCGTGCATTTTTTATTAACATTTAATTTCAAGAAAAAGATTGGCTATCCAGCGTTCCGTGGTGCTATCAAGACATGCAGTAGCTTTGATTACCTTACCGCCACATTTAAATCGTCCTACAAACATGTAAGGATTCACTTTACCCTTGGTCGCTTGTTGATGATATCAAGCATTAAATCCGACCGGTACAGAATATGATAACTACCATTTTTAGTACGTGGTACTCGAATAGTTTTATTATCTATCTCAACATCACTCCACTTGCGTAACTCAGACTCACGACAACCTATCAAAAACAGTAAAGCAATCAGGGAATATCCCTATACGATAATGATGCATCAATAAGGCGGTTTACAATAACTCCTTGGTTATCTCTTCAAAGAATTAATATATAGTTAAAAACTGCTATAAAACGCCCTCCATGACTACATGAAGAAACGCTTTATGGAATCAAAAGAGAGTAAGAGGACGGTAAAAAGTCAGAAAAGAGAGAGTAATAATATTGAGTATATTGAAAGTTGTATTTGTGACCGGTAGAGATCCTTTGAAAGCAGTAGATTTCCTTGCACACATATTACACACACAGCGGACAGGATATGGACAGGGATAATTTATCAGAGTGAAACAATTTGAGAGAATATTTTAGCAAGGAAAGAGTTGTAATCTTTTGATAACCCTAGAAACAACAAAGCCCCGACAATTGTCGAGGCTTCATATAATGTTTGGCAGGGGTGGAGAGATTCGAACTCCCAACATTCGGATTTGGAATCCGACGTTCTGCCGTTGGAACTACACCCCTGCAGACGAGCGAATAATACCTAAGCTAATTTTAAAGTAAAGCGCTTTTTAGATAAATACAGCCGACTGACGATAAAACAGACAGCAGTTTAAGTAAAGATCACAAATCTGTTTAGCCTATCTTTGCCCGTCCATTATCTCCCGACTACTTTTTTACTCCGATAAACCTGACGCCATTTACCGTTTCTAAATCAGGCACAGAGCCGCTATGACAAGTTTACCGTCAACGGAAACGGCTGGCGTGCTCACAACGCCCGCTTCC
The DNA here is from genome assembly GCF_047632995.1 of Psychromonas sp. Classification (GTDB taxonomy): domain Bacteria; phylum Pseudomonadota; class Gammaproteobacteria; order Enterobacterales; family Psychromonadaceae; genus Psychromonas. Next base: position 117,535 of record NZ_JBLIEK010000001.1, read on the forward strand.
ATAATAGCCTGAAGATCACTCTCTTTTGAGAGAGGATAGATAATTTACTACTCATAGCCGCGCTTATTTTATATTTGTTATGGTGCATTGGCTGTACGGTGGTAATGAAAGGGATGCATTATTCATTGCAAGCTAACATCATTAAAAAGAGAATGGTGTTATCTGTCATAACAATTGGTCGAGAGGTAATCGATGATGACAGATACACTATTTCAACAGAAGAATGTGAGCGAATACTTAGCCAACTATCTCTATTAAACGTTAGGATTGTATATTTACACCAATAAATATTCGAGGGGATCCGTCAGGCTTGGGTATATATCTTGCAGAAGATCTTCGGCTTTCTCGCAATCGTCTGTCACTACACAAGTAACGTGAGCATCCAAACTTTAGCATCAAAAATATTGTTGAAAAATTTATAATCCTCACCTGCTTTATCATACAATTCCGCAATATGTCGTTTACCCAGCACCGGGCAAGTAGAGTCATTTAAAATTAAAGCTGTTGCTATACGCCCGTTTTGCTTATCATATTTAATGTATTCGATAAGTAATTCAGCAGCATCGGATGTATGGATTGGATCGCCTTTTAATACGACTATCACACCCCATTTATCTCTTGTGCACAGCTTTTTCACTACGTTAGCGTTATCCACGGAAAAGACCATAGCTTCTTTATTCCATGGACCGCAACCTTCAATAATCAATATATTGTCTTCTAATTTAAACGCTAATGTCCCATGATCCCGCATCATAATTAAGCCCCGTTGTGAGCAAATTTTTTATTGTCGACAAAAAAGAACTATACCTTCTGGTATGCTTAGCAATCCATATTGGTAGATCTCTCATTTATTGTTGCAAGTAATATTACAAGATCTAAGCTAAATTTACTGTTTAATTCCTAAAAATCCAAGGAGATCATAAATTAGGGCATATTCACATCTATAATCTGCTTGCCGTAATCTTTTTCCCCCCTTAGTATAAACAATTAAATTCATGAATCTGTCACTGCTTTGCGTATAATAATTTTATCAGCACGAAAAATGCCATGATAAAAACTAATCAATTGTTTTTAAAAGGATCTTAATAATGAGTAACCTACAACCATCCATCAAACCAGCTAATCCTAACTTTTCATCTGGACCCTGTGCCAAACGCCCGGGTTACGATATTAAGCAGCTAGATCTTTCGACACTGGGCCGCTCGCACCGATCAGCCGTTGGTAAAAATGCGCTGCAAAAAGCTATCCATGATACTGCTGAAATATTGCAGCTGCCAGCAGGCTACCGCGTCGGTATTGTGCCCGCTTCCGATACTGGCGCGATGGAGATGATTATGTGGTCACTGCTGGGGCCGCGACCGGTGGATATTTGCTACTGGGAATCATTTGGCCAAGGTTGGTTTGCCGATATTACTAAACAACTGAAATTAGAAAACGTCAATCAGATCCAAGCTGACTACGGGCAACTGCCGGATCTCACTCAAGTTAATCCTGAAAACGATCTGGTATTTACCTGGAATGGGACAACTTCAGGGGTGAAAGTAGAAAACGGTGATTTTATTGCTGATGACCGCCAAGGTTTAACAATTTGTGATGCTACTTCCGCTGTTTTTGCAATGGAGATGCCGTGGGAAAAATTAGACGTCACGACCTTTAGTTGGCAAAAAGTGCTCGGCGGAGAAGGCGCTCACGGCGTGATCATTTTAAGCCCGCGTGCGGTTGAGCGTCTAGAGAGTTACACGCCAAGCTGGCCTATGCCTAAAATATTCCGTTTAACCGCAGGCGGTAAATTAATCGAAGGTATTTTCCAAGGCGCAACGATTAACACCCCTTCCATGTTATGTGTCGCCGATTATCAAGATGCGCTGAATTGGGTCGTGGAAATTGGCGGCGTGCAGGCCAGCATCCAAAAATCACAAGATAACTTGGCTGTATTGGAAGAGTTTGTGGCAAGCAATAAGTGGATCAGTTTCTTAGCTGAAAAAGCGGCCAGCCGTTCAAATACCAGTGTCTGTTTATCCGTTGCTTTAGATGCACAGCAGATTAAACAATTTATGAAACTGCTTGCGGATAACCAGGTCGCATTTGACATTGGCGCCTATAAAGACGCGCCGAGCGGACTGCGTATCTGGTGCGGTAGCACAGTACAAGAGAGTGATTTACGTGCATTACTACCCTGGCTTACTTGGGCATACCAAGAAGTAACAAAATAAATCATAATACCAATTCCACTAATTAGCTGATCTATTTAGGCGTAGGGAAAATGAATGAAAGCAAGGCATTGATTGCAGTAACTAGTTATTCTAATTACAAAATCAATAACGAAGCTAGCATTTATTTTAACAAGCATAAATGAATATATAATTAATGGATTTGGTATAACACCTAGGCCTGTTGACCTTTTAACGCAATCACTGCGCAGAAAAGTCAACAGCCCCTAGCAACTAGGAGAAAGCATGAGTGTTAACAAATTCGATTTTGATTATATCTGTATTGGGGGCGGCAGCGGCGGCATCGCTTCGGCTAATCGCGCCTCAAAACATGGGCAGAAAGTAGCCATTATTGAACACCAAGCCTTAGGCGGCACCTGCGTAAATCTCGGTTGCGTGCCTAAAAAAGCGATGTGGTATGCAGGACAGATTGCCGATGCACTACGTTATGCTCCCGATTACGGTTTTGAAGCGCCGCTGAAAAATTTTAGCTGGGCCAAACTGATTGCAAGCCGTGATGCCTATATTGAGCGTATTCATCAATCTTATGATCGCGTACTGGCCAGCAATAACGTCACTGTCATTGATGGTTTTGCCAAATTTATCGACAATCACACGGTTGAGGTAAACGGTAAAAGCTACAGCGCGCCGCATATAACCATTGCAACGGGCGGTGCGCCGACCGTGCCGAACATTAGCGGCGCGCAGTACGGTATCACTTCCGATGGTTTCTTTGCCTTAACAGAGCAGCCCAAACGTGTTGCGGTTGTCGGGGCGGGTTATATCGCAGTTGAAATTGCCGGTGTATTTAACGCACTGGACAGTGAAACACACCTGCTTTGTCGCCGTCAGACTTTCCTGCGTGAATTTGACAGTATGCTTTCATCAACACTTGTTGAGGTGATGCAGGAGGAAGGGCCAACACTGCATACCCATTCAGTACCGGCGAGTGTCGTGAAAAATGCAGACAACAGCCTAACGTTACATTTAGAGAATGAAAAATCGATCACTGTAGATTGTTTGATCTGGGCAATTGGCCGCACCCCTGCAACAACCAATATCGGCCTGGAAAATACCGATATCGCGCTGGATAAAAATAATTTTATTAACGTTGATAAGTACCAGAATAGCAATGTGCAGGGAATTTACGCGGTCGGTGATAATACCGGTGAAATTCAATTAACCCCGGTTGCCGTCAAGGCGGGCCGTCAATTATCTGAGCGCTTATTTAATGGCAAGCTTGATGCCCATTTAGATGCCACACTCGTCCCAACTGTTGTCTTCAGTCACCCGCCAATTGGCACTATTGGTTTAACTGAAATTGAAGCTATTGAGCAATACGGTAAAGATAATCTAACCGTTTATACCTCCCAGTTTACCAGCATGTACTCGGGACTGACCACGCTTCGCCAACCTACCCGCATGAAGATAGTTTGTGCGGGTAAAGAGGAGAAAGTGGTCGGTCTGCACTGTATCGGTTTTGCATCGGATGAGATATTACAAGGTTTTGCGGTCGCCATGAAAATGGGCGCCACTAAAACCGATTTTGACAGCTGCATCGCTATTCATCCAACCAGTGCAGAAGAACTGGTTACTATGACGCGTTAGTAGAGAAAAACTACTGCTCCGATTTTTCATACAAAAGCAGTGCAGAAGAACTGGTTACTATGACGCGTTAGTAGAGAAAAACCACTACTCCGATTTTTCATACAAAAAGCAGTGCAGAAGAACTGGTTACTATGATGCGTTAGTAGAGAAAAACCACTACTCCGATTTTTCATACAAAAGCAGTGCAGAAGAACTGGTTACTATGACGCGTTAGTAGAGAAAAACCACTGCTCCGATTTTTCATACAAAAAGCAGTGCAGAAGAACTGGTTACTATGATGCGTTAGTAGAGAAAAACCACTACTCCGATTTTTCATACAAAAAGCAGTGCCGAAGAGCTGGTGACTATGACGCGTTAGTGTAAAAAACCACTGCTCTAATTTTCCATGCGATAAATAGAGCAGTAAGCGACTCTGACTCACAGCAAACTCTATAAAGATTTGCTTAGCGGAGCGGGTAAGGTTAGATTTACCCTTTATGAAATACTGACCAAACAATAATTTATCTACATATCGGATTTGCGTATCGGGTTAATGGAAATAAAGAAAAATTTAAAACAAGGAATAATACTATGAAGTTAAGTTCAATACTTACAGCGGCAGTACTATCAAGCGCTATGTTATGTGCCAGCTTACAAGCTAAAGTAGTTTATGTCGCGACGACGGCGATTGTTGAGCATCCTGCTCTGAATGCCGTACGTGACGGTGTTAAAGCGGTATTAGAAGAAAATGGCTATAGTGGCGAACAGCTCAAATTCACCTATGAGAGCGCGCAAGGCCAACCTGCCATCGCCGCGCAAATTGCCCGAAAAATGGTTGGCGATGCACCGGATGTGATTGTTGCTATTGCGACGCCCTCTGCACAAGCAGCCGTCAGCGCCAGTAAAAATATCCCGATCGTTTTTTCAGTGGTTACCGATCCCATTGGCGCGAAAGTGGTACAGAGCCTGAAACAACCCGGCGGCAATGTGACGGGCTTGTCTGATATGGTCAATGTAAAACAACAACTGGCTTTAATTAAAGAATTTATACCTGATTTAAAAACCTTAGGGGTGATCTATAACCCGGGTGAAAGTAATTCAGTTTCGATTATCAAGGAGATGAAAAAAGCGGCAGAGAGCATGGGCGTCGCCATTGTTGAATCACCTGCCCCGAGATCCTCTGATGTAATGATTGCCAGTAAACAGTTAGTGGGAAAGGCGGATGCCATTTACTGCCCGACCGATAATACTATTGTCAGCGCTTTTGAATCCGTTGTTCGCGTTGGTATTGATGCACAAATCCCTGTTTTTGCAGCGGATACAGGCTCTGTAGAACGCGGTGCGGTTGCCGCTGTAGGCTACGATTATACGCAGCTCGGAAGACAAACGGGTGATATCGTAGTGCGTATCTTGAAAGGGGAGAGTGCCGGTTCGATTGACGTCAAACAAGCGGAAGGTACGGATCTCTTTGTTAATCCTAAAATGGCGGCTCGTATGGGGATAAAAATACCCGCCTCTGTACTCGCCCGTGCCACCAAAATCATTGAATAAGAAGTTACGCTTAATATGTCTTTATTTGCTTTTTTAGGAACCTTAGAGATAGGTTTTATTTTTGGCTTAGTCGCGATCGGTGTCTATATTACTTTTCGTATTTTAGATTTCCCCGATCTCACCGTCGATGGTAGTTTTACCCTTGGCGCTGCGGTGACAGCAACGCTGATTGTTGGCGGTGTTAATCCTTATTTAGCGACCTTAGCCGGCACCATTTCCGCCGCCTGTGCGGGCTTGGTGACCGCCTGGCTCAACTTGCGCTTTAATATTCTGCATCTGCTCTCCAGTATCTTGACCATGACCGCCTTATACACCATTAACTTAAGAGTGATGGGGAAACCGAATATGGCTTTGATTATGGAGCCGACCGTACTCACTCCTTTTCAGGGGCTGGGTCTGTCCAATATGTACTTAAAAGTCGGCTTTGTGGCTATTTGTGCTCTGCTGGGCGGATTATTGGTTGCTTGGTTTCTCAAGACACAATATGGCTTGGCGATGCGTGCAGTGGGTGCCAATAAACGGATGGCGCAAGCCAATGGTATTGTGGTCAATGAAAAAGTCTATGTCGGTCTGGCGCTCTCCAATGCGTTAGTCGGCTTTGCCGGTGCCCTTTTTGCCCAAACCAACGGCTTTGCCGATTCCACTATGGGGATAGGCACAATAGTGGTCGGCTTGGCCGCCGTCATTATCGGTGAATCACTGTTTGCCAGTCGCTCAATGTTGGTTATCGTACTGAGTTGTATTACAGGTTCACTGTTATACCGCATCGCGGTTTCGATGGCCCTTAATGCCGACTTTTTAGGCTTTCATGCTTCCGATCTGAATCTAATTACCGCGCTACTGGTAGCACTGGCGTTAGTCTTTCCTAAATTACACAATGAGTGGAAAGCGAAACGCGCGCAGGGAGATAATCTATGATCCGTTGTGAAAACTTACATGTCACTTTCAACCAAGGCCAGCCCACAGAGAAACTGGCGTTGTGCGGCATTGATCTGTGTATTCCCAGCGGCGAGTTTGTCACCGTTATCGGCTCAAATGGCGCAGGTAAATCAACACTGCTCAATACGATTGCTGGCGATATTAAATCATCGCGCGGGAAAATTTATTTTTCCGAACGTGATGTCACTAAACTCTCCGCAACAGCGCGTACTAAAGATATCGCGCGGGTTTTTCAAGATCCGCTGGCGGGAACTTGCGGCAATTTAACCGTTGAAGAGAATATGGCACTTGCTTATGGGCGAGGCAGCCGCGGGGGGTTATCTTTTGCCTTAAACAGTAAATTACGCATTATTTTCAAGGAGCAGCTAAGCCGTCTTAATTTAGGGCTTGAAGACCGCTTGGAAAGTGAGATGGGGCTGTTGTCGGGCGGACAGCGCCAATCTGTGAGTTTGCTAATGTCGGCATTGCAGCCAAGCAGCATTTTACTGCTTGATGAGCATACTGCCGCGCTGGATCCAAAAACAGCGGCGTTGATTATGGATATCTCCTCGCAAATCATTACAGAAAAACAGTTAACCGTAATGATGGTCACCCATTCTATGCGTCAGGCACTGGATCACGGCTCTCGGACTGTAATGCTGCATGAAGGGAAAGTGATTTTTGATCTAGTCGGACAAGAGCGCGCGACTTATCAGGTCAAAGATTTATTGAACTTGTTTGCTAAAGCGCGCAATGATGGCCAGGAGCTCGATGACGATAAGCTATTACTGGGCGCCTAACTCTTAGCTTGCGACCTGCAATTAAGCACAATAAAAACCGGACAAATGTCCGGTTTTTATTTCTGCTAATGAGTTAGCTGCTATTTGATAACCAGCTGTTTTAACGGATAAAACTTAACTTAAACTCACCCTTCTCTTCCTCAATCAGCAGATTCTCTAATGAATCAATATAGTGCTGCGCGCCAGGTAATTGCTCTACCTTAAAATGCGTGCGCAAGGCGATCACCATGCAGTTTGCTGCATGACCGGCCTGCACGCCTGCGGGGGCATCTTCAAAGACCAGACAATCCCGGGCAGGCAAGCCTAGTTTTTCCGCTCCCAGTAAAAACGGTTGCGGATCCGGTTTGCCTTTTTTTACCTGTTCAGGGGTGATTAAGACCTTAGGCGTGGGCAATCCGGTCGCCTTAATGCGCGCGCTTGCCACCGGCAGTGTGCCTGATGTGACTATGGCCCAAGGTATCTGCAGTGTATTGAGCTGATTTAACAGCTTAACGGCCCCGGGTAAGGCGTGTACACCTTGGGTATGCTCTGATTCATAACGCTCCAACCAGGCAAACTCCTGCTCTATTTTGAGCGCATCGGCACCGTTAAGCAGTTCCATTACCGATTCACGAGCGGGACGACCGTGAATCACCTGCAGCACATGTTCAGCGTCTAATCCATTACGTTTAGCCCAACTCCGCCAGGCGCTAACCACGATCGCCAAAGAATCAATAAGCGTACCGTCTAAATCAAATAAAATGCCCTTAAAGTTCATGTTAGTTATCCTAATAATGGTTGTAAATAGCAAGTGCATTAACGATCCGATCCTGCAGGTGCCACTTTAATGGCCTTGCTCAACAAAAATCAACTCACTTGTATCAAAACCGAGCTCTTTAGACTGCTCAATAAAGCGTGCCAGGATCTGCGGATCTACCTCTTTCTTGCGCGAAAGCAGCCACAAATATGAGAGACTGGGACCGCATACAAATGCATATTGATAATTATCTTTATCCAATTCAAAAATAATGTAAGAAGCGTAAAAGGGACCAAAAAATGAGACTTTAAAATAACCCTGATCTGCTTTACTAACAAGCCGCGCCTTACCAACGGCTTCGCTCCAGCTGTTTTTTTGTGTCGAAAAACCTCTATTGATAACTGTGATATCACCGTCCTCATTCAATTTATATTGCGCGCTGACTTGCTCAAGCCCTCGTTCAAATGAGTGGTCCAGTCTCGCTATTTCATACCAGGTTCCCAGATACTTAGGTAATTCAAAATCGCTTACCGGCGTGACTTTTTTCGGCATTCCGAGGCAACCACTAAGCAGTAATATTGTTAAGCATATAACTATTTTTTTCATATAATCCCTTGATAACTGAATGCTGTAACACTGCGAACAAGAGATCATAGATAACCTCTTATTTTACAAAAAAACAGCTTTGAATATTTGCAGTAAAATTCAACTTTACATTTATTAATTAATTTATCAAACAGTTATATTTTATTAGAAAAGAGAGGGGAAAGTTAGTTTTTTATGACTCAAATAAAAGAGCAGGTCATTAATTGCGTAAGTTTTTCCTCGTTATCAGCCTGATAAATAGAAGCGATGCTATAGTCAAAGCATAACCACAATAAGGATTGCTTATGACTTTCATTCAATCATTTGGCGCTGCAGAAACGGTTACGGGTTCATGCCATTTTTTACAACTTAAAAATGGGCCGCAAATTTTAGTCGATTGCGGTTATTTTCAGGGGAGTGATGAGAATAAAACATTCGCCCCTTTTGATTTTGATCCCAAAAAAGTCGATATTATCTTAATTACACATGCCCATCTGGATCATATTGGCCGTATTCCAAAACTGGTTAAAGAGGGATTTGACGGCAAAGTGGTGGCGTTAAGAGCAACCATGGATCTTGCTGAAGTTATCTTGCTCGACAGTGCCAAGATTGCTGAGGAAGATTACAAAACCGCGCTTAAAAAGGCCAGAAGATCGGGTAATGAAAAATCAGTCCCCCCCCCTATCTATAGCACGGATGATGCAAAATCTGTGTTTGATTTAACCATTCAATATGCCGACTACAATAAAGCCATTGAGCTTTCCCCCGGTGTTAAGGTAACTTTTAGAAACGCAGGGCATATTCTCGGCTCCGCAACAATTCAAATAGAATTAAGCGAACAGGGTTACACAAAATCGCTGCTGTTCAGTGGGGATCTGGGCAGTCGTAAAGATGTCATTATGCCGCCCCCTGCCTTTGTAAAACATGCGGATGCACTTTATATTGAATCGACCTATGGCGATCGTGATCACCGCCCTTTAAAAGAGACCATTGAGGAGTTTAAAGATATTGTTATCAAAACCTTAAGCAATCAGGGTAATGTGCTGATCCCCTCATTTGCAATTGAGCGGACACAGGAGATCCTGCTGATCCTTAAGCAGATGTATTACGATAAAGAACTGCCCGTCTGCAAAGTGTTTTTAGACTCGCCCATGGCGATACGTGCCACCCAGATCTATACCAATTACCATACTGAATTAAATGCTTCCGCCAATAAACTGCTGCAACGTGACGGCACTGTTTTTGACTTTCCTTATCTGCAATATTCGCTCAAAGACAAAGATTCCGTACTGATTAATAAGGAGGAGAGCGGCTGTATTATTATTGCAGGCAGCGGCATGTGCACTGGCGGGAGAATTCAGCATCACTTTAAACATCGCCTATGGGATCCGCGTAACAGTGTTGTCTTTGTCGGTTATCAGGTACAGGGTACGCGGGGTCGACAAATGATAGACGGAGCAGAGTCGATCCAGCTTTATCATGAAAAAATTAAAGTGAATGCCCAAATACATATGCTTAACGGATTTTCAGCGCATGCAGATCAAAGCGATCTATTAGCCTGGATAAGGGAGTTTGAACAACTCGATAAGATTTTTTTAATACACGGAGAGCCTGACAAACAAGCTGTCTTTAAACAAGTGATTAAAGAGCAATTGCATAAACACGCCCATATTGTGAAATACGGCGAAAAAATTTACTTGTAACGGATTATTTAACCTCAACTCGGGATAAGCAAATCGCTTACGTCATCCCGAGCTAAGGTTATTTAGATCTAGTAAAAATAGATATTATCTAAATAGACGCTATCTCTTGTGGTTCCCCAAAGTTGTAATCCAAGCTGAGATAAATTTGCGGGATCAAATGTATTTCCAACCAAATCATCAAAGACAAGATCTACTGATATCCACTGACCAGTCGTTACTGGCAGCATGGTGCTAACGCCAGGACCTGACGCAGATACCACTTGGAATACGGCTTGACTAACACCATTTGTTGCATACATGTTAAACCGCATCCCAGTTTTATCGGATAGATCAAGGCTTCCACCCTGTATACCGTATTGTATTCCCGTTACCCCGCCCGCTACTCCCCCAGGCGTTATTTGGAATTTAGCTGTATTATTGCCAGCTATTTGCACAGCAGAAAACAGAGGTGCATTCCACCAGTTATCTTCCCAGTAAGAGATATTTTTATCGACCGCTAATGCATCACTGTATAAAACAAAGGCATTTGCATTGGCAATTTCTGGTAAAGGTGCCGCCACTAAAGGAGCCGGATAAAGTTCTTCCATAACAACCGTTAGCGATGTATCACCACCAATATTCGATTGCATCTGTTGTGTCAATGCCATGCCATCAACACTGACTTTTACGGCATGCTCACCTTCTTGTAGATTTAAAGTGGCTAAACCATTGGCATCTGTCGTTACACTTGCACCACCCACCGTCACAATAGCGCCTGTTATAGGATTATCATTATTATCTTTCACTGTTACCACAAGATCAGAAAATATCGATTCGCCAGAGAAATAGATATTATCCACATAGAAAGAACTACCTGCTTCACCGAAGGCAATAAATCCAGCTAGTTTTAACGTACTCGGATCAAGTGTGCCCGATAATACTTCAAGCTCAGCAAACACAGCTTCATGTGAAATCCACTCTCCCGTTGGCGGATTGAGGGTTTTATAGAGAGAATCACCATTTTCAGATACTAATTTCAGCTGAATTTGAGTGATACCCGTTTCCACATACATATCAAAATTCATCGTCGTTTTTTCTGAGGCGTCAACAACGCCATTTTCGATACCAAATTCCAGACCAACAGCTCCCCCTTCTATCCCTAATGCGGTAATTTCATATTTTGCATAATGATCTCCATCGACATCACCTTCGGAATAGATAGGTGCATTCCACCAGTTTGAATTCCACACTGAGATATATTTATCTTGTTTGAGGGAGTCACTGTAAAGCACAAGAGCTTCTTGATCGCTCAGTTGCGGTGGAAATGGCGCAGCTTCAGTTGGTCCTGTAATAAGTATTTCTTGCGTCACAAAGTGTACATCTGCAAGCAGAGTCGTACCCGAAGATTGCCCATCAAACTTCAAACCAAACCAAGTCATATCTGAAAAATCTGGTAATGATGCCTCTATTTCAACCCAGCCATCTTCTAAAATAAGACCATCATTAATGATGTAACCCACTTCATAATCTGGCGCATTAGGGCTAATGACCACAACAGAAACAGTTGTAAAAGTATCTGTCTTCACTTTGAATTTCACATGCGTGTAAGCTGAAATATCAATAGCATTGACCTCTTCATTACCCCATGCTATCGCGCCAACATTCCCCCAATTACTACCACTTGGAATCTCTAATGCTTTAGGGTAAATGCTATCTTCAGTATATTCGCTGTATACCGTACCAGATGTCCACACATCTCCCCAATATTGAACATACGCGGAGTCATCATGCTGTGAATGGAATAGATAGAACACCTCTACTGCAGGCTCTACTGCTACAACTTTAATTGTTCTTGTTGCTGTCGCACTATTGCCAGCAGCATCTTGCGTCTTGTAGGTTAGGGTATAGGTTCCCACAATATCTGTATTTATAGTACCTGATACAGCAGCAACCAGTTCCGTATCAAGGTTATCGGTAACATTTGCACCTTGCTCTCTATATGCATCGCCAACCGTTAAATTAATTGTTGTAGGTCCAACTAAGCTAATAACGGGTGCTTGCGTATCAGGCAACGGACCTATTATAAATCGTTCATTAATATCAGTCGCGATAGCATCAGGATCAAAGCTGCCAATATCTGCATTTATCATTTCTACTTGCACTGAGATTTCATCAAGCGCAGCAAAAACACCATCCATTATCAGGGTATTCAATTCTTTAATTGAAATATCTTCATTTGCTATGTTATCTGCGAATTTCTCTCTATTATCAGCAATAACACGTGCAGCAACTTGTGCTACCTGATGCAGTTTTTCAAAATCTGCTTGGTTTTCATCCGAGCTAGTATCATCATGCTTAGCTTCGATATAATCTATATTTAAGTCAAATGTTGTGCCTAGCTGTTCCTGCACTATAACTGCGGCTTGTAAAGCTTCAGTGCCTTTTTCAATTTCATTTTGGATCATTGTTGTTAGTGGGCTAACAAAGGTAAATCCTGCGGGTGCACTCAAGGTGTAAGACTTTGTTAAAGCAACATTAGGGTTATCTTCATCAATTGTCTGACCTTTAATAATTTCGGCTAACAAAGGAAATGAATCAATTGCACTTTGAGTAAGATTTTCTATATTAAAAGCACCGCCAGCGCTACTGGTCGCAGATGGCTCGCCAGCATCACAAATTTTATTTACATTTATATCCAGACAAATATTTGCACCGCTTAAATAACCGTCTGCAACCTTACCTGACAAACTAATTGGTTGAGGTTGAGGCTCTGCTATTGGTGTTTCTAATGGGCCATAAGAATCCCCACAGCCCGTCAATGCGGATGCAACAAGCAGTGAAAGTAGTTTTCCTTGCAATTTCATTATTATCTCCATATTCAATATCGTTATCTATCTCGCATACCCGTGTAAGCGCTTTCACAGATATTATGCATCAATAAAACGGCCTAACAATCTGCTGCATAAATAAACAAAACATTGATCACACAAACTTAAAATAATACTTATGAATCGCTCAGATTAAAAAAAAAGATAAAAAAAACCCCGCTTTGCTGTAACAAAACGGGGTTTTTTACGATTAAATAATATTAATCTTTATTTTTCATATACTGAAAGAAGTCTGAATCAGGACTTAACACCATCACATCATTTTTATCAGAAAAGCTCTTTTTGTACGCTTGCATGCTGCGTAAAAAAGCGAAGAACTCTGGATCTTGCGTATAAGAGTCTGCATAAATTTTCGAAGATTCCGCATCCCCCGTACCGCGAGTTTCAGCTGATTCTTTATCCGCTTGCGCTAACATAATCGACACTTTACGATCGATATTAGCTCGAATCTCTTCCGATTTTTCCTGCCCTTTCGAGCGATGCTCTTTAGCAACCGCTGTACGCTCAGCACGCATACGTTTATATACACTGTTGCTGACCTCTTCAGGCAAATTGATTTTCTTAATACGGACATCAATAACTTTGATACCGAGCTCAGAAGATCGCGCCATACGTTTAAGCGCAGTTTCCATTACTTGACCGCGCTTACCAGAAACAATCTCTTTAATAGTATGAGAGCCAATTTCACTGCGCAAGCCATTGTTAATTTTACGCTTAAGCAGCGCTTCCGCCTGCATTTTATTGCCCCCTGTTGCGAGGTAATAAGTTGCCAAATCATCAATCTGCCATTTTACGTAAGAGTCGATAATCAGATCTTTTTTCTCGGAGGTAACAAAACGATCCGCTTGATCATCAAGCGTTTGGATACGCGTATCCATAATGTGCACAGAATCAATAAACGGTACTTTAAAATGTAAACCCGGCGCAAAATCAACGGGCAGACCTTCAGCATCACGCTTAACTTTACTGAACTGCATCACGATCCCGTGTTGCCCCTCAGAAACAATAAATGCGCTACTGATAAAAACTAAAACCAGTAAGACTGGTAGGATTAGTAATTTTTTCATTATTAGTCTCTCCCTGTGCTGCGGCTACCGCGTGAGACTCGATCGCTACTTGCTGAACGTTCATCTGTATCTGCTTTTTCATCCGCTCTAGAACGTGTTTCAATCTCTGAAACGGCAGTAGGTTTTGCGGCTCTAGAGGCGTTCGAACTCATTAATTTATCAAGCGGTAAGAAAGTCAGATTGCCACCTGATTTATTATCAATTAATACTTTAGAGCTGCTATTAAGTACAGATTCCATCGCTTCAAGATATAAACGCTGGCGAGTCACTTTTGGGCTTGCATGATATTCAGGTAATAATTTATTAAATCGCGCGACAGCACCCTGCGCTTTTAAAACAATACCTTCTTTATAAGCTTGTGCCTGTTGTTCAATACGCTTCACTTGACCACGCGCAATAGGCTCTTTTTCACGCTCATAAGCTTCTGCTTCACGGATAAACCGCTGCTCATCTTCCTGCGCGGCAATCGCATCATCAAATGCATCTTTAACCTGCTCAGGCGGACGTGTTTGCTGTAAATTGACATCAACCACTTCAATACCTAAATCGTAGGGTTCAATGATTTTCTCCAGCATTTCCCAGGTTTCTTGGCGTACAATTTCACGACCTGTTGTTAATACATCATCCATAGTTGAGTGGCCGACGACAAAACGCAATGAACTATTAAGAGCTTGTAATAAACTATTATCAGCATCGGTTACATTGAACAGGTATTTTTCTGGGGCAACAATTCGGTATTGCACTTCCAGCGCCACTTTTACAATGTTTTCATCTTCAGTAAGCATGAAACCCGTTGTAGGCATAGTGCGAAATTCTGCAACATTAATCGGAATAATGCGATCGATAAATTTTGGATTCCAGTGTAGACCTGGTAAAACCTCAGAATGGTAAGAACCAAAACGCAATACCACACCACGATCAGATTCTTTAACCGTATACCAACCACTGACAAACCAGACAGTGCCCAGCACAACAGCCACAGCAAGGATGATAAATTTATTCGCCCCATTGTTGCCATTATTGGAGGATGGTTTTTTACCAAATAAACCACCGAATAAGTCTGTTATCTTTTGAAAAATAACATCCAGATCAGGCGGTCCCTGATCTTTCTTTTTATCATCATTGTTCCACGGGTCTTTATCTTTTCCCGGTTCGTTCCAAGCCATATATAGCT
>NZ_JBLIEK010000002.1:0-101158 GCF_047632995.1 Psychromonas sp.
CCGGGGGTATTGTGACCCGGATAGTTAGCGGTTAACACGGGCGATGTTTCAGTCAGTCCATAGCCCTGATAGACATCCACTCCGGCATTGATAAAAAAACGACAAAGAGCCGGATCAAGTGCGGCTCCTCCGACTATCACGGTCTTTAATTTTCCTCCCATACCTGAACGGATCTTTTTAAAAAGCAGCGAGTCTGCGATTGCCCGGCTCAGGCGAGGGGGATTACTCTCAAGGCCGACCCGACAGCCCCACTCGCCGAGTATTTTGATAGGGGTTGTCGCGTGCGCAATCTTCTCCTGCAATTTGGCAAAGATCTTCTCCAAAACACGCGGAACCATACTCATCACAGTGGGCTGAACTTCGGGAAGGTACTCTCTTAACTTTTGTATATCATCTGCAAAATAGACAGGGATCCCCTGGCAAAAATAGGTGTAGACCACAGTTCGTTCAAAGCAATGTGCAAGCGGCAGCGCACTTAGGGCGCGATCCTCTCCATGATCCAGTGGATAACGTTGTATCGCAGCAGCGATTTGACTGCACAGATTGCGGTGGCTAAGCATAACGCCTTTCGGGAAGCCGGTGCTCCCCGACGTATAGATAAGTGTCGCGATATCATCGGCTTGCAGGGACTCACAAAGGTGACGGTATAATAACGGCTGATCAAGCGACAATTGGTCACCTTTTTTAAGCAGCTCGTTAAAAGTAAGTATGCCCTTTTTTTGGCTATGCTCAACATCCCGCAGGATAACCTTTATATTAGAACAGGCCGTTTTGGCAAAGGTCCATAACTCTTGCGTATCAATGTAAACAAAACGGCTAGCGGAATCTTTGAGCTGGTAGACTAAGTTTTTTTTACTAATTTTTGGAAAGACAGCACTACTGCGCCCTCCCGCCAGCATAATCGCCAGATCAACCATCAACCACCAAGGACTCGAAGGCGCAATAATCGCCACCACATCACCGCGTTTTAAACCGAGCGCGCGCAACCCTAAGGCCAAACGGCGAATAGTCTCTAAAAACAGCTCTGACGAGAGTGGTTCAAATCCATCGCCTCTGCGATAAAAAAAAGCGCCACTGCTACGAAAGGTAGTAAAACATTGATCCACAAGCAACGGTAAAGTTGTATCTGCTTTAACCATAAAAATCCCCATAAGTTTTATAGCCGATAGCCAATCCACTTGAAAATATCTATTTTATAGTTCGCTTTATTCTGATATTCGGGCGAGCATATTCAGGTAGTTTGGGTATAAGTATAGAGCGGCTTTGCAATTGGGCAAACATCTGATCAAGTAATTTTACAGCTAATAAGAGTAAGATTTAACAAGGTTTTTTATCGGGGCAATAAAGGAGAGTGACTGTCTGCCCAGTAAATAGAAGACCGCCGATTAGCCGCTCATTAACAAGGGATGAACCGTTATTAGGCACACGGACCGCTGTAATAAATTAGTCCCAGTTAACCTTCATGGGCTAAAAATTCAATAATCAACTCCATATCCAAATCAAAATCATCCGCGCGTACACATTTTACAATCTGCTCATCTTTGCTTATCGATAAATCAATATCTTTTGCGGCTGTAAAATATTTCGGCTGTAAACAGTAAAAGGGTTTTACTTTCGGCCGGATCGGATCTTGGCGATTCTGACTTTCAACAATAGCCAATCTATTTGAATCAAGCTGTACCAGTGCCCCAACAGGGTAAACCCCCATGCACTTGATAAATGTATCGACTAACAGGGCATCTAAGTGCTTATTCTCTGCGAGGGCGCGCAAAATAGTGAATGCTTTAACGTGAGAATAGCCCTGTTTATAGCAACGGTTTGATGTGAGTGCATCAAATATGTCGCAGATAGAGATCATTCGTCCATATCTTGATATTTTTTCTGCTTTAACGCCAGAAGGATAACCTTCCCCATTAAGTTTCTCATGGTGTAGCCTCACCACCTCTAAGCTCAATGCACTGATCCCCGGGCTCATTTTAACTATATTGATAGAATGGGATGCATGCTCCTTCATTATTTCAAATTCATCATCCGTTAATTTACCCGGTTTATTGAGTATTTGATCGGGCGTTTTGATCTTACCAACATCATGCAGAAATGCGCCAATGGCTAATTCTCTTACTGTCTCTTTTTCTATCTGCATGTAAAAAGCAAAAATAGTGATCAGTACAGATACAGCGACAGAATGCTCTAATAAATACTCATCTTTTCGACGAATATTGATCACACAGGCAAGGGCATCGGGATTATTAAAGATAAGATCAATCGCTTCATCGGTTATCTTTCTGACTGGTTGCAAATCGAGAGGCGCGCCGTTTTGGGCATCATGAAACACTTTTTTTTGAATGTTCTTCGACTCATCAAAAACACTTTTTGCTCTAATAATCTCTTCCTGGAAAAATTTCCGATCCGGATCTGTTCGCCACGACACTGTATCAAGTGAAATTCTTTGCTTGCTGGTATCAATCAGCATGCGTTCAATGCCTTTGTTTATAAACCCCTCAATGATTTTTTCAGTTTCTACCCAGCCAGGCTTAATAATATGAAACTTGCCTTTGGGCGCGCTAATCTCCAAGAGATACATACCAACACGGAGATCTACTATACTCAGTTCCACAATCATAAATCAAAACCCCACTTGGCAAAAAACAGCTGCGCACAGTCCCTTCTCTTCTTTAACTGACATCTTTGCTGTGATAACGCAGATAATATATAGCACTTTTTATCTTTAATTATGATGATCTTTCTCTACAAAATGTCTTTCTAAGAAACGATTACATAATCCCGCGACATTTTCTTCGGGTGATAAGGCAAAACTGATAAATGCTTGAGCGATAGGCGATAAATGCTTGCCCTCATGATGTACTAGATACCAGCTTTTCAGTAAAGGGAACGCCTCAATATCCAACTCTACCAGACAGTTTGTTGCAAGCTCTAAGGTTACACTATGGCGAGAAAGCGCGGAGATCCCTAAATCCGCCATCACCGCCTGCTTGATCGTTTCACTGCTGCCTAAGACCATATTGGGTTGCAGCGTTAACCGATGCAGTTGCAGAAAATCTTCTAACGCCTTGCGCGTACCCGAGCCCTTTTCCCTGAAAATAAAGGGATGCTGCGAAAGCTCCCCTAACTTAATATTTTTTTTACCTGCTAACGGATGGTTGGGACTGGCAACAATCACAATCGGATTATCCACAAACGGATGGGCGATGAGCGACATAGAATTAGGTACTAACCCCATAATAACCAGCTCATCTTTATTTTCCTGCAAACGCTGAATCATCTGCTCGCGGTTCACTATATCCAAATCAAGATTAACTTTCGGGTAACGTTTATGGAAAGCCCCCAAAAGATGCGGGGTAAAGTATTTGGCACTGCTTACTGCTGCAAGGTGGAAATCGCCTTCTAGACTCCCTTTCAATGCGCTTAATGTCATATCCATACTGTCGAATCGGGCAAACAGCTCATCACAAAAGTGATTTAATGCTTCTCCGGCGGGCGTCAAAAAAAGTTTTTTGCCTATTTTTTCAAATAGGGGTAAGTCAATATTACCCTCAAGCTGTTTAAGTTGAATACTAACGGCAGGTTGAGTCAGGCCTAACTGCAGGCCTGCTTTGGTGTAATTCATTGTCAAAGCCACTTGTCGAAAAACCTTTAACTGGTGTAATGTTGCACGCATAACCAATGACCATAAATAAAAATTATGGTTCAGATAATATATATTAATTTTTATTAATACAATTATTCTACTATTATAGATTAAGTTTATCGGCAGTATTGATTAATAAAGATCAGCATCTATGTCGATTCAAAAAGGAAAGAATCATGGCAGCAACAGACAAGTTAATTGCGGGATACCAACGTTTTAGAGAGGGTTATTATGAGCAGCACAAAGCCCAATTACAGACACTGGCCGAGCAGGGACAATTCCCTAAGATAGCGATTGTAAGCTGTTCCGACTCGCGGGTTGATCCGACAATTATTTTAGACTGCGCACCGGGCGATCTGTTTGTTATCCGGAATGTCGCCAACTTAGTTCCCCCGCTCGAAAGCTGCGATAGTTTTCACGGCACCAGTGCCGCGCTGGAGTTTGCAGTTAATGAGTTGCAGGTAGAAAGTATTATTATACTCGGGCATACGCATTGCGGCGGCATTAAAGCCTTGATGGATACCGATCCGACGGCGCTGCCGCAAACATTTATTTCAAAATGGATGAAGCAGCTGGAAAATGTCCGCAAGGAGATATTAGAGAATGAAAATTGCACAACGAAAGAGCAGCATTACCATCTCTGTGAGCAAAAAGGGATAGTACAGTCTCTGGCTAACTTAATGACCTTTCCCTGTATACAAAAACGGGTCGCAGCAGGCACTCTCAAACTGCACGGTTGGTGCTACGACTTAAATAGTGCGGAGCTGTTCGCGATGCAGCAAGGCAGCGGTGAATTTCAAAAAATAAGTTAAAGCAGATACGTTAAAACAGACAGTCATCTTATTCTTAAAAGAGTGACTCTATACCCAAGCTACCTCAATATGCAGATTCAGAGCTTCGCCCGGATGCTAGAGTAAGGCGCAACATGATGACCTTTCGAGCGATTAACTGCGTTAATCCTCTATCGGTAGATGTTAAATGCAAGCATTTAACATCTTGAATGGTTATTCCCTTTTCAAGTGTTGCAACGCAGCACTAGCTTTCGGACGAAACTCCCGAAGGGCAAGACGATAAACGATGATCTTCGTTGTTAGAAGGCTTTGATTTAGAATAACTAGATCATCAGCCTTCTGCCTAGAATTCCATCATTTATCGTCTTGCTGATTCCTGCATCTTAAAATAGTTTGGGTATATGCTTAACCTTGATCGGCGAGGAACGCAATAATCTGCTCCATATTCAAATCAAAATCATCAGCGCGTACACATTTTACAATCTGTGCCTGCGTAATAGCGGATAAATCAAGATTGTCTTCCACTGCAAACTGGTTCGGCCCGAGACTGTAAAAAGGTCTCACTTTAGGCCTGATTGGATCTAGACGATTTTGACCTTCAACAATAGCAAGCTTATTGGAATCAAGCTGCACTATGGCGCCAACCGGATACACCCCCATGCACTGGATAAACTGCGCAACTAACTGTTTATCGAGATGGTTGCAGTCGGCTAAGCTGCGTAAAATACTGAACGCTTTAACTTGGGCATAGCCCTCTTTATAACAACGACTGGAGGTGAGCGCATCGAAAATATCACAAATCGCAATCATTCTGCCGTAGCGCGATATCTTCTCCGCCTTAACGCCATTAGGGTAACCTTCCCCGCTCAGTTTTTCATGATGCAGAGCGGCGACTTCTAAACTTAACGGGCTTATTTTCGGTGTTTTTTTAATAATCTCAATGGAATGAGAGGCATGTGACTTCATAATTTCAAATTCAGAATCGGTCAGTTTTCCAGGCTTATTGAGAATCTGATCCGGAACCTTAATTTTACCAACATCATGCAGAAAAGCGCCAACCGCTAATTCTCTCACTATTTCTCTATCAATTTTAAGATGGGAAGCAAACATACTGATTAATACCGAAACCGCGACTGAATGCTCGAGCAGATACTCATCTTTATTACGAATATTGAGCACGCAGGAGAGAGCGTCAGGGTTATTAAAGACAAGTTCGATAGACTGATCTGTGATATTGCTGACCGACTCTAAGTCCAACGGGCTATTATTTTCAGCAGCGTGAAATAATTTTTTCTGAATGTTTTTTGACTGATCAAAAACGCGCCGAGCTTTAATAACTTCCTGCTGAAAAAACGTGCCTTTTGTTTTTATGCGCGGTTTTTCTTGAGGCTGTTTTACACTTTTACTTAAATCTATCAATACGCGCTCAATGCCTTTTGCTTTAAAGCCCTCAATAATAGTGCTGTTTTTGATGATGCCCGCTTCAGTAAGTTGAAACTTACCCTTTGGCAGGGTGATCTCCAACAGGTACATACCAATACAAACCTCTGAGAGATTTTTTTCCACTATCATCTATTGAAACTCCACTTATACACTCTATCAACACTAGTCTGGCAGATAATAAAACTAGCGTGACTTTTTATGCGCGTATGATTTTTTATTTAAATCGTGACCCTTTAAAAACTTAATGTGTGTTTACAGTTTTCAAAATGATGCCATCAGGATATTAACCCTAATTGATAATTTATAACATTAGATAAGGTAAAACCCATTGGCATTGATAATAAAAATCGCCATGTCGCTCACAAACTTATACAAAATTAAACGCTTTCTCTGAATATTCGCTCTATCGACTCATACTCTTAGAATTTTTTTAATCT
Organism: Psychromonas sp.; assembly: GCF_047632995.1. GTDB lineage: Bacteria > Pseudomonadota > Gammaproteobacteria > Enterobacterales > Psychromonadaceae > Psychromonas. The sequence continues at coordinate 6,321 of NZ_JBLIEK010000002.1, forward strand.
AAAGGGATAGATGCAGAGGCAGGCGGTTTCAATGCGACTATTAAAAACGGGTTTTATAAAAAAAAGACGCCGGCGAATGCCAGCGTCCTTTTTGATACATTTATTGCTATTTACAAGCAAATAACTGTTTTATGCTTGTTGTTTTTTTTCTTCTTTCACAACCGCAATATTAAGCTCTGCCAATGCGGCAGGATTGGCAAAGCCGGGGGCATTCGTTAACGGACAAGCCGCTGATGCTGTTTTCGGGAACGCAATCACTTCACGAATTGAACTGGTGCCCGTCATTAACATAATTAAACGGTCTAAACCAAACGCTAACCCTGCATGCGGAGGCGTACCATATTTTAGCGCTTCGAGCAGGAAGCCGAATTTATCTTGTGCTTCTTCATCGCTGATATTTAAAATACGGAAAATAGCCGCCTGCATATCCTGTTTGTGAATACGCACACTGCCGCCGCCCAGCTCACAGCCGTTTAAGACCATATCATATGCGTTGGAGATGGCGCCAACAGGATTGGCTTCAAGCTCTGCAACGGTCAAACCGATAGGTGCGGTAAAGGGATGGTGCAGCGGTGTTAATGCACCGTCTTCTAAAGGTTCAAACATTGGGAAGTCGATCACCCAAAGCGGTTTCCACTGATCCTTAATTAGGCCAAGATCTTCTGCCACTTTCAGACGTAAGGCACCGATCGCCTCGCTAACGATATTGGCTTTATCAGCACCAAACAGGAGAATATCGCCATCTTGTGCGCCGGTACGCGTTAGGATCTCAGTAACAATCTCTGCACTTAAGAATTTAGCTATCGGTGATTGCACACCTTCAAGCCCTTTAGCAGCCTCATTGACTTTCATCCATGCCAGTCCTTTAGCACCGTAGATAGTGACATATTTACCGTACTCATCAATATTTTTACGGGAAAGCTTAGCTCCGCCCGGCACACAGATAACGGCAACACGGCTGTCTGCATCATTAGCTGGCCCGGAGAAAACTTTAAATTCAACCTCTTTCATTAAATCAGCAACATCAAGCAGTTCAAAATCGATACGCAGATCCGGTTTATCACTACCAAAACGGGTCATTGCATCAGCGTAAGTCATTTTCGGGAAGCAGCCTAAATCAACATCAAGCATCTCTTTGAAAAGATTAACGATCATCTCTTCCGTGATTTCCATCACTTGATCGGCTGACATAAATGAGGTTTCAATATCGATTTGGGTAAACTCAGGCTGACGATCAGCACGTAAGTCTTCATCTCGGAAACATTTAACGATTTGGTAATACCTGTCCATACCCGACATCATCAATAACTGCTTGAACAGTTGCGGAGATTGCGGCAGCGCAAAGAACTGACCTTTATGCGTGCGGCTTGGCACTAAATAATCACGAGCGCCTTCCGGTGTCGCTTTAGTTAAAATCGGCGTTTCCACATCTAAGAAACCATGGTCATCGAGGAAACGACGCACAAAACTGCTAACTTTAGCGCGGAACTGCATACGTTGTGCCATTTCAGGGCGACGCAGATCCAAATAACGATAGCGTAAACGCTGCTCTTCAGAATTCTTCTGATTACTATCCAGCGGCAGAGGCTCGCTGCGGTTTAAAATTTCCAGCTCCAGACCCAGTATCTCTATCCCACCCGTGGTCATCTCTTTGTTCACTTGACCTTCCGGGCGCGCGCGAACTAAGCCTTTAATTTTAATACAGAATTCATTACGGATAGTTGTCGCAAGCGCAGTAGTTTCAGCTGTATCCGAGTCAAAAAACACTTGTACTATGCCCGCACGATCACGCATATCCAAGAAGATAACACCGCCCAAATCACGCTGTTTGTTCACCCAACCTACTAACTCAACTTCCTGACCAATGACAGCTTCGGTCACTTCACCACAATACATAGTGCGCATTATCGATTCCTGTTTTAAATATGAGATAAAATAATTGCGCGCATTATAACCCTAAGCAACCTAAAAATGCGAGTTCGGCGCATCTCAAGGCGCTTAAAATAGGGCTTATTTACGCTTCACCGAGCGCCTAATTTTAAAGTGACGATTACTGTTAAATAAAATACTGATCATCTCGACTAATTTGCGTAAAATACGCACTCAAAAATGCGAAGACAGAAATCAGCAGGCAATTCACATGAGTAAAACAGACAATATCTATAACCAACCGCTTGAACAGGTCGGAGGATTTACCTTCGATGAGCAGGTTGTGCAGGTGTTTCCGGACATGATCAAACGTTCGGTACCCGGTTATGAACAAATCATTCAGACGATAGAGATGATCACTGAGCGCTGCGCAGTACAAAACAGCAACCTCTACGATCTAGGCTGTTCGCTTGGGGCGGCAACATTGTCGATGCGCCGCGGCCTTAACAATAAAAACGGCTGCCAAATTATTGCCGTGGATAATTCAGAGGCGATGGTCGAACGCTGTCAGCAATATATCCACGCTTATAAATCAAAGCAGCCCGTTTCTGTGATCTGTGCTGATATTTGCAATATAAAAATTGAAAATGCTTCTGTGGTTGTACTGAATTTCACCCTGCAGTTTTTAACCCCTGAAAAACGGTTAAAACTGTTAACTGATATTTATAACGGTTTGTTGCCGGGCGGTGTATTAGTGCTCTCTGAAAAGTTTGTCTTTGACGATCCGGTCAGCCACCAGCTTTTAATCGATCTGCATTTAGACTTTAAGCGCAGTCAAGGCTATAGCGAACTTGAGATCAGCCAAAAACGTTCTTCACTGGACAATGTATTAATTGCCGATACCGTTGAGCAACACTACCAGCGTTTGCAACAAGCCGGCTTTATGCACAACAATCTCTGGTACCAGTGCTTTAATTTCGGCTCAATTATTAGCATCAAGTAATCAGTATCAAATAATCGTTCACAAGGTTCACCATGATTGACTTTACCAATTTCTACAGCAGCATAGCTAAAAACCGTTTAAGCCACTGGTTACGGGTGTTACCGACACAGCTTTATGAGTGGGAAAATAGCCATGTACACGGCCAACTGAGCAACTGGATTAAAATATTAAATAAATTTCCAGCGATCAAAACAGACCATATAGAACTCAAAGAGCGCGTTGCCATCGGCAGCGGCAATGAGCTTTCTGTGGGGGAAACAAAAAAACTTGAGAGCCTGCTGCAAAAATTTCATCCCTGGCGCAAAGGCCCGTTTGATATTCATGGTATCCATATTGATACCGAATGGCGCAGTGATTGGAAATGGGATCGAGTATTGCCGCATATCAGTCCGCTTAAATACCGCTATGTCTTAGATGTGGGCTGCGGCAGTGGTTATCATATGTGGCGTATGCGCGGTGAAGGCGCGCAGTTTGTCGTCGGTATCGATCCCAGTGATCTTTTTTTATGCCAGTTTGAAGCGGTGCGCCACTTTGCTAATAACGATCAGAGCGTCAATCTGTTACCTTTAGGCATTCAGGAATTACCCAAACTTGAAGCCTTTGACACGGTATTTTCAATGGGCGTTTTATACCACCGGAAATCCCCTATGGATCATATCACCCAGCTGCAGGACCAATTAGTCGAAGGCGGCGAACTGGTGCTGGAAACCTTAGTGATTGCAGGGGATGAAAACGCCGTATTAGTGCCGCAGGACAGATATGCAAAAATGCGCAATATCTGGTTTCTACCCAGTGCTAGCGCATTGAAACTTTGGCTGGAAAAGTGTGGCTTTATCGATGTCCGTATTGCAGATATCAACGATACCTTAACCGGCGAGCAGCGCAGTACCGCCTGGATGACCAATGAATCATTAGAAGATTATTTAGATCCCAATGATCCGACAAAAACAGTAGAGGGCCATCCCGCCCCAAAACGGGCGTTACTGATCGCTAAAAAAGCGTTTAAATCGCTGAGTTAATACCGACGATGTTGACGCATTGGCCTGCGTCATCACAGTCATGCTGACCTGCTGTAGAATGTGTAACTTGAATATTTTAATCATTTTAAAAGGTAAATCGGCATCGTTAATACCGGATCGACTGATATTCGCGACGCAAACAAAGAAGAGATATCAGTAACAACTGAATTAGTCATTTATAATCCCTTTAATTCATCAGAGCACAGTTCCCGTATTGGTGGGTTATCAGAGACTATTGGGAAATCTTTATAATTAATTATAAAGTAGGCCAACTACCGCAATGACAATCAACAAAATAGTCTCCAGCAGGAAAAAATAGCAAAGATAAACAGCTCTTAATCTAAGTAAATAATTTTACAATCGTCGACATCTGATTTAAATATAAGTTGATTACCTTCGATCATAGATTCAATTTTTTCTGCTGAAACAGGTTCAGAATAGTAATACCCTTGTATCAAATCACAACCATAACTACGGATACAGGCAAGCTGTTCAAACGTTTCAACGCCTTCGGCCACAACTTCTAATCCAAGATTTTTAGCTAGGCAGATAATAGATTTAATAATGGCAACATCTGGTTTGTTTTCAGGAATATGTTCGATAAATGATTTGTCAATTTTTAACGTAGAGAGCGGCAGGTTTCTGAGTTGTGAAAAAGAAGAATAGCCCGTACCAAAATCATCAATGGACATTTTGATACCCAGCTCACTCAATCTTCTCAATGTTTCTTGAGCGTTTCCGTCCTGATAACTTGGCACTAAATGATCTTCAGTGATCTCAATTTCAAATAGAGTCGCGCTAACACCTTCTTGCGCTAATACAGTTTCAACGTAATCCGTAAAATCTTCACTGTAGAGCTGTTTTCCCGATACATTAACGGCAATAGTCAAATCTTCACAAGCTGTATTTTGCCATTTGCGTAACTGACGGACCGCTTCGTAAATCACCCATCGACCTAATGGAATAATCAATCCCGTTTCTTCCGCCACGGGAATAAACTCGCTTGGAGATACAGACGGCTTATTGCCCCTATTCCAGCGGATTAAAGCCTCAACTCCAGAGACCTGTTCACTATTAGCGCGCACCTTAGGCTGATATACAAGGGTAAAGTTGTTATTTTCCAGCGCATCATGCAACTCGTTTTCCAACGACCAACGCCTGATACTACTTTCTGTTAACTCTTTGCAGTAAAAAGCAAACTGATCTTGGTCAGAACGCTTTGCCTGATACATTGCGGTATCTGCATTGCGTAATAGCTCTTCCGTATTTTTGCCATTATCAGGATAAATACTAATGCCAATACTGGCCTCTATATAAATCATTTTATTGGCTAAATAAAATGGCTTTTCAAAAAGCATCTGCAATCGACGAATAAAAGAAAGCACCTGTTTCACATGTTCAACAGAGTCAATAATAATAGCAAATTCATCACCGCCAAATCTCGCCACCAGATCATAATTACGAACCTCCGTACTGAAGCGATCGGCCACTTCACACAACAAAACATCCCCAACATCATGTCCTAATGAATCATTAATATTCTTAAAGCGATCCAGATCAATAAACAACAGCCCCACCTTAAGTCCACGACGATCAGCTCGCTGTATTGCACGCTCTAGTTGTTGCTGGAATAAGGTGCGATTGGGTAGATTGGTAAGTGCATCATGATGAGCAATATGAACAAGTTGTTTCTGTGATTTTTTAAGCTCAGAGATATCCTGCATGATGCCTGACAGTATGCCCCCCTCCAATAACTTTCCTTGCAGATGCACATATAACATAGTTTTATTAGCTAATCGGATACTTACATCAAGGCTAAATGCTTCTTTGTTGATAAATGCCTGTAGCATTACATACTTTACATATGAGCGTTCCGCGGGATGAACAAGTGCCAGCAAATGCTCAAGACCATGCTCAAATTGTATTGCAGATAAATAGAGCATTTTTGATAACTGTCGAGACAGCAACAAACGCCCTTCGGCACCATCTAACTCCCAGTGCCCTAATTTAGCGATCTGCTGAGCATGCTCCAGCCGAGATTCACTTTTTTTTAAGGATTCAAGATAACTGCTACTGCGTAAGACATAGCGTAAGTGATGCACTATCAAAGACCAGTTAATCGGTTTTGCTATAAAATCAGTTGCCCCAAGACGATAAGCCTTATCAATTGATAAAGTATCATCCATACCAGTGATCATGACTACCGGAACATTATTCCCCGGCCCAGATTCACGTATCAGCTTACAGACTTCAAAGCCGTTTAATTTCGGTAATTCAACATCTAATAAGACTAAATCAGGCAACTGCTCATTAAACAAAGCAAATCCTTGTGCGCCATCTTTCGCCTCGATGATATCGAACATCTCAGATGATAGCACTTGGCAAATTAATAACCGGGTCATCTCATCATCATCTACTACCAATATCGTTTTTCTGTTCATAAAACCTCAAATTAGACGCTACGCCTAAACTCTGTTTCTGCATAAAAATAACGTTTCACCAAGCAAGACTCCTGCTTAATATTAGTAATAAGATCTGGTATTAAAGATAACATTTCTGCAATAACGGCCTGCTCTAACTGTTTGCATAGATCCGCTAACTGATAGGCGCCTACATTTGCGCTGCTTGATTTTAATGTGTGAGCCAGTTTCCGTATGCTGTCAAATTGTTGAGATGGATTAGCTAACTGCACTAAACTCTCTTCTAACGTATCTAAAAACAGATGAATAACCTTATTAACCAAATAGGTTGACTGTTCAGGACTAAGTGCGGCAATTTTTTCCAGCGCACTAGGATCTACAGATGCGGCAGTTTCATCTTTTATGATTTCTAAATCATCATCATCATAATCATAATCCTGATCATCTTTTATAAAATCAGTCAACGCGCTCTGCCGTGGCACATTCAGCCACGGAGTTAATGACTCATAAAGATCAACGGCTGAAAAAGGTTTACTCAAATAACCGTTCATACCCGTTTTCAAGCACAGCTCCATATCTCCATCCATGGCATTTGCAGTTAACGCAACAATAGTTATACCTGCAGCAAGTTTGCCTGTTAATTCCATTTTCCGGATCCGGCGAGTTGCCTCTAATCCATCCATCTCAGGCATCTGCATATCCATTAGGATAAGATCATAGGTCTGCTGTTGAACAGCAGCAACCGCTGCTAAACCATGTTCGGCTATATCAACTTGCAGACCAAACGATTCCAACATGATTAGAGCGACTTCCTGATTAACTTTGTTATCTTCGGCAAGCAAAATTCGGTATGGATAGTCGAAATGAAGATCTGGATACTCAGAATAAACCTCTTTTTCATCTCCTTTAATTTCTACTTGAAAGGCTTGCATTAAGCAGCGGTAAAGATTTTTTTGTAAAACAGGTTTATTAAGAAAACAGCTAATACGGTTATCCTTTAATGATCTCGGATCTGCATCAACAGAGCTCAGCATGATTATTTCAGGCTGCCGCCAAGATAAATTTTGACGAATTTTATGAGCTAATTCTAAGCCATCCATATCCGGCATATCCATATCTAATATAAGCAGATCATAAGACCGTTTCTCAATATCAGCAGCTTGCATCATCTGCAACGCTTGCTGACCACTATCAGCTAAATCACAACTGATATCGATCGCCACCAGCTGATCCTTAAAAAGCAATCGATTAGTCTGGTTATCATCAACAACAAGCAAGCGTTTATCCTGCACAACAGATAAATCAAACGGCATTATCGAATCAACAGATTGCAGTGGTATTAACGCAAGCGTAAACGTAAAGCAACTTCCTCGTGCAATTTCTGATTTTACGCTAAGCTCTCCGCCCATCATCTCAACGAGTTGCCGTGCAATCGGCAGACCTAATCCTGTTCCACCATATTTTCGCGTAGTTGAACTATCAGCCTGGGAAAACGAGGTGAAAATATGCTCAATTTTATCTTCTTTAATACCTATACCTGTATCTTCAATTGCAAACGTCAACCGCCCTTGTGACTCAGTAACTTGCAATAATACCTGTCCCTGATCTGTAAATTTAAGCGCATTACTCAGCAAGTTACTCAGTACCTGTCTGAGTCTTACCGGATCACCTTGATAATTGTTTGAGAAACGCGGCGGAATTGCAAGTACAAGCTCCATGTTTTTACTGTATGAAGACTCCGCATACAAAACAGCAAGCTCTTCAATCAACTCTCGCAAATTAAATTCAATGGATTCGAGCTCCATTTTTCCCGCTTCAATTTTGGAAAAATCTAAAATATCATTGATGATATGGAGCAGACTTTTACCCGATTGATAAACCGTTTCAGTAAAGCGTTTCTGTCGATCATTGAGCTTGGTCTGAAGTAACAGTTCCGTCATGCCCAGAACGCCATTCATCGGCGTGCGGATCTCATGGCTCATAGTAGCTAAAAATTCACTCTTAGCTTTGCTCGCCGCTTCGGCATTCTCTTTCGCTAAGATTAACTCCTGAGTTCGTAGGGTGATTTTTTCCTCTAAGCTATTTTGATAATTTTCCAGCTCCTTATCTCGCGCTTCAACCTGCTCTAACATCATATTAAATCCCAGGATCAGCGAACCGATTTCATCATAACGCTCACCGGGAATACGGATATGGTAGTTTTTCTCCTCTGAAACCTGCTCCATCACTTGTCTCATATCCAACAAAGGCTGCGAAATAAGGCGCTGCATGCGCGCAGAGAGCAAAAAAGCCAGTAAAGTGCCAAGCATCAAAATAAAAGGAGCAAATATAGCCTGTCGCCATAAACGCTCACGCAGCAGGCTAAGATCATCCATCAGCAGCACATTACCCAACGCTTTACCCTCGAAGCTAATCGGCTCAATATGGTAAAGAATATTATCAAATCCACTTTGTTGTAATTCTTGCAAATTCATTTGCAAGAATCTGTTATCCGCATGTTTAGCAAAAAAGGGGTGAATATATTCAGCCAGTAACAGATTATCGTTATCGTAAATCCTAGCAAGCACAATTTCCGGCTTGGCCTGCAGACTATCCAAGCTTTCTTTGGCCGCCTCTTGATCACGAAAAGCCAATGTAGCGGTGTTCTGTGAAGCCATTAATCTGGCCAATGTCTGCAACTGATTTCGTGCATCAAGATGGCTGTAATGGTATTGCATAACGCCAATTAAGATCACTATTGTCAAGGCTACCAAAGCGCCGGACATCAAACCGATCGAGGTTAACTGACTACGTAATGAAAGATGCTTAAGTTGTATCATTAAAATCACCTCGGATTATCAACTAGGATCGCCAGCTTAAGCAGCTTAGAGCTAAATTGCAGTTCAGAGCGGACGAGTTGCAGCCTATTCACTTGAAAACGCAGGCGCTGATCGATTTCAACCAGATTAATAAGTCCGCCAGAATCAAAAAAAGGACTGTCATCACTGATAATTAGCACTGTTTTCTGATTTATTAATGACAGAATATAACGGTAACGATTGCGTTCACTGGTATTAATATAAAAAACATTGCACTGCTGAAAATCAAGCTTACTTTCTGGTTGCAGCAGTACAATCGGATGACCGCTAATCTCTTTTTGTTGTAACGTCTGCAACTCCTCATCCATGCGGTCCTTACTATAGAAGCAAAGCTGAAATGGCGCGGTAGGGCTGTTCCAGGTTGCATCCGGCCAACGGGTAAACTTGGCAATATTATATATATAGGCCACTTTTAAAGAATTTATAGCGCGCGGCGTAGCTGATGCGAAGCACTCTTCATATGCCATCACTAGCGGGAAAAACAGCAGTAAGCAATAACGTAACCTAAAAGTTGTCACCATTACACTCTCCAATAGCAATCACCAGCTCAAGATAGCTTTGATAAAGACGCTGCGTTCAATGCGTGAGGGGGATGACCAGGATTCAGTTTGAAACTGTTGTTTGTCTGAATTTAGCAGATGACGTCCCACTAGGGATAACGCCAATGACGGCATCGGCTGCCAAGCAAGGCGCAGATCACCATCAATATTGTTCTTAATTACTTCCGGAACCGCGTTAGACCAAGAGCGCTGACCTGTGTAATAAAGGCGTAAATCTAATTCCACTGTTTCGCTTAAATTAAAACTGCCCCACAAGGAAGCCTGATGCGTAGATGAGCGGTCTGCCATCAAGGAGAGCAGATTTTCACTGTACATATTAGGCTGAGTATCCTCTAGCTGTATATCGAGCAGGCTATAAGAGAGACGCAAACGGCTGTGGGGAGTGGCTTGCCAAGTTGTTAACAGTTCCAAACCGCTACTGTGTCCCTGAATATTATTGTCAAGGTTAAGCGGCACCACGGCAAACATATCGCCATTGACAAACTGCATATTCGCATTGCCTAAATTATAACTACGCAGATTTTTATAATCATTATAAAAAGTAGCGATATCCAGCGCTAGTTCAGGGTGAGGCATCCAGCGAACACCTAACTCATAGGCGTCTAATTGTTCAGATTCAAAGCCTTCATTCCCTGTAATCTGCAGCATAGTGGGTAGCGGATTATTCGGATCCTCCGCAAATGGCGGTACAACGTAAATATTAAGCACGCCTTCGTTTTCCACGCGCGAAGGCGTACGCATCGCACGCGATACAGCCCCCCACCAAGTCACCTGCTCACTAGGCACCCAGCTCATGCGTAAGTTAGGTTGCACTTCGGTACCCGTATAACTGTTACCTTCAAACTTAGTGCCTAAGGTCAGAGATATATTTTGCTCAGGAAAACGTAACGTATCCTGAATAAACAGATTCCAGATTCCACTGTATTCCACAGCTTCAGAAACAGAAACAAGCGATGAGGAAGTGAAATCATTTTTACTCCAGCGGTAACCGCCCCCCCAAACTAACTCATGATCTGCAAATGGCGCAAACTGATGCTGCAGCTCAAAATCCAAGGTATCACGATGTTCACTATATTTAAGTTCCTGGTGATCATAAAAATCATAGTTAAAACTAGCACTTAATTCTGAATCAAGGCTCCTGATCTGGCTCCAGCGAATCCCTAAGTTCCCCCCTTTAGCTTCGACATCGCCATTCACAACTTGATCCATATACGGTGCCTCAAAGCTAGGAACTTTATGCTGCTGCTGTAGAGAGTCACGATACAGATCTCCTTGAAAGGTCAGTGATTGATCTTCACTTGGTTGCAGATCCAAACGTAAACCCGTCTGCAGATAATCTCCGCCGTTATCCTGCCCCGTAGCAAACAGATCGTCAGATTCATCCAAACGTCGTCCTTTGGCATAAACACGTAGCTGTGCATTTTCAGAAGGCGCAAAGCCCTGACGTCCCTCAACCAGCTTTAATTCATTACCCGCAGCCAGGGCAAGCTGCCCACCTTGGGTGTCAGCGGCTTCCCGCGTAATAATATTGATAATACCATTCACCGCATTGGCCCCCCACAGAGTGGCACCGGGACCTCGGATCACCTCTATACGCTCAATATCCGGCAACAGATAATCAAGATATTCCCAGTAAACGCCAGAATGTGTTGGCGTATAAACACTGCGACCATCAATTAACACTAATAATTTATTAGCAAAACGGCCATTAAAACCGCGTATACTCACAGCCCATTTATTGGGATCAATCTCCGCGACATCAACACCTGGAACCAAGCGTAACGCCTCAGGAATAGATGTCGCACCGGAGCGGCGGATCTCATCCTGAGTCACCACATAAACTGCAGCGGCAGCTTGCGAAAGTTTTTCACTTTTTTTACTTACCGAGGTAACCTCCATCTGCATTAGTTCATCAAAACCGAGTTCAGACAGATCTTGTGATGGACTGTCAGCCAGTATCAGGCTAGGAAACAAAGTAAAGATCCCGGCTAAATAGATTAATTTTCCCATCTCTATTAATCCTTTATGTGAGGTTTTAAGTAAAAAAGTCAAAACAACCCGCCGATAGCCACTTCGGATAGATCCGTCAGTATTTATTAGCCATCACTAAAGTGGCAAAAATAAACAACACGGCAAGAGTCACAAAAAAATCAACGGTCATGAGGTTATCAATAAAAAATAGCACAACAACACAAATCAGCCAGAACAAAGTTCACAAAAACAAAGGGGAATATTTCCTGTTCATCACATAACAGAGGCCGACTGATCTTTTATATTTATAATTTGAGCGATAAAATCACCTTTATTAAAAGAATGATTTCTACAATCGCTAACCAAGGGAGTTTTAATCTTGAAGTGGTTTTGCTACATAAGAGAGTTATCACTCTCTGTTCACTTATTTTTGTGACTCTTTAAATTGCTGTTATGATTAATTAATCATTTTGGTTAACTTCAGGCAAGTCAATGGATAAGCAAGTTTTTTTAAATCGCTTTTTTTTTCATAATCAGCCTATAAGCACCGATTTACGCGCAGCTGAAAAGTCACTGCTTATAAATAATCACAGCTTAAAAAAAGCAGCGGTGTTAATCCCTTTCGTAAAACGTGCTAATGGATTAAATATAATCTTCACCGAGCGCGCTTTACATCTGCGCCATCATCCGGGGCAAATCAGCTTTCCCGGCGGGAAGCAGGAACAAGGCGACAGCAGTCTGAAACAGACGGCTCTGCGTGAGACAGAAGAAGAGATTGGCATTTTGCAAGATCAGATAGCTATTTTTGGCACATTGCCTAAACTGCCGACAGTAAGCGGCTTTGTGGTCTATCCCTATCTGGGATTTGTGCAAAGTAATCACACCCTGCAAATAGATGAGCAGGAAGTTAAAAGCATATTTGAAGTACCGCTTACGTTTGTTCTTAATAAAAAAAACTATTATCTACAGCATTTAACCGCCAATAAAAAACGCCATTTCACCTACTGCATCCCCTACCAGAATAGGATGATATGGGGCGCAACCGCGCAAATGCTTTATAATTTACAGCGTCACTTAAATGATTAAGCACCTTTGATTCTTAATAATCTACAAATGCATTTAGTATAGGGCCGTTGCAAGTTAGCTTCCTAAGTTAGAAAGGGACATATAGCGACTTAGAGATTTTGCACTATTTATCTGTTGTGAGTCCCTCATTTACGCTCGCTTTCGCCCCCCATGGCGAACGAATGTGCCTAGAAAGATCAGATGCAAGAATGCTGATCACTTGATCATTAACAACATATTTCTATTTGAGATTTATTTCGGAAGCCCTTTTAGATTTAGAACCTAGCCCAAACTTTATGTGGGTACTTCAATGCCGAACTTTTAATGATATTTAAAAAAACTTGCTCGAACTGAAAAATAGATCATAATCCTCGACCTTATCTAGAGTTAAGAATTAATTACAAAGTTGCAAACTTCCCTAGTTTTGATAGTAATATCCATTCAAATAAGAGAGGTATTACAAGTGTATTGATTACACATTAATGTCAACTACATTACTGAAAATATTGGTTTTTTGGCCTATAGATAAACGTACAACAAAGTTGAAGATCTATTTCTTGTGGTAAATTTCTGGCTGAGTTTGTTAACCTTAGTTGGTATTTAATTTTTTTAGTCTGGTTAAGTAAATTTATTAGTCTGCTGACTGGACGATGATAAATATTGGATGTATTAAATGTTAGAAGTCATCGCATATTTTGTAATACCCTTTTTAGTTATACTTGTCATTGCCTATTTTTATGTAGAAGCGCAGAGAAGAAAGGTCGAAGAGGAAAAGAAGAGAGCCATTTTTTTACGTATCGCTACAATGAAAGCTAATTTCAAGGCTGAGTTGAAACGACTAGTTGAACAAGAAAGATTAACGATAAGAGAACAGGAATCGATCTATCGCATTGCTAATAACTTTTTCGTTTTTCAACCAGTTACAATTAAAAGTATAAGTTATTGTGAACAATTGCTTAATAACGTTATCAGCGCAATGCCAACTGGTGGTCCCGATAGTATTAACTTCGATCTTATACAAGAACAAGTTAGCTCATTTGTACATTCATTACCTGCCGCCGCGCGTGACCATAACCCCGCCTTTTACCGCAATAAACTTCCAGAGTTAATTAAGCAGCTAATTGATTCTCAAGAATATATATACGAAACTGAGAACGAAAATAGCAACGAAGAATCACTGGCCCCGGTGTCTGCGGCAATAACTACTTACTTGCCAACTCCCCCTACCGTGACTGTACCACTCATGTGATCTTTGAGCCGCTGGCTTTTATCGCCCGTTTAGCGGCCTTGGCACCTATGAGTAAAAGGCGGGACACGAAAAGGCGGGACATCCAAACCTTTTATTCTTTTAAAACATTGGATGAAAAAACACACCAGACTCGACTAAACTCTAAAAATATTACACTGCTCAAAAGGCGAGTAATACAAGTCGGTATTGGCTGATAAAATTGATATTAGAGAATAAAAAGCTGCGGCTATATGCCTCCAATCACCTAAAATAGTGGAAATGTAAGCTATGACACGCTCGCTTTTCCCCGAGCGCGAGCAAAGTAGTGACCAAGTAAATTTGGCTTTTTTTTAGTTTTGTAAGTCGCTATGGGCGTTTGCGACTTAGCTTTATTTGCTGATTCTTCATTATGTTCAGCATTATTGAAAATTCAGAGACTTACTCTTCTTTTTTATCACAAGCACAGCTCGATATGCCGAAAGGTAAATAAGCCGGGCACCAGCCCATGCTGCCAGTTAACAGCGGAATTAACCCCACAGCGCCCCACCAGCTTTGAAAATAGAAACCTGCAGCAATAATAACGAGTCCAACAATAATACGCAGAGCACGATCAAGACCACCAACATTATTTTTCATAATCCAACTCCTCTGACTTGCTTAAAATCAAACCATAGACCAATATTCTTCTTTAATACAGGACGTTGTAGCTCTCACGTTTAAATGCGCAATTAAACATCGCCTTCGAAATAATGTGCAGATGAAAGTCAATGACAAAAGCGTAGGATTCAAACCAGTAAACACCATCACCCTAACCTTGAGCGTTATTATGCCGACTACTATTGAACAGCCGATCACCCGTGCTTTATTAATTTCCATTCGCACTCCGCATGTCACAACCGAGGAAATTAATGAGTCGTTAGCCGAATTAGAGCGTTTAGTCAGCACCTTGGGGTTTACTGTTTTTGCGACGCAAACCCAGAGGCAAAACTCGACTAAACGTTTGTCTGTATTGGGATCGGGTAAACTCGAAGAGCTAGCTCGTATGACAGGAGAGATAAATAGTCTCGATTCGGAAGATGCTCTCGCTAATATTGATGAACACGCATTGAACGACTTTTTAAGCAGCTCGAAGGCTAAATCACATGCCAATGTAGTGGTTTTTGATTGTGAACTCAGTCCAATGCAATTACGTAACGTTGAGGATATATTAGGCGTTAAGGTATTTGATCGCACGGGCATTATTATTGAAATTTTTAGCCGTCATGCGCATACACGCAGCGCTCGGTTACAGATTGAGCTGGCACGGTTAAATTATTTAACCCCAAGATTACGCAGTGACCATAGCGGCAATAGTGAACGTCATAGCGGGCGTGGCAAGGGTGAAACGATATTTGCCATTGAGCGCCGTAAAATTCGCGACAAACAAGCAGAGCTCAGACGTGAACTAAAAAATGTACAAAATGAGATGCAAGAACAACGTAGCAGTCGCGCGCAAGAGCTGTGTGTAGCATTAGTGGGATATACCAATGCGGGTAAATCCTCCTTGATGCGCGCCTTAACTGGGGCCGAAGTATTAATTGAAGACAAACTATTTGCGACTCTAGATACGACCGTGCGGGCCTTATCACCCGCAACGCAACCCAAAATTTTAATTTCCGATACGGTCGGATTTATTAAAAAATTGCCCCACGATTTAGTCCCTTCATTTCATTCCACATTAGAAGAAGCAAAAGATGCAACGCTCCTCTTATATGTAGTTGATGCTGCAGATCAAAACTTCCGCGCTCAACTCGCAGTCGTTGAGGATGTTTTACAACAATTAAAGCTTGCTAGCACTAACCGTTTATTACTGCTGAACAAGGTTGATTGCTTAACACCCGCTGAGAAACAAGCATTAACCCTTGAGTATCCTAACGCATTACAAATCTGCACGCGTAATGCGCATGACATTGCAGTTGTACATCAAGTGATTCAAGACGTTTTAGCAGAGCAGATGTGCACTGCTTGTTTTAATATCCCTTACACCGCCAACGGTATTATGGGGGAGATCCACAGTAAGATGCAGGTGCTAGAAGAGCAGTATCATGAAGGTGGAATAAGAGTAACGGTTAAGGCAAGCAATGTCGCACTGGAACGATTATATAAAATGTTACAACAATCATTTTAAAAATAGGGCATGGCGAAAATCTGGCCTCAGTGTGATTCTCAGATTGCGCCATAGCAATCGCAATAATTTCTGCTTAGAAATTTTGCAGCGTGGCTTCTTTAACCGCTGTGGCTGTCTCTTTATCGAGCAGATATTCAATCAGAGCAATCGAAAACTCAGCAGCCGTTCCCGGTCCGCGACTGGTTATCATATTGCCATCTTGAACAACCCGATCAGTACTAAAATCGGCACCCGTGATCGCATTTTCAAAACCGGGATAACAGGTAAACTTTCGTCCTTCAAGCAGTCCCGCCTTTCCCAATACCACCGCAGGGGCAGCGCAGATAGCCGCCACTAGCTTATTGTTATTATCTATTTTACGCACTAACTTGATAAGCGCTTTTGATTGGGCAAGATTTGATGCGCCGGGCATTCCTCCCGGTAAAATTATCCCATCCAAATCATCGTCTAGTGCATCAAGGGTGATATCCGCAGTGATCTCAATATCATGGCCACCAATAACGTTTAACCCCCCAATACTGGTGAGAATAACCTGTATTCCTGCTCTGCGAAGAAAATCGGCAGGGGTAATAACTTCCACTTCTTCAAACCCATCCGCTAACAATATGGCTACTTTTTTCATCTTTATCTCCTTAAAAAATCATCTGAGTTAAAAATAGGATGCGCAAAGCTTATCCGATCATCACATTAAAGAAGAAGTTTCATTATTTCTCCTTTTTATTAAGGTACTAAAGCTTTAAGAAACGGAATTTTAGCTAATGAGATAGTGCAGAGCAGCGAGATAAACAAAATGGCGATAGTAATAACCGGAATCGCCAACCAGTTTGAAATAAACGCACTGTAAAAACCGTTATCTAAATTACGAACAGGAATCAACAGCAGAGGGTGTAGCAGGTAAATACCTAAACTGTATTTTGAGATAAGTGTAATTAAAGCGCGCAATTTCCCCTCAATTTTATCACCATAAGCTTGTGCGCAGACAAATAACATACCCGCAATAATTACCGTATTAAGCGTTTTATAGCCCATAAAGAAACTACTGTATTTACCGCTTTCAATGGCCAACTGCCATGAACCAAAAACATTCAACAGCAACATAGATATGCCTGCAATCAGCCAATATTTTAGCTGCCGGCTGTTATCACGGTTAAAAAGATACCAGCCGAGCATTAAGTAACCTGTATATAAAATAATATTTTGCTGTAAAAAGCTTTCTACTTTCAGCCAATGCATTAAAAACAGCAGCGTCCAAGTAATAATCAACAGTTTAATGAATTCGGGCGAGGTTTTTTTTAGCAGAGGTATTAAAAATGGAATAACAAAATATAGGGGGATAAAATCATAGAAAAACCATAAATGATACCAAACGGGCGTATTACCTGAATTTTCAATGATTTTAAGGGTCTCAACAGCTGACCATTCTGCCTCAGTAAAACCGCCGATAAAGGCATAAATTAGCGTCCAGCAAATAAACGGAACTGCTACTTTTGCTACCCGTTTGCGCAGGTAATCTTCGCAGTTAAAGGCGCGCTCACTGGAGAGCAATAACGCGCCGCTGAGCATAATAAAAACAGGCACAGCCCAACGCGTTACACTGTTAATAGCGGTTGCAGCTAACCAATCAGAATCGGGGATTTCACCATAAAGGTAACGGAACGGCCCTAAAACATGGATAGCTATCACCGCAAATGCAGCCATGAAGCGCAGTAAATCGATGTAAAAAATAGCGGGTCGAGGCTGGCTCATGATTTATTTTCTTTTATAACGTTTTGATACAAAAAAGAATAACCTGTTGCTTGGATAATGGCAATCTTGGCGAATATACCCATGTTACTTCAAGATGCAAAATCAGCATCTTGAAGTAACATTGTATTGAATAAACAACGGCATCGTTATTGATAATCAGTTATCGGTAATCGCTGAGCTGCACCAGCATTTTCTGTTTACTCTTTTGGGATACAAAACTGCCATTGATACTATTGGCCACTAACTGCTTTGCCTGTGTTTTATTAAGATTCAGCGCATCCACCAAAGCCACAAAGTTTTCGGTCATATAACCGCCAAAATAGGCGGGATCATCGGAATTAACAGTCACACAAACGCCATCAGCTAACATCTGTAAAATAGTGTGATCAGACATATCAGCAAACACTTTCAACTTGGTATTGGATAGGGGACAAATTGTTAACGGCATCTGTGTTTTAATGAGCTCAGCCATCAGCGGCTGATCAGAGATAGCACTCACGCCGTGATCAACACGCGCCACCTGCAAATCATTAATCGCAGTCCAGATATTACCTGCGGGTCCCTCTTCACCCGCATGGGCAACCGTGAGCAGGCCAAGCTGACGCGCCTTTGCAAAAACGCGACTAAATTTTTCAGGCGGATGCCCTTTTTCAGAACTGTCCAGCCCCACTGCCCTGATTTTATCTAAATAGGGAATCGCTTGCGCTAATGTATTAAATGCATCTTCTTCACTGAGGTGACGCAGAAAACAGAGTATCAGTTTGCTGCTGATCCCAAGTTTATTTTTACCATCAATTAATGCCCTTTCAATCCCCTCAAGCACAGTGGCAAACGGGATCCCCCGCGCGGTATGCGTTTGCGGATCAAAAAACGGTTCGACATGAATAATGTTCTGCTCTTTACACTTGAGCAGATAGGCCCAGGTTAAATCATAAAAATCCTGTGCAACGAGCAGCACCTCTGCCCCCTGATAATAGATATCCAGGAAATCTTGCAGATTATTAAACTGATATGCGGCGCGCAGCTGCTCAACAGATTGAAATGGAATGGTCACTTGGTTACGCTGCGCCAGTTCAAACATTAATTCCGGCTCTAGAGTTCCCTCAAGATGCAGATGCAGCTCAACTTTAGGCAGTTTATTTAACCAATCAAAACTTATCTTTTCCATCTCTCTTTCCTGTGTCATTTACAATCCTTGTGCTTTTAATTGTTCTTCTTTTTGCTGTTGCATTTTCAGCAGTTCATTTTCTAGGTTTTTAGCTTTATCCAGCGCCTGCAACTGCGCCTGCGGAATAATCACCTGTTGCTTTTTTTCTGCCCCGCAGGCCGTTAATAAGCCGCATAAAATAACTAAGAGTAATGTATTAAATTTATTCATCTTATTGCCTCATCTGTATTGAATTAACGAGTGATTTACAGTGTAATACGAGCAAGCCGCTTCGTTTGTTTATTGATACGCGTAATAGCAAATATTATCAACTGATACTCATCCGTTACACTTTTTACCGATACCCATGTTACTTCAAGATGCAAAATCAGCAAACCAAATTGGGCTTAGCTGCTAGACATAAAATTGAAGTATAGTTATTCTACATTGATGTTTTATAACAACGCAGATGAGTGCAATTTGGCTTGCCCTACGGGGGCTTCGCTCGAAAACCAGTATTGCGTTACAGCATTCGATAAGGGAACAACCATTACCTTCATGCTGCGCCTTATTCTGGGCTCCGAGCGGAGTCCTGATAAAGCACCTTGAGGTATCATGGGTATATACACAGCCGCATAACAAGTCGCCAAAGGTCAGCAAATGTTTAAATTTTTTGAAAAATTAGTACCCGCACTTAACGATGCAGAGCCCACGCAGCCCCCGAATACCTTGCTCGCGTTTTGCCTTCATTATACTCAGGATTACAAAATCCCGCTGATCATTATGACGATTCTTACTGCTGCATTAGCTATTCTGGAAGTCTCACTATTCGGCTTTATGGGGCAACTGGTTGATTGGTTAATCACTAAAAACCCTGAAACATTGCTACAGGATGAAGGGAAAACGCTGATACTTATGTCAGTTATGGTGCTGGCTATTATTCCACTATTAACCCTGCTGCATTCATTAATTGTACATCAGGTTTTATTGGCCAATTACCCGATGTCGATTCGTTGGTTTGCACACAGGTACTTGCTTAAACAGAGTGTCTCATTTTACCAAGATGACTTTGCTGGCCGTATTGCCACTAAAGTGATGCAGACATCACTTGCTGTTCGTGAAACTGTAATGAAGTTGCTCGATGTGATGGTTTATGTGCTGGTCTATTTTATTTCTATGATAGTCATGATAGCAAAGGCAGATATTCGTTTAGCTATCCCTATGCTGGTGTGGTTAGTCATATACATTATGCTGCAATATTACTTTATCCCACGTTTAAAAGCGGTTGCCACTGAACAAGCGGATGCTCGTTCCACTATGACTGGCCGCATTGTCGACAGTTATACCAATATATCGACCGTTAAACTGTTTGCCCATACCGATTCAGAATCTCAATATGCCAAACAGGGGATGCAGGCATTTTTAGAGACTGTTTACAGACAGATGCGTTTAGCCACGGGCGTTAATGTCTCAGTACAAATTGCCAACTATATTCTGGCTTTTGCCATTAGTGCATTAGCGATTGCGTTATGGATGAAAAGCGCGATTAGCGTCGGCGAGATAGCCATTGCGATCAGTTTAGCGCTGCGTTTAAATGGTATGTCACAATGGATAATGTGGGAACTCACCTCCCTGTTTGAAAATATCGGCACAGTAACGGATGGAATGGCAACGCTTGCCAAACCGAATGTGATTGAAGATCAAAAAGATGCACAACCATTAAAGGTCACAAACGGAGATATCGTGTTTAATAACGTGAGTTTTCACTATGGTGAAACGAAAGGCGTTATCGACTTCCTAAATCTGCACATCAAGGCGGGAGAAAAAATCGGTTTGGTCGGTCGCTCTGGAGCGGGAAAATCCACTCTGGTTAATCTGTTATTACGTTTCTACGATGTCGAGCAGGGCAAAATTGTGATTGATGGGCAAAACATTAACCATGTTCAGCAAGAGAGTCTGCGCTTAAAAATTGGCATGGTGACGCAAGACACCTCTTTATTGCACCGCTCGGTACGCGAAAATATTCTTTATGGCCGCCCCGATGCGACTGAAGAGGAGATGATCCAGGCAACCAAACAGGCACAAGCACACGAGTTTATTTTAGGGCTGAGCGACAACGTGGGCAACACAGGTTATGACGCTCAAGTTGGCGAGCGCGGCGTAAAACTCTCAGGCGGACAACGTCAGCGTATTGCGATTTCACGCGTATTACTTAAAGATGCCCCGATCCTTGTTTTGGATGAGGCCACATCCGCACTTGATAGCGAAATTGAAGCCGCTATTCAAGAAAGCCTGTACAAGCTGATGCAGGGTAAAACTGTGATTGCGATTGCACACCGCTTATCCACCATTGCCGCGATGGATAGGTTAATTGTTTTAGATAACGGTAAGATTGTCGAACAAGGCACACATCAAACATTAATTGAAGATAAAGGGATCTATGCACAGCTATGGGCGCATCAAACAGGCGGTTTTTTAGGCATGGATTGATAAGTGAAGATCTTGGTGGCTATTTAAAATGCAAAACGAGCCGAATAGCCAGCAAGGCAAATAATGTGAACAGCATTCATTTATAGATTTATAACGGTAAACTAGAAGCAAAAAGCCCGAAAGACGCTATAGTGAACTGATTATTCTAACATTTTAGCGGAAAGTTCATGATTCGATCGTTTTTTATCTCATTGTCTATCTTACTCCTCG
This sequence comes from Psychromonas sp., assembly GCF_047632995.1. GTDB lineage: Bacteria > Pseudomonadota > Gammaproteobacteria > Enterobacterales > Psychromonadaceae > Psychromonas. Next base: position 28,074 of record NZ_JBLIEK010000002.1, read on the forward strand.
CAACGAAGCAACTGCTTGCCTGTGAAATTGATATTTATGCGAATGCCCATATGAAACCCAAAGCCTATATCGAAAACGGGCAGCCGAAAGGTATTTTAATTGAGATGATGGACTATATTGGCGCAGATATAGGCTGTAAATTTACTTACCACTTTTCCACATGGGCACGTGCCTATAAAAGCATGTTAGACGGTAAAGGCGGCGCTATCGGCCTTTCTACCACCCAAAGCCGCCAGAGTATTATCGATTTTTCCGATACCATGTATAACGAGGAGGTGTTATTAGTTACCAATATAAAAACCCCTTTCACTTATACGGACGTGCAGGATCTAGCGGGTAAAACGGTCAGTACATCACGCGGCGCCCTCATTGGCGATGAATTTGAGAGAGGCATTAGAGAGAATATCTTTACCTTTATCGGCGATAATGGCGATCCGGCTCACCGTTTAAGATTAGTTGCCAAAGGACGTTTAGATGTCGCCATCATTAGCCCGGGTTTATACGCGTTTAACAATGTTTTTACAGAGCACCCGGAATTACTTCCTATCAAAGAGCAGCTTTATATTGTACCAACCCCCTTTACTATCGATTCTAATCATCTTGGTTTTTCCAAACAGAATGACCATAAAGATTTTCTAAAAAAGTTTAACCTTTCAATAAAGAAAGCCCGTAAAAAGGGCGTATTTCAAGCAATCGAAAAAAAATACCAGCACTAAACTTAACGGGCTTTATTAAAATTAATCTACTGATTTAACCCATACAGGCTTAATCTTAGTTTTTTTGTTATGAGATCTGCTATCCATAGCCCATTACTCATTACCCATTACCCATTACTCATTACCCATTACCCATTACTCATTACCCATTACCCCTTACCATCACATAATACAATTTTGTCGCGGCACATTGATTGCCGGCAATTTTGCAATCTGTTTTTGTAACTCCTCAATACGTGTTGCGTGCGAAGGATGGGTTGATAACAGTTCGGGCGGCTGGTTACCACCTGAAGCCTTGGCCATATTTTTCCAAAGTTCAATGCTTTGCTTGGGATCAAAACCGGCTTCAGCCATCAAACGTAAACCAATAATATCCGACTCGGACTCTTCAGCTCGTCCGTAAGGCATTAGGATGCCATATTGCACACCTAACCCAAGCCCCGCCATCGCTATATTTTGATATTCACTGCCATTCATTGCCATATTTGAAAGCTGTAAACCGGCATTGGCTAACTGGCTACGAGAAAGCCTTTCATTACTGTGTTGCGCCATGACATGACCTATTTCATGGCCAATAACTGTCGCCAGTTGATCCTGATTCTTAGCAACATTAAGCAAACCTCTATAAACACCGATTTTACCGCCAGGCAGTGCGAAGGCATTCACTTGCTCACTATCAAAAACCACCACTTCCCATTCACTAAAATCAGGCTGAGGCCCCAAACGTGCAGTAATAGCGTGGCTAACACACTGTACATATTGATTGATTTTAGGATCGTGATTAATCTTCTCCTGTTTTTTTAACTCCTCAAATGATTGCGCGCCCAGTTGAGACATATCATTGCCGGAGAAAAGCAAAACCTGCGGCCGGCCTGTGGGCGAGCTGGAACAAGCAAAAAGAGTTAATGAAGCGGCAAGCATCGCTACCGCTAAGCGAGAGTGTTGTAGCTGCATATAGGATTCCTATTCAGAGTGATTATTGTTCCCCCGTTGTACTGCAAAAAAGTTTAAAAACAGACTTAGGGATTAAAAAGATAAACTGTAACAGTTTTATACTAGGAAAATTAAGGCTGATTAGCGAATCACTAATCAGCCTTATCTATTAAAAAAACGCATTTATTGAAGGATTAAATTTTACCTTTATTGGCTTTTTTCTCCCGTTTCTCATTGCGCTTTTCTTTCATTGTTTTTTCAGATTTTTTCTTCTCTGATTTTTGCGAATCTTGTCCTTTAGCCATGATCTTATCCTTTATTACCGTTAGATATATTGACTGGATCTGTTTCATCACACACTCAAAGTGCAATCATTAGCGCCGGATTTATCCTCTTTGACTAACACACTTAGCATACGCCAAATAAATACAAACGATAGATTAAAAGTACTTTATTTTAACAAATACTTTCACTTATTATTAGGGACCATTGACCTTTCGCGTTTATTTTTAAACGAGGGAAGTCAACAACCCCTAGATTTCAAAAATCAGAGAATAAAGAAGCGAAAAATCAATCACAATCTTGACGGAAGCTCTGATGACTTTTTCTGATGTGGGTTTTAAGCTGCCCCAAAATTGCTTTAATCTCGTCTTTATCTTGGGTGTTAGCCAACGACTTAAATAGATCTTGAAGCTGATTAATCCCCTGCATATATTGCATATGCAGGGAATGCTGGGCACTGTTCATCCCTTCCATACCTGCCATGCCAGACATATCATGGTCGCTGCTATCCATGTCCATATCACCATGATCCATATCAGACATACCCATCTCTTCATTTACCATATTGTCTGCATGCATACTTTGAACTTTCAGTGGAGTTTGCTCTGCAGCGATTGCGCTGAGCTTTAACAACCCATTCATATGGTCCTGCATCCTTTGTGAATCATCATCTTTAAAAGCTTTTACATAACCCCGCAGAGAGCTTTTCATATCTTTCATCGCACTTCCCAACTGGGTCTTTTCAATATCACAATGTTTTTCATGGGCGAGTGCGCTGGCAAATGGGGTGGCTAAAAAGAGTAATCCACCGAGTGCTAATGCAATTTTACTTTTATTAATATTCATACTTTTCCTTTGATTTATTTACTGGGGTAATTTTTGATAAAATAGTTAACCCTTTACAGATAAAGGGTTAACCTGTTTGTCTTAATTCATATTGAATTTTTTACGCAAGCTGATTTTTTTCCATTGGAAATAGACCGAAGGTAAAATAAGCAAGGTCAAAATAATTGCGCTGACCATGCCGCCGATCATCGGTGTTGCTATACGCTGCATTACCGATGATCCCGTTCCATCCCCAAACATAATAGGGACTAAACCCATCACCACAACGGCCACTGTCATCATCACGGGTCGCACACGTAACCCTGCCCCTTCCATTACCGCTTCTTTTAAATCCCTGACATTAAAATGCTCAAGACGTTGCATCTTTTTAGCTTCTAAGGATTGGTTTAAATATAAAAGCATAATGACGCCAATCTCTATCGAGACACCGGCAAGTGCGATAAAACCGACCCCGACCGCAACCGAGAAGTTAAAACCAAGCAGGTACATCAGCCAAATCCCCCCCATTAAAGCAAATGGCAGTGTGGATATAATCAGCAAGACCTCCCCGACGCGGCGGAAGGCTAAATACAGTAGGATAATTATGATAGCGAGTGTCACCGGTATCACTTTTGCCAAACGTGCATTGGCTTTTTCCATATATTCATATTGTCCAGACCAGACGATTGAATATCCTCCCGGTAACGTTAGTTGCTCATTAACAATCTGCTGTGCATCTTCAACATAAGAGCCCAAATCACGATTTTCAATATCAACAAAAATCCAACCATTAAGACGCGCATTTTCTGTTTTTATCATCGGCGCGCCCGCTTCGATATAAACATCCGCGACATCAGCTAAGCTGATATTCATTTTGCTTGGCGTGACAATCGGCAGACTTTTGAGTGCGCTTACTGAGTCGCGATAATCATTCGGATAACGTAAATTGACCGGATAACGCTCCAGCCCTTCAATGGTTTCGGTGATATTTTTACCGCCAATAGCAACCGCAACCAGTTGCTGTATTTCGGCAATATTTAGCCCGTAACGCCCCGCTTTTGCACGGTTAATATCGACTTTCACATAACGACCACCCGTTACTCGCTCTGCGTATACTGAGGCAGTACCCTCTACATCTTTTAAGATAGTCTCAATCTGCTTACCAATTTTTTCAATCTCACCTAAATCCGCGCCCGCTATTTTGATACCAATCGGCGTTTTAATACCCGTTGCTAACATATCGATACGCGTTTTAATCGGCATCACCCAAGCATTAGTTAAACCGGGGAATTGAATCAGACTATCGAGCTCTTCTATGATCATTTTTTTGGTCATGCCCGCTCGCCATTGATCTTTAGGTTTGAATTGAATGGTGGTTTCAATCATAGTCAGAGGCGCAGGATCGGTAGCGGTTTCAGCGCGGCCAATTTTCCCCCACACGGTTTTAACTTCCGGTAGCGTTTTAATCAGTTTATCGGTTTGCTGTAATAATTCACGCGCTTTACCAATAGAAATCCCCGGATAAGTGGTCGGCATATACATCAAGTCGCCTTCATCGAGCGGTGGAATAAACTCACTGCCGATTTTACTCACCGGATAGAATCCAACTAATAAAACAGCTAATGCAAAGCTAATAGCCAACTTTGGAAAACGTAAGCTCAACGCCAACACAGGGGTATATAAAGCCACCAGAAAACGGTTTAATGGGTTTTTATGCTCAGGTAATACTTTACCGCGAATAAAATAGCCCATTAACACCGGAATTAAGGTGATTGCCAAACCCGCTGAGGCGGCCATTGCATAGGTTTTAGTAAACGCCAGTGGCGAGAACATCTTGCCCGACTGCCCCTCTAAGGCAAAAACAGGCAAGAAACTAAAGGTAATAATCAGTAATGAGAAAAACAGTGCGGGGCCAACCTCAAGGGTCGCTTTACTTATCACCTGCCATCGATTTTCATCGGTAAGCTCTGTTTTCTCCATATGTTTATGGACGTTTTCAATCATCACTATCGCGCCATCGACCATTGCACCAATGGCGATAGCGATACCACCAAGCGACATAATGTTGGCGTTAATTCCCTGCCACGACATAATAATAAAGGCGACAAAAATCCCTACCGGTAAACTTAATAACACCACTAACGCAGAGCGGAAATGGAATAAGAAAGCTGCACAGACCAAAATCACCACGACAAATTCTTCGAGTAATTTATGGTAAAGATTTTCTACGGCATTACCAATTAACACTGAGCGATCATAGGTGGTAACAATTTCCACCCCATCGGGCAAGCTTTTTTGCAGCTCATTAAGTTTGTCTTTAACTGCGGCAATCACCCCCTGTGCATTCTCGCCATAGCGCATCACAATCACGCCACTGACTACTTCACCTTCACCGTTAAGTTCAGTAATGCCACGGCGCATTTGTGGGCCTAAGTTAATGGTCGCCACATCCCCTAATAAAAGCGGAGTGCCTTTGCTGTTCACTTGTAATGGAATAGATTTGAGATCAGCAATTGAGGAGATATAACCCGAGGTGCGCACCATATATTCGGCTTCGCCCATCTCGATAACACTGGCCCCACTTTCTTGGTTGGCATTTTGAATCGCAGTGCTGATTTTATTAAGCGGCAAGTTATAAGCGCGCAGTTTGTTCGGATCAACACGCACTTGATACTGCTTAACCATGCCGCCGACGGTCGCCACTTCCGAGACACCCGCAACGGTTTGCAGTTCAAATTTTAAAAACCAGTCCTGCAAACTGCGCAGCTCACTTAAATCATGTTTCCCGCTTTTATCCACCAGCGCGTAACTAAAAATCCAGCCCACGCCCGTTGCGTCCGGTCCTAATGCCGAGCGTGCCGCCTCCGGCAGATCCGGTGCAACTTGCGACAAATATTCTAAAACACGAGAGCGCGCCCAGTAGATATCGGTATTGTCATCAAAAATGATATACACATAAGAGTCGCCAAAAAATGAGTATCCTCGCACCGTCTTTGCGCCCGGCACCGACAGCATAGCGGTGGTTAACGGATAAGTGACCTGATCTTCAACCACTTGCGGCGCCTGCCCGGGATAGCTGGTTTTAATAATAACCTGCACATCAGAGAGATCGGGAATAGCGTCGATCGGTGTTTTCTGCAGAGAAAACACCCCGTAAGCGACAATCGCAACGGTTATCAACAAAACCATAATACGGTTTTTAATAGACCAATTTATAATTTTCGCAATCATAACGTCACCTCTTGAGTGACCCTGCCGAAATGAGGGCTATCAGATAAGCCTACATCCAGCCAATCCAAATCATCCTCGGCCAGGCTCGGGTCGTACTCCGGCTCAAGCGCTTGCTTTTCATCCCGCTTTGACATGCGCTCAAAATCAGCGCTAATACTGGACTCAGAATCTAACAGGAACTGCGCAGAGGTAACGATTTTTTGCCCTTCAGTTAAACCCGATAAGACTTCCACCGAATTTTTATTTTCCAGCCCTAAATGAACAATCACAGATTTAAAATGACCATTACCTTTAGCGAGCACGACTCGATTCATGTTACCGGCATAAATTACCGCTTCGCGTGGAATCTGCAGTGTGCGTTTCTTCATTTGCGGGGTTAGCGTGACACTGGCAAACATATTAGGTTTTAATTGTGCTGCCGGGTTATCGAATTGCACACGAACTCGTAAGGTACGATTACTGGCATTCATCTCAGGGTAGATAAAATCAACCTGTCCGTCCCATTGCTTTCCCGGAAAATAATCTAACGTCATAGAGGCTGAATCGCCAAGCTTAACTAATGATACTTGTGCCGCAAAAACTTCAACGTCCACCCAAACCGTATCTAAATTAACCGCTTCAATCACCACAGTAGCAGGTGAAATAAACGCCCCTTCATTTAATTTCAGTTCCGAAATGGTGCCTTTTTGCGGCGCGTAGACAGTGATATTCTGCAATACTTTTTTATTTCTGATTATCTTTTCAATTTGTCCATTACTTACCCCTAATGCATTTAAACGCGTTTTTGATGCACTAATCAAAGCGCTACGATTTAAATTAAGCGCATTAAACAGTGACTCCTGGGCTTTTACCAACTCAGGGGAATAAAGTTCAAACAGGGGTTGCCCTTTTTTAACTTCAGCGCCCACCGATTTGACATGAAGTTTTTCAATCCACCCTGAAACACGGCTATTGATTTGCCACAACTCATTGTCATTGGCCTGCACTGTGCCTAATGTATTGATGGAGATATTTAATGGCTCATTAACCACCAAACCGGTGCGTACGCCAAGGTTATTTTCAACAGCAGCGGAGATAGTCACCAAACCAGCTTCAGACCCAGCCTCTTCATATACAGGTACTAAATCCATTCCCATCGGGGATTTACCCGGTTTGTCTCTTTGATAATTGGCATCCATCGGTGCCACCCAGTACGAAATTTTAGGCTCTGCTTTTTGCGCATTTTTCACTTCGGCATAAACAGCCACTAAATCCATTCCCATGGGGGATTTTCCCGGTTTGTCACGCTGATAATTGGCATCCATAGGCGCAACCCAATACAGGATTTCTGGCTCTGCTGTTTTTTCTGTTGAGGTAAATAAAGCATTGATTTGCGCGCTCGTCGCTACGAAGAAGCCAATCAATAAACCGACAATTAACACTAATAAATAACGCATCATAATTTCCTATTAAAGTGCCTGAAAATAACGGATTTTAGACAGGCTTTTCAGACCATCGAAATACAGTTGTTGATATTCTAAAGAGAGGTTCTGTTCGTGGATGTAAGCATCAATCACATCATTAAAGGAGCGTGTATTAGACTGGTAACTTTCCTCCAGCAACTTAACATGCAGTTTCGCCTGTTCCAGAAGACTCTCTTGGTAACGGGTTATCCGTTCTTGTAGCTGCTGATAATTAACAATTTCGGCCGTTAACAGGGTATTTAACTGGCGCAGTAACAGACGCTGTTGCGCTTGTTTCTCTCCTTTTACTTGCTGTGCTGAAATGAGTTTTTGATCTTGGCGCTTATCGGTAAACAGCGGAATATCCATCGACACAAAACCACTGAGCAGATCCGACCTAGGTTCGCCCATCTCGGTTTCACTTAACCTATGCCCGTAACCCACTTCCAGCTTAAAGCTGGGTTTGTAATCCTGTTCGGCAAGCTCGATGCGGTTATCTGCCAGCAGCACATTTTGCGCCAACAGTTTGGCTTTAGGGTGGCCACTGAGCAGCGTGTAATGATCCTGCTGTTTGCCATTGGCGAGATTTACATAAATGCGGGTTTCTGACCACTGCGGAATATCACTAGGCAGTGGCTGATAGGCGTACTGACCAATCCACTCGCTTAACAAACTGCGGTAATTAAGCGATTGCTGGGTTAATCCGGCAATTTTATCATCGAATTTATTAAGCTCAATTTCAGCCGCAATCAGATCCTCACTCTCGCTAAGCCCCAGTGAAAATTTGGATTGTAGGTCGCGATAAAAAGCAGAAAAAAGCGCTCTATTTTCGCTTACCAAATCCTGCGACTTTTCAACAAAAAGGATGCTAAACCACAGCTGCTGTACGCTTCGTTTCACCATCAGTTGGCGATCTGCCCCCTGCAACACGGCAAGATCGGATTGCTGGTTAAAGCCTTTTTGGGTCAATTCACGTTGCGAACCACGACTAAATTGTTGCGATAACCCCACGGTGAGTTGCGTCATAGGATCTTTGTCTAATTGAAAACTGTCTGTCGGCACGTTGGCCACACCCAGTTTTATCATAGGATCGGCCAGCGTCGAACTGGCAATGCCCTGTGCTATCAATGCAGCTTGTTGGGATTGATATATTTGCTGCGCAGGATCTGAGGCAAGCGCCATCTGCTCAGCTTGATCAAGGCTAATACCTTGCGCAAAGAGGTTAAAACTAAGCAAAAACGTAAAACCAAATAGGCTGTTAAAGCGCAAACGCTTGCTTGATATAAAATATTTAGTGATGTTCATCACCACACTCCTTTATTACAATGCCTGCTATTGCCACCTTTTCTCTTTTCTAAAAAAGTAACAAAGGGTAAACAGAGGCATTAAGTAAAATTAAATTAATCTATTTATTGATAAATAAAGTCTAAAAAACAAAAAAAATCAAAGTGTTACTTCAACTAAAATGAAGCAAAAAACAGTTAACTTAGAAAGGGGGGCCGATATAAAGATTCAGGAAAGTAATAGGGGGAGGCAGCGTTACCAGTTGGGTAAGTAAGCAGTAACGGAGGCTGATAAAGATGTCGGTGTGGGTCAATAAAAGAAAGCACCGCAGGCACAGTCATAAAATCACAATCGCCTTGACAGTCCATGGTATGAGACATTCCATCACCACAATCTGTTCTACTCATATCCATCTGCGCTTCATTGAAACCCATAGAGATGGGACAATTCACCATCGAAGCCGTTTTATTTTCTAATAGAGGTGCAAACGCCGTGACTTTCTGAGTGAAAGTTAGCAGAGTTGTAAGCATCAAAATTAACGTAATAAATCGTTTCATATTTCAAATCGACAGGTGAAGGAATAAAAGTATATTAGGCTATCCCCTAGGGGTAAGGTCAAGTTTTATGTAATACTTTTTTGTTGTTTGTGTGAGCAAAATAGTCTAGGAAATTGGTCTCAAATTTACATTCAAAGCAATGCCCAAATTTATGTTGCAGTATTAAGCATTCATAAAAGTGGGGGATAAATGACAGCCCACTCTATGCTTCATTTAGATAAAAAAATTAACGATTATTACTCGCCCTTTCTTGGTAATGATAAATCACATTAACAGCACTTACATATTCGATCTCCCCCTCCGAATTCATTTTTTCTTGTACTGTTACATAGCTTCCCTCTTTAAGATGGAAGCTATTCTGATACCACACAGCAGCATTTAGTTGTTTCTTAAGTTCTTTTGCAGTACTGCTTTCAAGGGTATGTAATTTATCCAAGCCAAGCAGATAAGATTCTTGTTTATTTTGAGTCGCTTCAGTGTATATAATTGTTGCATGGCTTTGTCTCACATCACGACCATTATATTCACCTGATTGCGCCACCGCCCCTGCACTAGCGAAAACGAGGGATGTAACAAGCGCGAAAGTTTTTATAGTATTCATGATTGGTACCTCTAAGTTTATTAGCTTGGATGCATGATACGGTAAGCAAATTGACAAAGACCTGTCGCCAAGATTACATTTTTGTAACCAACCTCAGCTCGGGATTAAATTTCAGTTTAATTAAATATGAGCATAAGCGAATTCATGAATTTATTTTGTTGACACAGAAGTTCAAATGGGTTGATGATTATAAAGAAAAAGATGAGCGTAGAGGTAAAAGTAATTTGCATTGGCAATGCTCAAAATTCCTACAACAGTATTGTATTACTTGTCTTTCATGGTTGCATAAAAAGCAGCAATATCTGCCATATCTTGATCATTTAATGCAGACAACTGAGTGCGCATCATTTCAGCAAGGCCTCCTTTTCGATCACCATTTTGGTAAGCTTTCATTGCATTAAATAAATAACGCTCATTTTGACCTTGTAGATTGGGATAATTTGGCATGGTAGCAATACCATCAATACCATGACAAAAACGACAACTTGGCGTCTTAAGCGGGCCTAAACTAGCATTTCCTTGATAGGATTCCCCTAGAGCATTAAAAGTTGCTAAAGAGAGAAGACTAAAAAAAATGAACCCTGTTTTAATCACTATTGAATTCCTTATTTGATATGAATGAGAAATGCTAACACCTGGAATATGAATACGCAGCCTTGCAACATAAATCCCCTCGCTGTTATATTTGCACCGAAAACTAATCTCCTCCCTGATGAGCCGTATAGTGACTCTTTAGGGCTAGCTGCCCATATATTTGGATTAATAAGTGGCTAACCTACTGCTTAAAATGGGAAATAACCAACCGTACACAAGCAATACCTTGTCAAACATGGCCTAGCGCTTCAATATCGAGAGGTGTAGCATCTAAATTCAATGAGATATAGCGATAAACAGTTAAAAGTGTGCGCTGATATTGCCTTTAACCTTATTTACATTTTATTGTAAATGAAAAAAGGGTTCTGCCATTTGCAGAGCACACTCGTACATCCCCGCCATGCATTTTGGCGATAGATTGTGTTATCGCTAATCCTAGTCCGACTCCTTCATGCTTATTATGTGTCCTAGATTTATCGGCTCGATAAAATCTGTCAAATAAATGCGGTACATCGTCAGGAGAAATTGTATCGCCATAATTTTCAATCGCGACGGTAACGATATCTTTCACTGTGGATATACTAATTGTTATATCACTACCCGCTAAACTATGCCGCATCGCATTCGAAATTAAGTTACTAAATGCACGGCGCAACATAAGTCTGTCACCTTTAATAGTTGCTTGACCTTGTGATTTCAGCTTGATCTCTCTTTCTTCTGCTAAGGCGTCGTAAAACTCGAATAAGTTTGCTATCTCTTGCTCTAACGCTATATCTTCAGCAGAAACTAATATAAGTTCATTGTCAGATTTAGCTAAAAACAGCATATCCGAAATCATCCGAGCTAATCGTTCAAATTCTTCTGAATTTGATACTAAAATTGCCAGGCATTCATCAACAGTCCGAGGTTGTGAAAGACAGACCTGAGTTTGTGTCATCAGATTATTGACAGGTGTTCGTAACTCATGAGCAATATCGGATGAAAAATCAGATAATCTATTAAAAGCATGCTCAAGGCGTTCAAGCATATTGTTCAGCGTAATTGATAAACCGGCAATTTCGATTGGTAATTTTTCTACTGGCATACGTTGTTCAATATCCTTCATAGAAACTAACCTAGCATGTTCTTTTAATATTTCGAGTGGACGCAATCCCTGACGAGTTACAAACCACCCAAAAACCCCACTGAGCAGGCCTGAAAGTACGATAAATTTAACCAATGTTTTTTCAAAACTGATGAGAAACTGTTGATGATGATTAATATTGATAGCAATAGTAACGATTAATAATGAATGTTCAGCATCTCCAAGTGTTAAATCAAATTGTTTTCCACGATATAGATTCTGATTATCTTGCCATTGAAATAGGTCGTCTTGTTTCAGTTGCTTCGCTAGTAATGTATCGCTGGGGAATTGTATACCGCCTGATGAATAAACTGTTGTTTGCGGATTTTTGATATTTACTATTAACCCATTATGCTTATCAACTTCATTTGCTATTTTTGAAAAGTCATTGTTGAAATTACCCGCTAAAATGACAGATTTAACGACATGAGTTTTATTGTTCAATAAAATTCGGTCTTGATCTATGAAATGATTTTCTACTGCGTTATTTATAAACCAAGATAAACCGGTTATTACAATCATTGTCGCGATGGAAAAGAAACAAGTTAAACGAAGTGTTAATGACCGCCGCAGTATCATATTTCTTCCGGGAGTTCTAATACGTAGCCCATACCACGAATGGTCTGGATAAGTTTGGGTTCAAAATCCACATCAATTTTATTGCGTAAACGACGTACAGATACATCAATAACATTAGTGTCACTATCAAAATTCATATCCCATACTTGAGATGCAATTAACGCTCTTGATAGCACTTCGCCTTGGCGTCGCATAAAAAGCTCCAGTAAAGAAAACTCTTTTGCAGTTAAGGTGATATTTTTCCCCGAGCGAGAGACGCGACGTCGAAGGAGATCAAGTTGTAAATCTGCAATCACCAAATTGGTAGATTCCGGACTAGCAAAATGACCCCGCTTGAGAATTGAACGAATTCTGGCTAACAATTCAGAAAAAGAAAAGGGCTTAATTAAATAATCATCAGCCCCCAACTCAAGACCTTTTACTCTATCTTCCACTTGATCTCTGGCAGTTAAAAATATAACCGGCGTTTCATTTTTGTTCTTTCGCAAGGTTTCCAGTATTTGCCAACCATTTAGTTCTGGTAGCATTACATCCAATATAAGTAAATCGTACTCATTAGAAAGAGCATGGTATAAGCCATCATTTCCATTGGTAGCCAAATTTGTAATAAATCCTGATTCTGTCAGACCTTGTTGCAAATATTTCCCGGTCTTTGGCTCATCTTCTACAATTAGTATTTTCATCTTTCAACCTTTATGGGAAGTCATTACTCACATTGGAAAATGTTAAACCTTAAATGAGACTTAGCAACAAATAATACTTATACCACTTGGATAGATACATGAGTTTTTAGTTAAACTAACACGAGGATTAATCCATGTGAAAAAAATAAACGTTACAGGATATAGATAGCTTACCCCATAACGTTTTAAATCACTTTATTTCAACTTTACCCTTCATTCCAGCTTCCCAATGACCGGGTATTAAACAGGCAAAATCAACGTTACCTGCTTGACCGAATGTCCATATAATATCGCCTGCTTGCCCGCCTTTAAGGCTGACCATATTGGGTTCTTGATGTTGCATGTCAGGCATTTTACGCATCATCTGTGCGTGTGCTTTAAGTTTTTCAGTATTACCAATAACTAATTCATGTTGCAATTTCCCTGTGTTTTTAACAGAGAAGCGGATCGTTTCCCCTACTTCAACTTTAATCTGACTCGGAGAAAAACGCATAGTATCGCTCATTTCAACCTCGACGGTTCGGCTAACGTCGGCGGAATAACCAGGCGTTCCCGCACTTAGCGCTTTTTCCTCTTCGTTATGGCTACCATGATCTCCCCCTGCAAAACTTAGGCTCGGCAATAGACTCAGTAGTAATAATGTAAGTATCTTTTTCATATTAATATTCCTTGTAGAATTTTTTTCTTGTTAATTAAAATCATAAATTTTTCGTTCCATTATCGTCTTGCGGTGTATTGACACCTTAAACTCGGTATACATAACACGGCTGCTAATAGGAGTTTCAATCTCTAACGCCAAGCCTACAGCACCGTTTCTTTCTGTAACATGACAGGGACATTACAAATCTGTCATCTTCCTGTATTTGCAGGCTTGAACTGTAAATACAGGAATATAGTGAGCTACAATTTGAACATAGATTGTGATTAGCAAATTGGGTAAATACAAGAATGGTGCTAGATGAATAAGAAGTGCTAGCTTGTGCTAAATATTAAGACTCATATTCCGGACTTATCAATGTAAATAGACCATTTAATAAGTTAATACCGGTTTTAATCTTCCTGATAATAAAGGGATATATTTATTCCATCGTCAGGTGCAAATGTATTCTGGCACGTTAAAAATCGAGTGAGGTAAATTATGTCGTTAAAAAAAGTAACTGCTATTTTTAATGAGTTAAAACTGAATGATGTAGAGGATGCACTGCGTAAACATTCAATCACGGGATACACCATTCATAAAACAGAGGGACGAGGACATTATGTTGATACCTACAACAAAAATCATCTTTCACCTCATATTCAAATGGACATTTACACCAGTGAAAAATACGCCTCTAAAATGGCTAATATAATTATTGATGCGGCACATGCCAATACAGAAGACGAAGGCCTAGTAAGTATTACACCTGTCGATGATTTATTTTGGATACACACAAAACGACTTGCTCAAGAAGATAAATTTACAATGCTAGAGCTAGAAAATGACTAAACATCGCTGCAATTTTGGGCTACTCCAACAGGTTGGAACGCTCATTTTCGTCATCCTCTGTATGCTGCATTCACCATGTTCATGTTTCCAAATTTAATAACCCAATATCATAAAATAACTAGGAGAATCTAATGATGATGGGGGAAATGATGGAACATGAGCGAGCTAGAACGCCATATTGGTGTTAAAGAAGTCAATTTAGCCCTTAGTAATAGAAGTTACACCATGTTAATGACGATAACAAATGACTACTGTTTAATGAAATTGTCCCTGTTTTTTTGGGGAGCAGGTTAAAAGGAAATTAGTAAATTGAATTATATTTCGACAATAGATTACTATTGGCTGACAGCACAAACACAAAGTCATATGTCGCTTAACGCATCAAATCTCACCTTAACTACTGCAACAGATTGTTTTTAAACAACGATAATCATTACCGCCATCACATTAAATTAAAACAGCAATCAAGTTGACCTTACCCTAGGGGTAACGACTAAGCTAATCATTAGGATTACAGTCGTAAACTGAATAAGGAGGGTGTATGTCTTTATCCGCAAACTTAAAGTTGCCTATCTATGGTATGACCTGCACGGGTTGTGCGAGTCGATTGCAAACCGCATTCAATGCAATAGAGGGCATTCATGCTGAAGTTGATTTTGCATCAAAGAGTGCAGAATTTACTATTGACGATAGCCTAGATCATGACGACGCTTTAAAATCAATTCTGATTTTGATTGAACAAAAAGGCTACAAAACAGCGTTATCACCTGAAGATGATGCAATACATCACGGCCAGTCAGCACAGACTCAATCATCAACAAGTAAAGATTCTCATTCATCCGGCGTTAATACACAAGAGTTACTTCTAGAGGGCGTGACCTGCGCAAGCTGTGTCAGCAAGATAGAAAAAGCCTTAAATGCTTTGCCTGATGTTCAACAAGCGCAAATAAACTTTGCCCTCAGAACCGCATCTATTACAGGTGATGTTGATACAGAAACGCTAATAAAAACCATTGAAGCGGCTGGATATAACGCTAAAAGTACAGACAATGCCAGTGACGAGATGCTACTCGATGAAAAAGAGAAAGCGGAACAAAAGTATTATAAGAAACTGATATTGCAGGTGTGGATCGGCTTAGGTTTAGGGATTCCATTAATGGCATATGGCCTTATGGGCGGACCTATGACCGTCAATTCCCCCATAGAGCGTGCTGTTTGGTTGGTCATTGGTCTTATCTGTGCTGCCGTAATGTATTTTGCGGGTAAACATTTTTATATCGGCGCATGGAAATCTTTTATTAATCATAACGCTAATATGGATACCTTAATTGCATTAGGGACTGGCACTGCATGGTTATATTCAATGCTTGTGGTTATCTATCCACTGGCTTTCCCCGAAATGGCAAGACATGTCTATTTTGAAGCGACCGCAATGATCATAGGTTTAATTAATTTAGGGTTAGCGCTTGAAGTCAAAGCGCGTGGTCGTACCAGCGAAGCGATACAGCGATTAATTGGCTTGCAACCGAAAACCGCACGCGTTATTCGTGATGGCAAGGATATTGATATTGCCATTGAACAGGTCTTATTAAATGATCTGGTTCGCGTTCGCCCCGGTGAATGTATTCCTGTCGATGGCGAAGTTAACGAGGGGAAAACAACGATTGACGAGTCGATGCTAACTGGCGAGCCAATGCCGGTCAAAAAAACACAAGGTGATGAGGTTGTTGCCGGTTCCATTAATAAAAGTGGATCTATTGTTTTTAAAGCGACTCGCGTCGGTAAAGATACAGCGCTCGCGCAAATAATTAAGATGGTTAAACGAGCACAAAACTCTAAGCCGCCCATCGGACGATTAGCTGATATTATCGCTTCCTATTTTGTCCCGGTCATTATGATTATTTCAATTACCAGTGCCCTGGTCTGGTTAAACTTCGGTCCGGAGCCCAGCATTGCTTTTGCCGTTGTCTCAGCAACAACCGTACTTATTATTGCTTGCCCATGTGCATTAGGGCTGGCAACACCTATGTCGGTGATGGTTGGTGTGGGTAAAGCGGCGGAAGCTGGCATCCTTATTCGCAATGGTGAAGCGCTACAAAACGCTTCAAAAATCACCACTATGGTCCTGGATAAAACCGGCACTATTACCTTAGGAGAGCCTAAAGTAACGGATATTTATCGCGTTAATTCAATGGACGACAATCAAATCTTACAATTAGCGGCAAGTTTAGAAATTGGCTCTGAACATCCACTGGCACAAGCGATTGTAGAATCCGCAAATGAACGAGGCTTGCAAACAGATAAAGTCGAACATTTTAATGCTATTGCTGGCCAAGGCGTAGAGGGACAAGTTCGCGATAAAGGTTTACTTTTTGGCAATCAAAAACTAATGGTTGAACAAGGCATCAGTATTAATAAAGAAACACAGGATGTTAGCCTGAAAATGGCAGGCGAGGCTAAAACCCCTATATTTTTCGCTATTGATGGTCATTTAGCAGCGGTTATCGCCGTTGCCGATCCGATCAAAGAAGATTCTATTTCAGCTATCAAACGGCTACAAAACAATGGTATTCGAGTAGTCATGCTCACTGGTGATAATCAGGCAACGGCAAAAGCTGTGGCGCAAAAAGTAGGTATAACAGATTTTTTTGCTGAAGTACTACCAGAAGAAAAATCACAAAAAGTGGCTGAATTACAGGCGCAGGGTGAAATAGTCGGTATGACTGGAGACGGCATTAACGATGCCCCCGCACTTGCGCTTGCTAATGTTGGCTTTGCAATAGGAACCGGGACGGATGTGGCGATAGAAAGTGCCGATATCACATTAATGCGCGGCTCTTTACATGGCCTTGCCGATGCAATCTCCGTGAGCAAAGCCACCTTACGTAATATCAAACAAAATCTAGTGGGTGCCTTTATTTATAACGCTGCAGGAGTTCCTCTCGCCGCGGGGGTTTTATTCCCATTATTTGGCTTGTTACTTAATCCTGTTATTGCAGGCGCTGCAATGGCATTTTCATCTTTAACCGTGGTCAGTAATGCTAACCGTTTACGTTTTTTTAAACCACAAGATCACTAGGAAAAAATTATGTTAGTTATTAACCTTGTTGGAATTGCTTTAATTGTTTTAATTATCTGGTGGTTTTGGCTTTACTCTCCAAAGAAAAAGCAAAAAACATCAGCAAATAAAAGCAATGGAGGGATAAGTGTTGTTGTGCAAGATGGTGTTTATCAACCATCAACAATAGTATTAAGCACTAATACAGCCACTACACTTAAATTTACACGTAAAGATCCTAGCCCATGCGCTGAGATGGTTATCTTTCCTGATCTAGAAATAAGTGCAGAGTTACCGTTAAACAAAACTCTTGAAATTCCACTGCCCAAGATGAAAAAAGGGAAATATGTATTTCACTGTCAAATGCAGATGTACAAAGGTTATCTAGTCGTTGAGTAAATAATCTTGCAGATCTTCATGTTTAAAAATGCAGCCGATATAAGTACGGAGGAAGTTATGAATAATATCGAGCACCGAATCGGTGTTACAGAAGTTAATTTAGTTATCCGAAAACTTCAACTAACAGGACTAACTGAATTTAACCGGGCGAAAATCATCTCTGAAATAGATGCAGCTTTTGGCATTGATAACGTAACACTTGATATTAAAGACGGTCTACTGCAGATGGCTTATGATGTCACTCATCTGAATTTAGATGCCATT
This sequence comes from Psychromonas sp., assembly GCF_047632995.1. Lineage (GTDB taxonomy): Bacteria > Pseudomonadota > Gammaproteobacteria > Enterobacterales > Psychromonadaceae > Psychromonas. Next base: position 46,134 of record NZ_JBLIEK010000002.1, read on the forward strand.
GAACTCATCGTACGTAAGCATGGTGCAGATATCTCTAGCAGTTGGTGGAACCATTTAAAAGAAGGTTATTATAAGTTCGTTGATCAAAATATGCTGGAAAATATCAAACATAAGCCATCTTGTTGCAGTCGACCACCTCAAGGCACGAAACACAAATAGCGAATAGGTTAATCGTGTTTTGTAACATCCCTAAAAATCAGCATTTAAAAAACGCAAGAATTTAAAGGAAAATTAGTCATGTTAACTATCAGCCAAGTAGCTAAAGAAACGAGTTTATCTGTTAAATCTATTCGTTATTACGAACAGATAGGTTTAACCAGTGCACCACCTCGTAGCGAAAATGATTACCGCTATTATCCAAGCGCTTTAATCAAACAACTACATTTTATAAAAAAAACCAAAGACGCAGGCTTTAGTTTAAAAGAAAGTAAAGAATTATTAGCGTTATCTGAAAATAGCGGTAGAAGAAGTGCCGATGTAAAAGCGCTTCTATCTCAAAAAATTGAAGAATTACAAACAAAAATAAATCGAGAACAAGAGCTACTAGAGAGATTGAAAAACATCACCCAAAAATGTTGTGGAGATGAAAAACCAAATTGCCCAATTATTGATGAATTTGCAAATTAAGGGAGAGGTGAAATTCCATATGTTTTCCAAATTTAGGGTTGCAGCATAATAAAAGATATATTTCGCTCCTGCTTTTTAAATAATAAAAGCCTTTTTTATGCCAACCTTCCCTTTAATGTTGGTGTTTTTTCACGCGCATATTTAAAGCACGTCACTATCGCACTCTATCAGCCAAATTCTTAGTCACCTATAAATGAAAACAGCGCTCTCAGCGCTGTTTATATGAAATAACCAGTTCAACCACTATTATTTATTGGAAACATGATATTCGTTATACACCATCGTTTTTCCGTCTTTTCTAAAAGCAATGACTTGATACGGATCCGTATTGTTAGGTACGTCCATTCCAAGTGATGAAGCAGGCATACCCGGAACCGCTATTCCTGTAATGCCAGGTCTCTCTTTTAATAAGCGTTTTATATCAGCAAGCGGAACATGCCCTTCCAGCACATACCCGTCTACCGTTGCAGTATGGCAAGCTGCAAGATCGGGTGTGATTCCATAAGCTTTGTGCTGTTGATTATTATTGGCTTGCTCTATCACTGTTACTTCAAAACCCGCTTTTTCAACGTGTTTGGCCCACGCTTTACAACAACCGCAATAAGGTGATTTGTATAAGGTCATTTCGGTTGCAAATGCACTGCCCGCGAAAAGAGAAAGGCTAATAAGAAGTGTTTTAAATTTATTCATAATATTGTCCATTTTTGATTGTCAGAATAAGTTGTTTATAGCGTAAATTATTAAGTCAGAACATGGATAATTGGAGGTCGAAATAGACGCGAGCTATGTTGGCTGAGTCGATCTCTTTTATAATCAAAAAAGTCTAACCGCGCAAAAAATAGCGTTTCATTTAAATAATTTAATTGTTGATCTGCAAAAGATAAAACAGAAGCGGTTGAACAACAGTTATTCGTATTCTTATCAGTGTTCTCATTATCATTACTTATGCAGCTTTCTATGGCAGACATAGAAGGATCCGTTGCTAGTTCAGCTTGCGCTGAAAACACACCGATAAATATTAATGATATTATTAAGAAAATATTTAAGCTTAGTTTCATAAACTTGCACAATTAGGTTAGATACAAAAATAATAAACCATCCCCTTAGGGTAATGTCAAAGATAAAGTTAAATTTTTCGTGAAATAGACCCTGCGCCTGCTCGCTAATGGTGTTGATTATTAACGAGTGTTTCGCCCTGACGGCATATGATGATAAGAAACCAAACGCAGTTTGCTGTGAACGTTTGGTTTTAGAAAACCGCGACACCCGTAATGCATTCGCTACTTTTATTTGTTATCAACACTCTGTGCTTCTACTTCAGCTGCTAACTTATCCATGGGGATTGCGATTTCTGACGGAACTTCATTATTTAAGGCGACACCATAAAGAAGCACCAGCATACAAACCATTGATGCGCCAAATATTGCAATATTTCGATTCTTTAGGTAATTGACTATCGACTTTAAATTGGAGAACAGATGCCCTATAACTGCAAGTATCATTATCAAACCAAAGAGCTTATGCACAGGGTGCATTTGAATAGTAAAAGATGGCCTCTCTATAAAAAACATCATCAACCCTGACGTAGACATGGCGATAAATGAGACAAATAACGCGACTGAAACAATTTTTCTGAACATATAAAATCCTCTTTTTAGTTCTTTTGCTATTAACCGTTTTATAGATCTCGCCGCCACGTAAAAAGCGTTATGATCTGAATTAAAAGGTGGGAATACCCATTTAAATCAACAGTTGAATAATTTATGACTATTTTACAATGTGCTCACTTAATTATTTCTTTTGGAATTAGCCGTAGTAGATCAATCTGCCGCTTTTTTTAAAAGTTAATTTTCACCTGATAACTGGATCCTTCAATCTTATCCCAATAAGACCAGTTATAGTTGGCTGCTAGTTTTTTGGTTAGACGCAGTCCCAAACCAAACCCCAAATCGGAACTATCAATAACCTTATCTTCACTGGCATTAACAATTGACACACTTCCTTTAACTTGAGATATACTCACTTTGCCTTCAATCGTATGTTGAAAAGCATTACGAATAAGATTAGCCAGTATGATCCTGCAGGGAATTGCAGCCACATTAATGGTATAAGGCGCTATATCGACTTCCAGCTGTATCTGTTTATTTTCCAGTAAGTAACCAATTTCCCCGACTAACTGCTCAATCAATTGCGCAATATCTACTTTCTCATTAGCAGGCAGATTAGCATCGTCTCTGCTCAGCCATAATAATGTTTCAGTTAAATTAGTCATGGTTTTGCCAGCACGATCTATTCGCTCTAACACTGCAAACTGTTTTTTTGTGCCCCCCTCTTTTTCATGTAACTTTATAAGCAATTCGGTATTAGCCCGAACCACACTGATCGGTGTCCTCAATTCATGGCTGGCATAAGAGAGGAACTGCAATTCCCTGCTGAGTGTTTCCTGAACGGAGTCCAAGCTGGAATTTATTATTTCAGCAAGGGTATTAAGTTCACTATATTGAAAATCAGGGATAGGCTGCGTTAATTTATCTTCATCTAAAGATTTAGCCCAATCTTTGAGCGATTCCACCGGCTTTGCCACTTTACGAATAATAAAAAGAACAACTAATAAGAAAAGCCCGATTGCCGCGATAGCAAAAACACCTATCCATGCAATATGGGGGATACCATGATGCTTTCCGGGCCGCACATCCGCTTTATTAATAATTTTTGATATATACCTTAACTGTCCTGCTTTATTAACCGCTTTAAGAACAAAATAGATCTCTTCTGGTGGCCTAAACAGACCTGAGCTGACCGCTCTTTTTTCTAGGGTGTAACTTTCTACTGGCGGGGTATTATCGAAGATCTCTTTTACTCGGTTTGGCACATCCTCCCAGGAACTGGCGATATGAAATCCGAGGAGCAACACCGGCTTGCCTTTTTGGCTGCCTTGAATTTCAGCGGCTTCCATTAAGGATTGTTTAATCCCTCTATCCAGCCCTTGAGTGAAGTAATTAAGTGTTAACGCTGAAAAAGAAACGGTCATAACAAAGCCAAGCAATAACATGGCTACTGTAAAGTAAATTTTAAGACTGGGCTTTATTTTCATCTCTATGACTCAATATCTTCGATAGAAAAACCAAAACCAGTAACAGTATGAAGAAGAGGTTTGCCAGCAACTGAATCTAACTGTTTTCTTAGGTTAAAAATATGCACTTTTAAACTGTTACTTTCCGGTTTATCGTTCCCCCAAACCTGCTGCGCTATTTTTTCTCTTGTGACCGGATTGGGGCTCTCTCTTAATAACAGTTCCAATATTTTCAATGCAGTCGGCGAAATTTTTAATTGTTGTTCATTAACAGACGCTTGCCTTTTATCTAAATCCAACGCGATACCCGCCACCTTTAATAAGCTTACCTGACCGCTACGCCGCCTGGACAGCGCTTGAACTCGTACGATAAGCTCTTCCATCGCAAAAGGCTTAATCAGATAATCATCAGCGCCTTTGGAAAACCCAGCCAGCTTATCCTGTAGGCTATCCATGGCGGTTAACATCAATACCGGTGTATCAATTCCTTTATTGCGCATACTTTCACAAACGGTTAAACCACTCATTTTAGGCAGATTCAGATCTAAAATAATGGCCTGATAACTGTTTTTTTCAATAAGATGTAAGCCAACCACACCGTTAGCTGCATGATCACATTGAATATCCTCTAATTCCAAATAATCGATCACGGCAGTAGCCAGATCGATATCATCTTCAACTAACAGTAGATTTAACATTCGTTTAGCAGTTCCTTTTGCGGCTTAAACTTATTAATGACATTAACACAAAGGCTATTTATTTCATGCTGAATCAGTAATAGTGATGGAATAAGTATAAGCGTGATCAATGTTGCAAAGAGTATCCCATATCCCAGAGATGCCGCAGCCGGAATTAAAAACTGAGCCTGTACTGATGTCTCACTGAGCAGTGGCGCTAAACCGGCAAAGGTTGTAAATGAGGTTAGCAGTACCGCCCTTAAGCGGCTTGTACAAGCTTCAAATATGGCATCTTTAACGGCCATGTTTTTTTCTCTTAGCAGTTCATTAAAGCGGGAAACCAGTAACAGACTGTCATTTACAACCACGCCACTTAACGCTAGCACGCCATTTAAAGAGAGAATACTGATGGTCAGATCGTTAAACACGTGCCCTAAGATAGCCCCGACAATACCAAAAGGGATCGCCATCATAATCAGAAGGGGTTGAATATAAGATCTTAACGGTATCGCCAACAAAGCATAGATAGCAAGAAGTGCGATCAAAAACATATTGCCCATTGAGCTTGTGGTTTCTTCCTGATGAGCGGCTTCGCCCCCAAAATCTATCTGCAGATTAGCATACTGCTCCATCAATTTAGGGACCAACTGTGTTGTTATCTGCGCGACTAACTCATTAGATGCGATCACCTCTTTATCAACACTTGCCGTAATATATACCGCTCTTAAATTATCGATCCGGGTAATTTCAGAGGTTTGATACTCGCTATACACTTTAGCAACGCTGCTTAAAGGCAGCACCGTGCCATCTGGGGTTCTGATCCGCGCGTCCATAATATCAGCGAGTGTTTGTCGCTGCGTTTCCGGATAGCGAACCTTTACTTTCACTTCATTTTTATCTCTTTGGAAACTCTGCACCGTTGATCCGCCAAACGAACGTAAGATCTGTGCAGCCAGACTGGATGTTTCCATTCCTAATGATCGTCCCTGCTCCGTCAATTCAAATCGATACTGTGGCTCACCTGGGCTCATATTATCATCAATCCCATTCACCCCTTTGATGCTTTGCAGTTTTGCTTTCATCGCCTCTCCGGCGGCAAATACCGTTTCGCTGTCCCATCCTTTAATTTCTGCTTTAAAATTATCTCCCATCGATTTTTTAGCTTCAATCTTGAGCTTTTTAACCCCTTCGGGATTTCCCGCTAAGCGAGTCCACTCTTTAACCAGTTCAGCAGATCCATAAGCGCTGTCACCATTAAGCTCAATCATTATATTGCCGCTACTATCACTTTCAGCAATAAGCTGTAAGCTTAATATTTCACTCTTTTGCTCTCCGTACTTGGCAATAAGATTAGTGTCGGCTTCTATTACCATTCTTTCTAGAAATAATAAACTCGACTCTGTTTGCCCAAAACTCGCATCATCATACATAGCAATTTCACCGCGCACCGTATCACCAGTAATATCAGGAAAAAATGACACACGAACCTTGCCGGTCAACGGCAGACCAACAACCAGTACAAAGACAGAAAAGAATAAAATCAATACCGCATAGCGATATTCCAGCGCCAACGTTATTACTTTTCTGTAGATCTTTGTGCTAAACCATTGCAGTCCGGAATCAGCACCGTGCTGAATACGCGACCAAAAACCTTTCCCGGGTACGCGATGTGTATTGAGATGGGCAAGATGAGAAGGCAGAATAAGTTTTGATTCAATCACAGAAAGCAGCAGGCAGATCATAACAACGGTCGCAAATTGGGCATAAATTTCACCTAAACGGCCCTCTACATTTGCAACTGCGACAAATGCAGCGACGGTTGTCAGCACACCAAAAATGGTCGGTACTGCCACTTTCTTCGTTCCTCGGACAGTGTTACCGATGCTGTCGCCATCTTCCTTGCGTGTTGAATAGATACTCTCGCCCACTACGACCGCATCATCAACCACAATACCTAAGGCCATAATAAAACCAAAAGTGGTCATCTCATTAATGGTTAAAGCGGCATAACTGTCGGTCATAAAATAGAGGGTGCCGAAAAATACAAACGGCAGACCGGCTGCAACCCAAAATGCCACTCTTAAATTCAGAAAAAGTGCCAGAATAATAAAAACCAACCCAATACCTGTGAGCGCATTTTTCATTAACAGACTGAGGCGATCTGTTATCATGGTACTTGAGTCATACCAGGTAGTAAGTTTTACATTTTCAGGAAGATAATGACTGCTATTCCACTTATCAACAACCTGATTGGCCTGCTCAACAATTTTTGTTATATCACCATATTCATCCATTACAATTTCAATGGCCATGCCGCTTTGCTGGTTATAACGCGACAGGGTAAAGGTGTCATCTTCGAATGTTTCTTTTACGTCAGCAACATCACCCAGATAGATATTCGTACCATCAGCCAGGGTTATCAGGCGGATATGGGCAAATTCCTGCTGCTGATACCCCTGCTGAGATACTTTCAGACGAACCGCTTTTTCACTATTGCGCAGACTAGTAGTGATGGCACTCGAAGATTCAGCATTAATAGCATCGGAGACATCAGATAAGGTCAAACCATACGCCTGCAGCTTAGCTTCATCGACTTCAACTGCAATCATAGGATCGGCCTTTGCCTTGATCGAAAGTTCGCGAATAGCCGGTTTAGTCAGTAGATCAGATTTCAGCTTTTCAGCCAGAACTTGAAACGTGGATCTATCGGCATCGCCATAGAGCTGCACCCAAATCGCATGATCCGCTCGGGTTGCTTTTTCAATAACGGGATTGTCCGCATCTGACGGAAAGTCATTGATTGCATCGACTTTAGTTTTAATATCACTAAAAAGTGTCTCTAATGGGTAGTCGCTGTTTTTTTCGACAACAACGTTGCTGCCTTTGGCATCTGAGGTTGAGGTGATAGTATCAATACCGGTAACGCTTTCTAATGCTTCCTCTATTTTTATCGCTATCCCTTCTTCAGCCTGCTGTGGATCACCACTGTCATAACTCACTGAAACAGTAACTCTGTCTGGCGCCATACTCGGAAAGGCCTCTTTGCGAAGTTCATTGACCGACAAAGCGCCTAATACAAGGGTGATGATTAAGAGCAGATTAGCGGCAACAGAGTTGCGTGCAAACCAGCCGATAATACCTTCATTAAAATCTAATTTTGAATTGTGCATATTCATTACCCTTCAACTTTAGGAACAACAAGCATGCCAACAACATAACTGCTTAAGGGTCTTTTAATAATTTTAACGGATGCCAGATTCTCTATCGGCGTAACATAAACCGATTCTGCTTTTTCAAAGAGCTTGTTTGCCGCCACTTTATTTAACTGATTATCCTCAGTGATAAACCAGATATCTCCCTGCTGGGAAATCGCAGATGCGGGCAGTTCCCAAGTATTATTAAGCTCAGCCCCTTCGATATGCGCCTGAACAAAAGTGCCGGGAAATAATCCCACATCCTGAGAAAAGGGATGAACAACGGCAACAATCAGAGAACGCTGACGGGATGTTGAATCCAGATGCTGCTCAATACGGATAACATAACCTTGCCAACTCGTGTCACCGTCAGTGCTATAGAGCATCACCGGCCATTTTTTCGCATTTTTGTGTGACAATTCTTTATTGCTCAGTTTAGGCAAATTTGCCCACTGCTTAGCTGAAAGCGGGATCTTAATTTCAACGTGATCTGTACTATAAAGCTGTGCAACAGAGCTGCCGACCTGAACATAACTTCCCGGCTGAATATTCCGCTCGATAACAAGGGCATCAAAAGGCGACCTGATAACTGTTTCTTCAAGATCCTGCTGCGCTTTTTTCAGGCTGTATTTGGCGTTTTTTAATAGCGCTTTTTGTACTGCCAATTGTGGTGCACGTAAAACTAATGGCGAGTTAGGCTCACCATTCAGACCGGAACGTTGCCACTCCAAACGAGCCTGCTCTCCTGTTCTCTGCTCTTCAAGCAGATCCAGCTCTGCTTGCGCTAGAGAAGAGTTAGCCTGCGCTACTGCCTGTTGGTAGGAAATATTTTCAAGCTTTGCAAGAATATCGCCTTTTTTTACAATCTTACCCGTTTCAAATCCCGGCATTAATTTGTCAACTCTACCACTCACTTCGGCAGCATAGGTGATGGCATAATGCGGCGCCGCTTCTCCATAACCTTTGACTAGCGCTTTATATCTGTCCGGTTTAACTTCAATAACCACAACACTCGGCGCCTGAGATGCCCGAATTTCTGATTTAACCTTTGCTGAAATTTTCTGGACAGATTTCCCATTCTCAGCCTTCATCTGTGAGGCGTTATAAGTAACAGCCCCCGCTAAAAAAACAATAGATCCCAAAGTGATCAAAATTGACAATGATGGTTTAAATTTCATAGTGAGACTCCCAGGCCTAGTGCCAGACCTAAATCGATTCGGTTTACTAAGCGGTTATATTTAGCTTGAACAAGCTTTGTTTCAACATCAAAGCTACCGGTTTGTACAGTAATCAGATCCGAGATATCCACCAAACCTTGACGATATTTTCCCTGATAACTGGATAAACTGCGTGCAGCGCTATCGCGTGCATCCTGTAGATGTTTTTGCTGTAATGTTAATGATTTTTCCTGACCAAGCGCATTTTCAACTTCATTTACCGCCGTTAATAAGGTGTCCTGATAATTCCAATAAGCGCTCTCGGTTGTCAGCTCAGCAATTTCAGCTTTTGATCGCAGATAACCACCATCAAAAAGCGGTGCGGATAACTGCCCCAGAACACTCCAAAGGGGGCTAGTTAATAGCGCGGCACTTGGTGAATTTGCTACATCTGAAAGGGCTATCTCTAGACTTAGAGAAGGAAGTCGTGCCTTGTAGGCAGCTTTGGTTCTGAACTCTTCCGCCTCTATATCAAAGAGCGCACTTTGCAGATCCGGTCTTCGAGAAAGATCTTGTTTGGGCAAAGACACAAGAGGAGTCAACACTTGCGGGAATTCAGCGCTGACATTAAAGCGTTGCTCATCACCGAGCAGCCCTAACAGCAAGGTAAGGCTGCGCTGATTTTGCGCTAGCGTTTCATTATATTCTGCCAAGGTTGAACGTGAATAAGCACTATCTGCCTTAGCCGTATCCAAATCTTCTAAATCTCCCAGCCCGGAACGATATTTTTCTAAGATCATACTTTCATTACTTTCCAGGACAACTAAACGTTTAACTTCAATATCAAGCAGTTGTTTCTGCAGACTGATTTGCAGCCAGCCGCGCATAATATTGGCAGCGAGTGTATCTTTGGTGCTTTGTAAGGTAGCAATATTACTGGCAATATCTTTATCTGCGGCACGAGTGCTGTTGCCGATTTTATTCCACAAATCTAATTCCCAGCTGACAGTCAAATCTGTGTTGTAAGCGGTATCTGAACTTTCCTCTTTATTCCCACCAAAATTTGCGCTTAATTCTGGAATACGATCGCTGTTAGTTGCAGTGCGCTGTGCATAAAGCATTTTCAACGCCATTAACCTTTGCTGCAAACTAGGATTGTTTTTCATGGCTTGCTGAATAACAGCATTTAATGCTGGAATGTGTATTAGGTCGGTCAGTTGAACAACATCTACCGCCGCAGTCTGCTCGCTATGCCAATTAACCTGCTGTTCAAGGGATTGTTTTGCAAGTTCTTGAAAATCTTTATCTGATGATGAACTGCATGCCGTTAAGCCGAGTATGGCTAAAGTAAGCAAACTAGGTCGATAAAAAAGCATCTTCTCTCTCCTGGTTTAGACAAACCAATAATATAAGAGTGCAGGTTAATGATGGGTTAAGGATGAGTTAAATTAACTTTTTTTATTTATATAGATCCATTAAATGCAGCACAGCAGAGAATACAGACTCATTTATTATTAATACCAGTCTGATTAAATTTATGATCTATTTTAGGAAGTGTGACTTCAGCCACGCCAGTGGTATTGCGCCATTGATGGCGTGTGTCATTTGTTGACGTCCTATCAATTACTTTGATTGCAGCAAGACAAGCAGAATAGAAAGGTTGAACACTCACTTTATTTTTGTAATAAATTCAAAATACTAGTGCTACCAAACCAATGCGTCTGGGAAATTTCCGTTTACGTTTTTCTTGCTAAATCAATTCCTTTAGCAAGTGGAAACATGGAGCGAATTGAACGCCAGTTTAGGTTTATGAGAAAGAATAAAGGGATTTATCAAGATAAAAACGTTCGGAACAGCAACGATCAAAGATACAAAATCAGCGCGCAGCGAAAGCCTACAAACAGCTAGGTTACAAACTCATTAAGATTCTCGAGAATGACGATAAGGGAAACAATTCAGGGGGATCCAAAACTTTTATTGATCATGACAAATCAATTCAGCTATGTGTCCCATCCATTTTTCTTTGGCTGTGCAAAGGCATGACTTTTTTGAATCGTGCAACTGCATTTCGGTTTTCCTCCTCTACTCGCCATCGAAGCGTCCCTATATGGCCTTTCTTTTTTGCCCCCAATCGGGACCTTATACTTATTTAAATCAAAATAATTGCTGCACTATTATTTAATAACCTTGCCGCGACGCATAAAATACTTTTCTATCTCTACCAAAAATAACACAGATGAAGCGACGAGTAATATACGCAGCCATGTACTGAAGTTAATGGCTGTAGTACCAAATAAAGAGTGCATCGGTCCAAAGTAAGTGAAAACTAACTGCAAAATGATAAGTACTGTAATCGCTATAAGCACATAACGGTTCCCTGTTAATCCTGCCCAATTAAATATTGAGTCTTTAATATAGCGGGAGTTAAATAAATAAAATATCTCAAACAAAACCAAAGTGTTTACTGCCACTGTGCGTGCATGCTCAACACTCATGCCTTGTTCCATCTCCCAAATAAACAAACCAAATGTTCCACTCATCAAAATAACCGAGACAAAGGCAACACGCCAAATAAAATGGGGCATCAGCATCGGTTCATGAGCATCGCGGGGCGGACGCTGCATGACATTCTGTTCGGGTGGTTCGAAGGCAAGCGATAGCGCCAGCGTGACAGCCGTAACCATATTTACCCAGAGAATTTGCACAGGCAATAACGGTAGCTGATGAAAACCAAACAAAATAGCCGCCAGAATAATCAGTGCCTCTCCACCATTGGTTGGCAGAATAAAAAGAATCGATTTTTTGAGATTGTCATAGACAGTACGACCTTCTTTTACAGAATGAGCAATAGATGCAAAATTATCATCGGCCAGCACCATCTCAGCAGCCCCTTTGGCCGCTTCTGTACCTTTGTGTCCCATGGCAATGCCCACGTCGGCGCGTTTTAAGGCTGGTGCATCATTTACCCCGTCTCCAGTCATGGCGACAATCAAACCCAGTTCCTGCATCAGTCTAACTAACAGCAATTTATGTTCAGGATTAACACGTGCATATACGTTCACATCCTGTACACGTTGACGTAACTCATCCTCACTCATTAAGTCCAGTTCCTGTCCGGTGAGTACATCATTGGCATTAACAAGCTTAAGTTGCTGGGCGATGGCACGTGCTGTGAGCGCGTGATCTCCGGTAATCATTTTCACCCGAATACCTGCTTCAGCACAGGTTTTTACTGCCTCAATAGCCTCCTCTCGCGGTGGGTCAATCAAGCCGAACATGCCCAGCATAATTAAGCCATTCTCCACATCGCTAAACTTCAACTCCATCTGTCCATAGGCTACAGGCTTGAGAGCTATGGCCAATACTCGCTGGCCAAGCTGTGCCATTTTTTCAATACGGCTTAGCCAGTAATCTCTATTGATTGGTTGTTCACCAGCAATGGTTTTTTGATGAGAGCAGATCTCCAATAGCCGTTCAGGTGCACCTTTGATAAAAATAAAGGCATTATCCTTGTGGCTATGATGGAGTGTCGCCATAAAGCGATGCTCTGATTCAAATGGAATAAGATCTGTGCGGGGATATTGTTTGGCTTCTACTTCAATTTCTAATCCAGCTTTCAAACCGGATACTAATAAAGCCCCTTCCATAGGATCGCCATGAACAATCCATTCAGAACCTTTGCATTCCAGTGACGCGTCATTGCATAGCACTGCAGCCCTGACGGTCTCTAACAACAGCGGCCGTTCTTCAGTAAACACATTCACACCCGACAAGGATATTGATCCATGGGGATCATAACCGGTACCGCTAAGCTCAAATAAACCACTCGTGGTTGTAATCATACGCACCGTCATTTCATTGCGTGTCAGGGTACCGGTTTTATCTGAACAAATGACGTTTACAGCCCCTAGCGTTTCCACGGCGGGCAATCTGCGAATAATGGCATTTCTTCCCGCCATACGCTGTACACCTATCGCCAGGGTGATGGTCATGATAGCCGGCAATCCTTCCGGAATCGCCGCCACTGCAAGGCTAACCGCGGCAAGAAACATTTCAGAGATTGCATAATCACGAATAAATGAACCGAAAACAAAGGTAATGATGGCAATACCTAAAATGGCCAGAGTAAGCCAGCGGCCAAACTGAGCCATTTGCCGCAATAGAGGTGTTGTTAGTGATTCGACATCTGCAACCTGTGTACTAATGTGACCTATCTCTGTGTCTAATCCGGTCGCAATGACCACACCCGCCCCCTGACCATGGGTCACCAGAGTACCCGAATAAGCAAGGCATAGACGATCACCGATCATAGATTCCAGTTCGACAGGATCCGTGATTTTTTCTACCGCTATCGACTCGCCAGTCAGTGCCGACTCCTGAATTTGCAACCCCTTAACACGGAACAATCTAAGGTCTGCTGGTACTTTATCACCTGATTGCAGCAAGACGACATCACCAGGTACCAAGGCTTTAGCGGGGATGGTTATCTGCTTTCCATTGCGCAACACCATGGCATTTGGCGAAAGCATTTGCCTTATAGCTTTTAAGGCATTCTCGGCCTTACCTTCCTGTACGAATCCGATGACTGCATTAATAAAGACGACCCCCAGAATTACACTGGCATCGATCCAATGTCCCAGCATAGCCGTGACAGCGCTCGCCACAATCAATACATAGATCAGCATATTATGGAACTGGTAGACAAACTGTAGCAAAGGACCGCGTGTTTTTGCTTCAGGAAGCTGATTTGGCCCGTACTTAACCTGTCTATTAGCGGCTTCCTCACTGCTTAAGCCGTCTGCGCTTGTGTCGAGTGATTCCAGTACTGTGTTCGCTTTTTTGAAATGCCAGCTAGTATTCTCAGTCATCAATAGCCCCTCTTCTGCAGCAGTTGTTCTGACAAAGTAGATCTGCAACTAATTAAAACGCTTACCTAAACTTATATAAGCTCCGAACTATTAATCTCTAAAAACGTCAAAAAGTTACACAGAATTATTTGTCGATAAATTTATTATGGCGTACAGCGAGATATATTCGCTGCCCCTGCAGTTCTATCCTTGAGCTTGGATAATACCAAAAGAACTAAAAAGGTGATCATCCTTGCTGGTTAAAATCATCCCTAACTGCGTTGTGAGTTTTGAAGTGAGAATAACTATCTCCTGCAACTCTCGCCTTGTTAGTGTTAATTTTTCCTTCGCAATCATTGATCACTTCATTAATTCTTTTGGTATAACCACTTATCAAAAAGCGATGTTTTTACAATAGTATATTTAATAGCTCAAATTGTAGGCAGCAAGATACATTAGGTAAAGTGATTCCATAGCCATTATTTAAGGATATTTATTAAGCGGGGGTTATCATCAGGGGAGCCAAAAATTTTTATAAATAAACCTAGTTAATTTAGCTCAATACCGTTCGGTTAAGCGGTTTTTTGGTTTATATCTTGATGATATAAGTAGGTGAACATATAAAAATCAATTGGATAGATGAAAGTGGGGTGAGTTTACATGTTCGGAAACTTGTCTGCCATTACTTATAAAGCACTGAACGCGGAAACGTTCGGTTTTTCCTTTTTTTAGACAGAATAAAATGATCATCATCGACACGCCGTCAAGGGCGGAATACCAACGATAAAAGTTCAGCCAACCGCTACAGGCGAAAGTCAACACGACAAGCCCTAGAATTCATATTCACCGCTAAGATTCTGTTTTTTAACTTAAGAACATCATCAAAGCGGTCAAATATTAGCTACTCGATTTTAAGACGTTCACATAGACTTTTAGATTTTGTCCGGGATGAATATATTTCTTATCAAACAGCTCATTCCAGCGTACTAAATCTGCAGTTTCAACACTAAATTTTTCGGCAATAACACCAAGAGAATCACCAGTTCGTACCTTATAAGTAATATGGCGTGTAACCTGTTTTTCCTGCTTTGCTTTCTCTGTATACACACGCAGCTCTTGCCCCGGTTTGATATATTTTTCCTCGTTTAGCTTATTCCAACGTACTATATCAGCGGTTTTGACATTAAATTTTGATGCAATAACGCCAAGAGAGTCTCCAGAACGCACATGGTAAGTCACTCGTTGTGTAACTTGTTTTTTCTGCTGCGCTTTTGCTGTTTTCCAAATAGTTAGCTGCTGGCCTAAACGCAAGGTTTTCTTGCTGCTCATCTGATTCCAGTACGCAATCTCTTTGGCTGTCACATTATACATGCGACTGATATCCCAAAGCGTATCGCCTTCGACTATCGTATGCTGAAGTTTGCGTTTACTGTTACTGTTACTCATCTTATCTTGTGAGCGATCGAAACGCTGCGCCTGGCTATATAGATAAGATTGCTGGGACTTAGTAGCAATCGGGATTAGTAACGGTTGCCCTATTTTAATCATCGAGCCGTTAATCTCATTTATCTGTTTAAGGACATTGGTGGTGGTGCCATATTGACGGGCGATCACACTTAAACTATCACCAGAGCGCACTTTGTAACGATCCCAACGGATCCGTTTATTGTTATCACCATTACTTAATTTTTCACTAAACACTTTAGCAATACGGGTTGGCAGAAGTAATCGATGCGGACCATCCGGTGAAGTTGCCCAACGGTTAAATGCGGGATTTAATAATTGAATTTCAGCAATAGATAACTCGGCTAATTCTGCTGCATAAGCAAGATCAAGTTGCGATCCGGTATCAACATGAGTGAGCACCTGCTTATTGGGAACAAAAGGTAGTTCAATGCCATATTTTTGATGATTACGTAATAGATCAATCAGCGCTAATAATTTGGGCACATAATTTTCGGTCTCTTTGGGCAAGGATAAATTCCAATAATCGGTGGGCTTATTATACTTCTGGTTTTTGCGCACCGCATTTTGCACTCGCCCTTCACCCGAATTATATGCTGCGAAAGCATGTAACCAATCTTCGCCTAGATATTTATGTAAAATTTCCATATAACGTAGCGCGGCACCCGTTGAAGCATAAATATCGCGACGACCGTCATACCACCAGTCTTGTTTTAAACCGAATCGGGTTCCGGTCAGCGGCATAAATTGCCATAATCCGGAGGCATTGCTGGGTGAATAAGCAAAGGGGTCGAATGTGCTTTCGACAACAGGGAGTAAGGCTAATTCAAGAGGCAGATTTTGAGCTTCTATCTGCTCAACTATCAGATATAAGAATGGCGCAGCACGTTTTGAAACTTGTTTTAAATAATTGGGATGCCTTAAATAATAATCACGCTGCTTGGCTATACGTGCATTATCAGGCACTTCAAACTCAAAACCTTCAGCTAACTTTAACCAAAGGTTATCATAGCCCACAGGCAGTAGTTGTTGAACTTCAAGCGGTGCATCATCATCAATTAGATTGGCCAACCCTTCTTCAATGTCTACCTCTTGCAATTGCTCATCAGGCAAGACCTCATTGTTCAATGCATCAACAACTGAAGCATTACTTGCATCTGTAACATCTGTATTTGTTGTTGTTTGACAGGCACTTAATAATAACAACAAAAATAACGGCAATAATAATTTCATAAAAGGGACCACCTACCTATAATAAGTGGCGTATTCTAGCCTAAATCATTGCAAAATTCATTAGAACTGATCTTTATACTTACGCAGTGCCGTAAAACAAGATAATGGTTCACTTAATTTCGTTGCTAAATGCATTTGCAAACTGTTAACCAGCGAACTTTGATCGCAACGCAAAAAGGGATTAATCGTTTTTTCCAGCCCGATAGTGGTCGGAATGGTCGCTAAACCTTGCTGACGTTTTTTACTAACCTGCTTAATATATTTCAGCAGGTGTTGATTTTTAGGCTCAAAATGAAAAGCAAAAATAAGATTATTTTGCGTGTATTCATGCGCGCAATAAACTTGAGTATGGTCGGGTAATAAGGCTAAACGTGATAATGAATTAAACATCTGCAGATATGAGCCTTCAAACAGACGCCCGCACCCACCAGAAAAGAGAGTGTCACCGCAAAAAAGTAGTGATTCATTGTAGTAGGCGACATGATCCAAGGTATGCCCTGGCACTTCCATCACCTTTAATGAAAAACGGTCGTCAAAAAAAGTTAATTCATCTCCCTCATTAACTAATACACTGTGCGCAAATAATCTGTTTTTGCTGTATAGCGCAATAGGTTGCTCAGATTCGGCTAGTAAAGCCTCCACACCATCTATATGATCATAATGATGATGGGTTAAAATAATCGCATCGACTATTAACTGTTGCGCAGCTAATACTTGTAAAACTGGGCCAGCATCGCCGGGATCGACTACAATACAATGCTTGCTTTGACTATCTTTAATAAGCCAAATATAGTTATCGGTAAAGGAATTAATCGTTAGAATATCAACCATAATTGATTCGCACCTATTTTAAGTTGGGGTTAGTTTATACCCGTTACCAATCGAAATGCAAAAATCAGCAAGTCGAAAGGTAAGCAGATTCTAGGCATGAAGTTGAAGAACTAACGGGTTAAATCAAGACTTCATAACAACGAAGATGCTTGCCTCTCGACT
The DNA here is from genome assembly GCF_047632995.1 of Psychromonas sp. Lineage (GTDB taxonomy): Bacteria > Pseudomonadota > Gammaproteobacteria > Enterobacterales > Psychromonadaceae > Psychromonas. The sequence goes on from NZ_JBLIEK010000002.1 coordinate 63,399, forward strand.
TGCCCTTCGGGGAGCTCGCTCGAAAACCAGCGCTGCGTTGCAACAATTGTAAAGGGAACACCATTCACTCATGTTGCGCCTTGCTCTGGTATCCGAGCGTGCTCCTGATAAATGCATTTTGAATGATAACGGGTATATATATGAAAATAGCAAAAACAACACGCATCCTTACCCCGATTGAAGATTGGCAACAGTTGCCAAAGGGTAAGATGTTACAGGAGCAAACTCAACAGCGGATCGATGATTACTTGCCTCTCTGTTTTGGTTACCATCTGTTAAAATTGGGAAGATTAAGCAGCTTACTGGACACTTCATACTCATTAATTCCCCATCAAATCAATTGCGCCGCTAGCGGAAAAGATATCGGTTTACTCGCAGATATTCACCAACTGCCCTTACAAGACGCTTCAATCGATCTCTGTATTCTGGCTCATGAATTGAATTTCTCAAATGATCCGCACCAATTATTACGTGAAGTTGAGCGGGTATTAACACTCGATGGCACCTTAATTATAACAGGATACAATCCAATGAGCGTTTTTGGATTGCGCTCGCTGTTAAAATCCAAAAGCCCGAAAACGGCACGGCTATTTTTACTCAATAGGATATACGACTGGCTCTCTTTATTGGGCTTTGAAATTCTACAAAAACAACATTTCGATTTTCTTTCTGGTGATTTTCACAGCCCATTTTCATCATTCGTCGAGCGAACAGGGCAACGCTATGCCCCTTCTTTTTGCAGTGTTTATTTTATTGTGGCCAAAAAGCATAGTATACCTATGACGCCGATTAAATCTCCATTTCAATTTAAGCAACAGAGAAGAACAGGGCAAAGTGTTGCCACCAAACATCATTACCCGTCATAACCTAAATCTTTTTGGGTTGGTTTAGATTCTGCCGCTTGCCGAGCCAAGTCGTCACAACGTTCATTTTCTGGATGCCCAGAGTGCCCCTTCACCCAATGCCAGGTTATATTATGCTTTTCCTGTGCGGCATCTAATGCTTTCCACAAATCAACGTTTTTTACGGGGGCTTTTGCGGCCGTTTTCCAGCCGCGTTTTTTCCAATTATGGATCCACTGAGTGATCCCTTGGCGAACGTATTGGCTGTCAGTGGTCAGATCTATTTCACACGCTTCGCTTAATGTTTCTAACCCTTTGATACAAGCTAACATCTCCATGCGATTATTGGTTGTACGCAGGTAACCCTCCGCCAATTCGCGACGGTGCTTGTTATAAATTAACACGGCGCCATAACCACCCGGGCCAGGATTACCTAAACAGGAACCATCTGTATAAAGTTCAATTTTCTTCATTATTATACCCAATTGATTAATTAATTTAGCGCTTATAGATGCACTGTGATTTCAGCTCTAGGCGCATTGGTTTAGGTTTGCTAGACTCAATTCTTTGCGAACTATAAATAGAGATTAAGATGAACACAAGCAAAGTAATTCGACAAGTCGTATTGGATACTGAAACCACTGGTATGAATAGAGATGGTGCGATTTATCTTGGCCATCGAATTATTGAAATAGGCTGTGTGGAAATTATTAATCGACGCTTAACAGGACGTCATTACCATGTCTATATAAAACCAGATCGTGAAGTGGATCCCGAGGCGGTCACAGTGCATGGCCTGACGGATCAGTTTCTGCAAGACAAACCCGTGTTTAGCGAGATTGCCGATGAATTTATTGAATTCATTAAAGGGGCAGATCTGGTTATCCATAACGCGCCCTTTGATGTCGGCTTTATGGATCAGGAGTTTCGTTTTTTAAATAAAAAAACACAAACAACTGAAGAAATATCCACCGTAACCGATACGCTAGTAATGGCGAAAAAATTATTCCCCGGTAAACGGAATAATCTGGATGTGTTATGTGATCGCTACGGTATTGACAATAAACACCGCGTACTACATGGCGCGTTACTTGATGCCGAGATATTAGCAGATGTTTACCTGCTCATGACAGGTGGACAAGCAAAACTCAATCTTTCTAGTTCGGAGCGCGGTGAAAATACGACAGGACGAAAAGTCAGACAATCTCAGTCGCCATTAACTATCATTCGTGCAACAGAAGAGGAAAAAAAAGCGCACCAAAAACGTTTAGATCTTATTGAGAAATCAGGGAGTTGCTTGTGGCGACAATAATGAAAAAAAACCTCTTAAGTTTATTATTTTTGATCTGCGCATCTACCGCCTGGGCGCACACGATTTATGCACCCAATGACATACCGTTATTAGATAATCGTTTTCGAATTGATCCCCATACCGAGCAAGTCACCTTTATTCTTAATCACGACAAAGGCCCTGAATTTATTGTTCTGGTCCGCCCTGATGGCAGTAAGATTTATCCGGCAAGACACCCCTCTTCCGTTGCTTGGGTAAGTGGTGAAAAAGAAGACATTATTACCATAAATAACCCGATGGCAGGACCTTGGCAAGCTGTTGCAGAATTAAATGAAAATAACCGCATTAAGTTAATTAGTCATGTTGAATTAAAAACAAATAAACTGCCGTTAAAATTATACTCACAAGAATATATCACCACCCATGCTTCGCTGTATTATGATAATCAATTAATGACCGAACAAAGTTACCTGGACGATGCCAAGTTATCTGTCGTACTAATGGCTGGTGCAAAAACACAACTGACATTATATCAAGATGATGGCAAAGGTTATGATGCCCTACCATTTGATGGCGACTTAACGGCCCGTGTTTATATTGATCTGCCCCCCGGACGTTACCTACTTAATATCCGCACTAAAAATGATGTTTTTCTACGCAATGTGAACAAAGATATTGTGGTTTTTCTTCCTCCTGTCACTTATAAGGTAAGCACACTTAACGAGGGCAGCAAAGAGGCGGTATTTGAGTTTAAGGTCGACAGCGAAGAGATTGATCCGGAATCGGTAATCATTGATGGGGTCATTAAAAATAGCAATAATACAGTCGTCGAGCAGTTAATTGTCCATAGCACCGGAAATATATCAATAGAAAACAGATTCGCGACAACAAAAGCACTCTCTTACGGTGTCTTAACTTTCTCAGCGAAAGCATTTGCGACCACCCGCTCAGGAAGAGAGATAGAGTTACAATTGCCGGATCAGCAATTTGAGTTGCTGCCTAAATTTATTGTGCCGGAAATAAAGACAAGTGCAGCGGTCGCCACTGATACTGAATTTTTCAAATATAATTTCTCATCACTATGGCAAAACAGTTGGCTTATTACAGCAATTGCGATTATCTGCTTAATTATTATCTCAGCGCTCATTTTTATGATTAGACGTAGGGCAAAAAAGAGAAAATCTGCAGATGGCAGCGATCAACCTTTAGCGGAATTAAAACTTGATGAACTGTCACCTACATCAATAAATCTAAAAGGGAATAAAAAATAAGCACTGAAAGAATATATTTAAACAACCTAAAAATGTAAACCGCTCTGTTTTTAGGTTATTTGCATAGAAAGTAACCATTTGTGAAAGTTAAAGCTTAATATTGCTGTTTTTTTCTTTTTCCTTATTGACTCAGCAAAAGCAACTAAGTATTATCTGCGCCTCAACAAACACAGTGCTCAGCTCTGTGTATTGATGCTAACTGGAGTGGTAGTTCAGTTGGTTAGAATACCGGCCTGTCACGCCGGGGGTCGCGGGTTCGAGTCCCGTCCACTCCGCCAATATCATATTTAGATGTGAAATTGACGTTAGTTAGCACAATGTTGAATCTGATAATTATCACGTGGAGTGGTAGTTCAGTTGGTTAGAATACCGGCCTGTCACGCCGGGGGTCGCGGGTTCGAGTCCCGTCCACTCCGCCAACATCATATTTCGATATGAATGATAATTATCAAAAGCTTGAACTGTAATACACTCGTGGAGTGGTAGTTCAGTTGGTTAGAATACCGGCCTGTCACGCCGGGGGTCGCGGGTTCGAGTCCCGTCCACTCCGCCAACAGTATTATTGAACAAGTAAACGTTATTATTTATTTAATAACAATTTATGTGTAACCAACACATAAAGTGAAGAAAGCTGTAACACACTCGTGGAGTGGTAGTTCAGTTGGTTAGGCTCTTGCTTAACATAGTCGGCATGTCACGCCGGGATTTGAATTTAAACTCAAATTAAGAGTGGTATTTATGTGTAACCAACACATAAAGTGAAGAAAGCTGTAGCACACTCGTGGAGTGGTAGTTCAGTTGGTTAGAATACCGGCCTGTCACGCCGGGGGTCGCGGGTTCGAGTCCCGTCCACTCCGCCAACTTCATATTTATATGAATGAACGATGTGTACACAGTCCATCTATAATGCGAGTTATAGAACAATAAAAGATTTTAGCGGAGTGGTAGTTCAGTTGGTTAGAATACCGGCCTGTCACGCCGGGGGTCGCGGGTTCGAGTCCCGTCCACTCCGCCAATTCCTTTTATATCCTCAAGTAAAAAGACCTAACGTTTTAAAAACCCCAACTTATAATAAAAGATTTTCGCGAAATGGTAGTTCAGTTGGTTTACTCTTGTTTAAAAGAAAGCCGGCCTGCCACACCAGTGCTCACTGCTTCGAGTCCCATTAACGAAGCCAATTCCTTTTATATCCTCAAGTAAAAAGATCTAACGTTTTAAAAATCCCAACTTATAATAAAAGATTTTCGCGAAATGGTAGTTCAGTTGGTTTACTCTTGTTTAAAAGAAAGCCGGCCTGTCACACCAGTGCTCACTGCTTCGAGTCCCATTAACGAAGCCAATTCCTTTTATATCCTCAAGTAAAAAGACCTAACGTTTTAAAACTCTCAAATAATAAATTCCCTCTGCATTTCTACTATCAATAATCTTTAGTTAATAAATAATTAGTTTATTACTTCGTTTCATTAAAATTAAATAAAAGATTTTCGCGGAGTGGTAGCTCAGTTGGTTTACTCTTATTTAAAAGAAAGCCGGCCTGTCACACTAGCGTTCACTGGTTCGAGTCCTGTTAACGAGCCAATTCCTTTTATATCCTCAAGTAAAAAAGTCCTTAGTAAAAAGACCTAACGTTTTAAAAATCCCAACTTATAATAAAAGATTTTCGCGAAATGGTAGTTCAGTTGGTTTACTCTTGTTTAAAAGAAAGCCGGCCTGTCACACCAGTGCTCGCAGGAGTCCCGTTAACGAAGCCAAATCCTTTTATATCCCATCTGGTAATAAATTCCTGTGCTAAACATATTTTACATATTCAAAACATTATTAAATTTAAATCGAATATTTTCAGAAAGTGGTCGTACTGTTGGTTTACTCTTTTTTGAAAGAAAGTGTTTTAGGGGACAACTAACTTGACATTTTTTGGTAAACTTCAAACCTAAACCAGCAAATTCTGATAGAAACAAAAAATCGGGTCTATTTAAATGTAATCTCAACCCGATAATTTATAATGTAATGTCTAAGCAACAATAGCGGTATAAAAATAGCCGTTATTGTTGGCTTTTATTTACTAAGATTTAGCACTGTTTGATTTGCGACGAGAAAATCCAAATCCCACTAAGCCCAACCCAAGCAAGGCAATAATAGCAGGCTCTGGAACTGCAGTACCCGCATAAATCAGCCCCGTTGGATACCTATTGTCTGAGCTAATATCATGCACATAAAAGTTAAGCCTGCTAGCTGCTGCGATAAAAATATCACCGGTAATAGCGTGAACATCTATGGCGGTATTCCATTCGTTGCCGGCAAATTCAGTAATAGAGTCAAAAAGCTCTACCCCAGCACTTTTAATTTTGAACGTATCGTCCGCAGATACCCACAGTGAAGTAATCCACATATCTTCACCCGTCATATTTAAATCCATCTCAAATACACGATAGTCATTTAAAACAGGATCTATATAACTTCCTTCTTGCTGAACCCATTGGGCACCTGTTGAACCTGCTGCCGTGTTGAAGTTTGCTTCAGTTATCCATGTGCTGTATGCGTTAGTTGAAAGCGTACAATTAACAGCTCCAACCTTACATCCATCATCAGTTCCTGACACAAAATCGATAGTAGTAGCGAAGGCAGTTTGGCTACCAAGTGATAGCGCTGTTGCGGCTATCGCTGCCATTAATAATCTTTTATTATTCATAATTAGTTCCTTTCTATTATTCAAAACCATAAAAATACAATTAAGTTCTATAAAAAGTATTAACCCGTGATATATATCCAACTTATTTACTAAATCCATTGAACTGATATCAACATTACATCTATTGCACATGCACAAGCGGTGCCAGATGATCATTTAATATAAAAAACATATGTGTACAAGCTATCTGCTGTACTTTTTTTGCAAAGGTGCAATATTTTTCGACACACCTAATATGGTTATATTAAGCTACCAGTAAGCGATAAATTAATAATCACATTAAAATACAACGAGATATATCCATTACAGCATTCAACTAAAAGTGTAAAAAATTTCGACTGCCTAAGGTGTTTTGTTTATAGCATCTGCAATTCGTAAAATTTAATCGTCCATGGAAAAATAGATTTAGAATAATCCCTCAGATAGCTCACATTTCCACTTATATCCCATACAAACAATAGAATTTTATCTGTATAAAAGGGAGAATCTCACATTATAAGTAAATAAAAGGTCCCCATGGAAAATACATTTACACATAACTTACCTAATGCGCAGGGCTACTTTGGTGAATACGGCGGTAGCTTTGTTCCTGAACAATTACAAACAATCATGGATCAAATCACGGCAACTTATGATGAGTGTCGCCAAGATCCCGCATTTCGTGCTGAACTGGCGCGCTTATACAAACACTTTGTGGGTCGTCCAAGCCCAATTTTTCATGCGCAAAACTTATCAAAAAAATATGGCACAGAGATCTATCTTAAACGAGAAGATTTAAACCATACTGGCGCGCATAAAATTAACCATTGTTTGGGTGAAGCCCTGCTTGCCAAAAAAATGGGCAAAAAGAAATTGATTGCAGAAACAGGTGCAGGACAACATGGCGTAGCATTAGCCACAGCAGCCGCATTAGTTGGTTTACAGTGTGATATCTATATGGGCGAAGTAGATATTGCTAAAGAGCATCCAAACGTTGTACGAATGCGCATTTTAGGTGCTAATGTTATTCCAGTAACAGAGGGACGTAAAACATTAAAAGAAGCGGTAGATGCCGCATTTCAGGCTTATTTACAAGATCCTGTAACGCAACTTTACGCCATCGGCTCTGTTGTCGGCCCACATCCATTTCCGATGATGGTACGTGACTTCCAATCAATTATCGGCAATGAAGCGCGCCAGCAATTTCAGGAGATGACAGGTAAATTACCAGATAACTTGGTTGCCTGTGTAGGCGGAGGCTCTAATGCTGTGGGTTTATTTACGGCTTTTTTAGAAGATAAAGAGGTCGCTATTTACGGTGTTGAGCCTGCAGGGCGTTCACTTGAACAGCCTGGTGAACATGCTGCAACCTTAACATTAGGTAAACCGGGGATAATTCATGGCTTTAAATCTTATATGTTACAAGATCAACAAGGTGAGCCAGAGCCAGTCTACTCAGTGGCCAGCGGCTTAGATTATCCCTCTGTTGGACCGCAACACAGCTACCTAAAAGACCTTGGCCGTGTCACTTACGGGTCAATTGACGATAAAGAAGCGATTGATGCTTTTTTTGAGCTATCGAGATTAGAGGGGATCATTCCTGCGATTGAATCTGCACATGCAGTTGCCTATGCGCTTAAAATGGCTCAGCAAGGTGAAAAAGGGACAATCTTACTTAACCTTTCTGGTCGAGGTGATAAAGATATTGATTTTGTCGTTGAAAAATACGGTAAGGATTACGGTATCGAACTTTAGGGCCTGTTTAATAAAAGCGCCGGTTGGCGCTTTTTTCGTAAACAGAAAAATTATTAAGAAAAGGTTACATCATCGGGCAATGATCTTTCCATCGGCTCTAAACTAAAGCCGCCATTTTTCTTCGAATTTTCTTCTGCCTGCTCCATAATTCCGCCATGATGCAACTTAAATTTAAGTGCGATATTGGTCGGAGAGTCCGAGTTTTTAACCGCTTCCTCTTCTGTTATCCGCCCTGCAATCACCAGCTCAAATAGCGCACCATCAAAGGTCTGCATACCTAACTGTTTGGATTTTTCCATCACATCTTTTAGCAGACCAAAGTCGCCGCGCTTAATCATATCGCGAATGGTTAAGGTTCCCATCATCACTTCGATAGCCGCACAACGCTTACCATCAACAGTTGGAATCAGACGCTGTGAAATAAAGGATTTTAAATTATTGCCCAAATCACTTAACAGTTGTGGTCGGCGCTCTTCGGGAAAGAAGTTGATAATACGATCCAAGGCCTGGTTGGCATTGTTAGCATGCAGTGTCGAAATAGCTAAATGCCCTGTTTCAGCAAATGCTAACGCATGCTCCATGGTTTCTCGATCACGGATTTCACCAATTAAAATTACATCGGGAGCCTGTCGCAGCGTATTTTTTAAGGCCGCATGAAAACTTCGCGTATCAACCCCAACTTCACGTTGGTTAATAATACTTTTTTTGTGTTTGTGTACAAACTCAACCGGATCTTCAATGGTGATAATATGACCAGATGCATTGCTATTACGGTGGTCAATTAATGCAGCCAGCGAGGTTGACTTTCCCGAGCCTGTCGCACCGATAAAGAGGACTAAGCCACGCTTAGCCATGATCACCTCTTTAAGCACTTCAGGCAGCTTCAAATCATCAAATTGAGGGATATCCACTTTGATATTACGTGCGACCACAGAAATTTCATTACGCTGCTTGAAAATATTAACCCGAAAGCGTCCCACATTTGAGATTGAAATAGCCAGATTCATTTCCAGATCCTGCTCAAAAGCTATTTTTTGCTCACTATCCATCATTGAATAAGCGATAACCGCAATTTCTCCCGGCTTAAAAGGAGTATCAGTGAGAGGTTTTATCGTGCCTTGAAATTTGGCAGAAGGCGGGGCTCCCGTTGACAGATAAAGATCTGATCCATCTTTACTCGACAAAATATTGAGCATTTGTTCAAATTCCATGTTTACTCCTAAATTGAAAATAATTTTGCGCCCGTCATAAATAATCCACTAACTGTATTTATAAGGAAGAGCGGTGAATTAATGTCTGAAAATATGACTTGTATTTTTCCATCTGTACTTTGCTTTGCTCGGTTAACAGTGGATTGCTTAATTCAATAGTGACTCTATCTTGAATAGCTAATATCTTTAATGTTTCAGCGTACTTTTCTTTAAAAATTTTCTCATATTCACCATTATCGATTAACATCCTCAACCCTTTGGCTAAGCGCACTGCTAATTCCGGATTGTCTTTATTAACAAAATAATAAAAGGGTAACGGGTAGTAGATAACTAAGTGTTGCTCAATCTCTAATTCTTTATCAAGATGCAAATCAAGCTCCTGTAACACTTCATTGGCACCTCGGGAAAAACAATCAAAGCGCTTCGCGGCAAGCTGTTCAAATAAAAGCGCATATTTATGCCCTTTCCAAAGCGTTAGGCCATTCGCTTCCATTATTGTTCTGTCGGGCCAATCCCGATGCGTTCCTATTTTTAATTTGCTGCTGATCAGATCATCTAGACTTGAGACGGACTTGAAGCGTTCTTGTTGACCTTTGTTAATCAGGCAGATACGGTAACTTAATAAGGATCCGGTTACGGGAATTCGTACTGCAATCGCACTTTCTTCTCTTTCTTTAGTGGGCGCAAAAACAGCAATTTGTACATGACCATTATTAGCCATCTGTTTAACAACACGACCTTGTTCCATCGCCTCCGAAGGGATAAGTTGAAAAGAGCCATATTCATCAGCCGTTACCTGCAGCGCTTTTACAAGTAGCTCTGAAACCATAGGATTGGGGTGTTCCAGCAGTCTATTCCATACAACAATAGGTTGCGCAAAAAGGGGCTGCGAGAAAGAGAGGAGAGTAAAAAGAATGTAAGAGTTCATCCTTTTCATAAAAAACACCTTATTAAAAATCAATAACCATCCATAGTATGAGACGGCTTTAAGCTATTTACCACAATCAATTAACTAAAGCTGGATATGTAACGCTTGTTTACTATTTTTGAACTAAATAAACAGTGGTCAATCAACAATTGACCACTGTTTCAGCGACTGTTCAGCCTCTAGCCACCCCATGAGTCGCGCAACGCAACCGTGCGGTTAAAGACCAATTTCTGCGCAGTTGAATCTTTGCTATCTGCGCAAAAATAACCTTCACGTTCAAATTGGTATGTCTTTTCAGCCTGTGCATCCGCCAGACTAAGTTCAACAACACCCTGTTTTACAACTAATGATTCCGGATTAACGACATCGTGAATATTCTCTGCTGAAGCAGGATTTTCAACTAAAAACAGACGTTCATAAATTCTAAACTCTGCTGGTTTATTTAATTTAGCATCAACCCAGTGGATAACGCCTTTCACTTTACGGCCATCACTTGGATTATTACCCAAGGTTTCTGGATCGTATGAACAATGGATTTCAGTTATCTCGCCAGCTTCATCTTTAACTACATTTTCAGCTTTAATAACATAAGCATTACGCAAACGAACCTCTTTACCTAATACCAGACGTTTATATTTTTTATTGGCTTCTTCTCTAAAATCAGCACGGTCAATAAACAGCTCATGAGAAAAAGGTAAGGTTCGCGTGCCCATACTTTCATCTTTAGGATGGGCTGGTGCAATCAGTTGTTCACTTTTATCTGCATCATAATTGGTAATAATAACTTTAACCGGATCAATCACGCCCATAGCACGAGGTCCATTAGCTTCAAGATTTTCGCGAACGCACGCTTCGAGTGAAGCAAATTCAACTGTATTCTCCTGCTTGGTAACACCGATACGCTTACAGAATTCTCGTATTGATGCGGCAGGATAACCGCGACGACGCATTCCTGAAATGGTAGGCATACGCGGGTCATCCCAACCACTCACTAAATCCTCGGCAATTAGCGCATTCAGCTTACGTTTAGAGGTTAAGGTATATTGTAAATTAAGGCGTGAAAACTCAATTTGACGTGGTTTACAGGCAATACTGATATTCGCCAGCACCCAGTCATATAATGGACGGTGATCTTCAAATTCAAGCGTGCATAAACTATGAGTAATACCTTCAATCGCATCAGAAATACAATGCGTGAAATCATACATAGGATAGATACACCACTTATCGCCAGTTTGATGATGGTGAGCAAAACGGATACGGTAAATAACCGGATCACGCATCTTCATATTTGGCGATGCCATATCGATTTTTGCGCGAAGCATCATCGCGCCTTCAGCAAACTCACCTGCGCGCATACGTGCGAAAAGATCGAGACTCTCTTCGATAGGACGATTACGGAACGGGCTATCTTTACCCGGAGAAGTTAAGGTGCCACGATATTCACGCGTTTGCTCTGCATTGAGCTCACAAATATAAGCTTTGCCATTTTTAATTAACTCCACGGCATAATCATAGATAGTCTCAAAATAATCCGATGAATAATGAATATCCCCCGCCCATTGAAATCCTAACCAACGCACATCTTGTTCAATTGCAGCAACGTAATCCGCGTCTTCTTTTACTGGATTAGTATCATCAAAGCGCAGATTACAGAGCGCATTCGGGTAATCCTGGGCAATACCGAAATTCAAGCAGATAGATTTAGCATGGCCAATATGTAAATAGCCATTTGGCTCTGGTGGGAAGCGTGTATGTATCGACTGATGTTTGCCCGTTTGAAGATCGTTATCGATGATATTACGAATAAAATTGCTTGGGCCATTGTCCACCTGAGTCATTGCTTACCTCTGAATATATATAAAACGAAAAATAGAGACAATCATCTTATATTATCAGCCGAAGCTCAAGCTAAATAACACGAAAACAATAAAGGGCATGGCTTGCAGGGAAGGTTTTTATGGCAGATCACCCTCTCACGGTGAACAGACCTAAAATCGCTTCGCTTGAAAGCGCGCCTCTTACTTACTGTGCAATAAAACAGTAAAGGGTGAAACAGCCGCGCATGTTACTCCGACCTATTTTACCACCCACTGTCCTGTTGCATTTTGGATATATTGTCCAGCAGGCGTCTTTTTAATGGTTTTTTCACCCGCAAGAACCAATACTTGATCAAGGGTCATGCCATTTTTTTCCGCTATCTGTTTATATTTGACTAAGCGCTTTGCATTGATCTCTTTTACTAAATCGGAAACCTCTTGTGAAACGCTAACCACGCCCAATAACCCATTGGTTTGCTCGCCAATGACCCCCTGCTCTTTGGCATCAGACAACTCTAATGCAAAGGCTGAAAAACTGAGTATTAGCATGAACATCAAAAATACCTTTTTCATTTTATCTCCTAGATTATTCATTATTACTGTTAAAATAGACCGCTCTCTTCGGTAAAGAGATCATCTAACTCTTTGTCAATTTTCACTCTGATTTCGTGATCTATTTTAACATTTAAATTTATGGTAATAGGCTCATCGGGCATCGCAAGCTCTACCCGTGGTGTACATGCCGTTACAGTAAAAAATAACGCCGATAACATATAAATTCTTTTAAGCATTAATACCTCTCCTTTATCTGTTGTACTAATTGCTCGTTAAAGCGCAAACTTTTAAGTAATTGTAAAATATTTTCATTGTGTGAATAGTTGAAATTAATAGGTTGTGTTCCGCTGACGTTCGGATTTATCCCTTTAATTGCAATTTTTAAATCACATTCACCATCCGCAGTATAACCGATAGTGCCCTGTAAAGTATCGAACTGAAAATCAGATAACAGTTGCATAGTATAAGCAACGGCTGGATTGACTTGGCCCATAGCGACAGTAACGCTATTCTCTGGCACCTTAATATATCCGCCAGGCGCGCGGGCAGAAATCGTTCCATTACTGATGGTTGGTCCTTGCGCAGTTAACGATAAGGGCAGCACACCATCAATTATAGCTGTGCTTTCTATTTCAGGATAAGCGCTATATTTAACCACTTCACTTAAACTAAGACCGGAGAGGTTTATTAATGTCTGACTGGGTGCGGCTAATGTGAAATCATCAAAATCCACCCGTCCGCCCAATAACCGAGCCTTAAAATGCTGCACCAGGGGCTCACCAATATTGATTTGTGCGTCCAGCTGCAACGCCTGAATTGGTATGCCAACAAATAGATTGGCTATTTTCAGCTGCAGCTTATCGGTATTGACAGTGACCTTCTCTTTTTCAAACAGGTAATCCAATTCACTGTTTAAACTGATTCCATCAAATAGCACATTACTGTTCTCACCCGCTACCGAATGCGCGCTGATATGGCTTGCAACTCTGGTGCTATTTTTAGTTAAATCATACCAGGCGGAGAGTTGCAGATTGATCTCACCGCTTTTTATCTGCAGCAACTCGGTGGCTGGCAGATAACTGTGCAATGATTCAACTAATGTTTGCGGCGATAGATGGGTATCAGGCAGCTCCACTTTGATTTTTTTATCTGCATACAGCAGTTTGCCAGCAAGCGTTTGGTTTAACAGTGAGAGGCGCCAATCAAGCGATAGATGGTCAACAGATCCCTGCGCATCTATCGAAGCAAATAAAGAAGGTAATTTTTGCGTATCAATATGAATGCGTTGCATTTTACCGCGGGGGGTCTTGGTCAAAAGCGCACTGCGTCCGACACGCAGTTGCAGTGGCAAGCTGTGAATCTGCAGCGATGATAGATTGATTAATGCCGGCTGTGCTAATTTAAGAGAGATAGAGCGGGTTTTCCACTCCTGCTGCGTTGACAGACTATAGTTGACGTTTTGTAAATTAATGGCGAGCTGACTTACCGCCAGTTGATCCGCTAACAGATTAATATCTCCCGCTAAACTCAACTGCCCCTGCTTCGCTAAATCAGGCAGACTCCCCTGCCAGTTAAGCGTAAACGCGCCCTTTCCCCAACTTTTTAAATTAGTTGTATAACTCACCTTGAGTTCATCATGTAATAATTTATTCAGCTCAACGGGCAGCGTTATCAATTGTGCGATTTGTTCTAAGTCTATTCTGCTTTCTACGCTTACATCTTTGTTTAATAGGTTTATTTTGAGATCAGCTTTGAGCTGTTCGCCGCTTAATGTAATAAAAAGATGCTCTTCTTTTTTTTTGATAAATACACTGAAGGATAATTTCTTATGGAGAAGATTTGTGGCTAAGTTAAGTGATTTTATACGTATATTGGTTTCGGGCAAAGCGGCTAAACGTTTAAACAGTTCATTGAGCTGCAGATCAATCTGTCCTTTTTGTAAGGTGAAGGGTAACTGTTTTGTGCTGCCCTTGTCCGTTTGAGCTGCCGGGCAATTAAGATCCCAGTCGATAACGCCAATATCGGTATTAAGCTTATTCTGTTTGTGACTGGCTTGAATATTTAAGAGTTGATTTTGCGGGCAAGATTGATTGGGCTGAATACGTTTGATATTGGAAGTTAAAAACGGAAGCCAGTTTAATAATAGCCTCTGTGTTGTTTGCGCCGAAAGAGGCGCGCTACTCAGTAGGAGTAAACAGCTAACTAATATAATTAAATAACTGTTTAACTTACGCTGTGATTTCACAATACTTTATTGCACCCATTCAATAATACCTGCAACATTTTTCCCGTCTTCGCTGACGATTAACCACTTAATATGCTTTTCACGCATGATCTCTTCTGCATCCGTTAAACGTGCATCAGGGGAGATAAAGCGCGGTGACGGGTTCATCAATTCGCTGGCGGAGCAATCATTAATGGTTTTTCCTGAAATTAAGAAGCGGCGTAGATCGCCATCGGTGATCACACCCTGTAATTGATTATCTTTCATTACCAGAGCAAGACCGGTACGCGTTTCCGTCATCACCATCAGCACATCTGTGAGCGATGTTTGCGTCTCAACAAGCGGCAGATTATCACTGCGCATCTCATTCTTAACGAAGGTTAGTAAACGTTTACCTAAGCTTCCTCCCGGGTGGAACCTGGCAAAATCCATGGGGCTGAAATTATTATCCAAGGTCAGCGTGGAAGCCAGCGCATCGCCTATTACCAGCGCTAAGGTGGTAGAGGTGGTTGGGGCTAAATTATTCGGACAGGTTTCTTTTTCAACACTTGCATCTAAAATGACATCTGAGTTTTTCGCCAGCGTGGAATCTCGCCCGCCTGTTATCGCGATTATCTTATTACCAAAGTGCTGAATCGACGGAATGATTTTTAATAGTTCATCGGTTTCACCGCTGTAGGAGATAAGTAAAAGCAGATCATTTTTGGTGATCATGCCTAAGTCACCGTGAAACGCTTCTCCCGGGTGCATAAAAAATGAAGGCATGCCAACGGATGCAAGCGTTGCTGAAATCTTTTTGCCGATATGACCAGATTTACCCATTCCGGAGACAATCACCCGCCCAGTGCAACTTTTCATTAAAGCCAAGGCTTGTAAATATTCATCGCCAAGCTGTTTACTGTGAGAGGTCAGCGCTGCACTCTGCACATCAAAAACATTGCGAACTTCTTTAAGTAATTGCTCAGATGATAATGAAAAGGGTGTCATAGAAGATCCTTAGAAAAGGTGATGATATTTAAAGCGTGATATTAACGAAAAAAGAAAGGTGGTCGGTATGAAAGGATTTGAACCTTCGACCCCTGCTCCCCCAGAGCAGTGCGCTACCAAGCTGCGCTACATACCGATTATTATGCAAGTCTAATAATTTATGACTGAGATGCAACATAAAGTTAATCAAAAACAGAAATAATTTACTTTTTTAAAGATATTCCCCTATTACTGCTTATTTATCCCTCAAAAAATAGCTTTCCACACAACTTATTGAAATAACGGTCAAAAAACACCCACCTAAATGGGTGTTTAAAAAATGATAAAAATCAGTGATTAAACGCTAAGACAATCAAATTCAACTAATGTATCCACATCTGCCTCATAATCGATCCCTGCAACGGCAAAGCCGAACAGTTGTAAAAACTCTTCTTTGTATTCTTTGTAATCCGTTAAATCAAACAAGTTTTCAGTGGTAATGGTCGGCCACAGATCTTTACAAGCTTGCTGCACATCATCGCGTAATTCCCAATCATCTAAACGTAGGCGGCGCGCTTCATCCGTCGTTGGTGTACTGCCGTCTTTTTTATATAACTGCGTAGTAAAAAGGCGGTGAATCTGTTCCATGCAACCTTCATGCAGCCCTTTCTCTTTCATGATTTTAAATACCATAGAGATATACAGCGGCATAACTGGAATCGCAGAGCTGGCTTGTGTCACCACACTTTTTTGCACGGAAACATAAGCTTCACCGTTAAGCGGTGCAAGTTTCGCTTGGATAGCGGTCGATGCTCTGTCTAAATCAAGTTTTGCTTTACCTAATGCGCCATCCCAGTATATCGGCCAGGTCAATTCTGTGCCTATATAGGAATAAGCAACGGTTTTGACGCCTTCTGCCAATACCCCAGCATCCCCAAGTGCGCTTAACCAAAGTTCCCAATCCTGTCCACCCATTACGGTGACTGTATTGGCAACTTCTTCTTCTGTTGCGGGCTCTACAGAGGCTTCAATAATACAGTCTTTATTGGTATCAATCGCCGTTGAGATATAGGTTTCACCGATTGGTTTTAGACTTGAACGAATCACTTCACCGCTATCTGGCATTTTACGAACAGGCGCGGCTACCGAGTAGATAATGGCATCAATCTGACCTAAATCTTCTTTGATCAGCTCAATCACTTTTGCTTTAGTTTCATGTGAGAATGCATCCGCATTGATACTTTTTGCATATAAGCCATCCGCTTTTGCTTGCTTCTCAAATGCAGCACTGTTGTACCAACCGGCAGAGCCAGGTTTACGATCTGTTGCTGGTTTTTCAAAAAACACACCAATTGTTGCTGCATCTGATCCGTATGCGGCAGCGATACGCGATGACATGCCGTAACCTGCAGAAGCGCCAATCACTAATACACGTTTAGGACCATTTTGAATTTTGCCCTGTTTTTTAGTGTATGCAATTTGTGTTTGAATATTCTTTTCACAGCCCACTGGATGAGTTGTGGTGCAAATAAAACCACGAGTTTTAGGTTTGATAATCATAATTTACGCTCTTCTCTTGATTAGTTTCAAATCAGTTATTTGAATATGTTTTTATTATTGGGCCGTAATATACACTGTTTTTTTAGTTGCTCAAAATAGCGCAAAATCTATTTACAATTTATCAAGCAGTTTGGGTAACTCGCCACTTAACCCCATCGCCTGCCTGATAAACTGTTTTTTAAGTGGATTGACTTTATCTGTAACTAATAAAAGCAAATCCCGCACTGTTTTTTGCACTGGATTATCACCTTGGAATAAACGCTTTAACAGTTCCATTGAGGCTATCATCTGCGCGGCTTCCGTTTTCCGCCAGCGTTCAAAAAAACGTAAATTTTCGTATAAACCAATATCTTTATCCGCGTGCAGATTTTCTAAAATAGCTTGACTTAAACTTAACGCATCCAGCAACCCCAAATTCACACCCTGCCCCGCAAGTGGATGGATGGTATGCGCCGCATCGCCGATCAGCGCGATGCGATGCCTGGCAAAGTCGCGCGCATAACGCATGGTCAATGGAAAACTACAACGTTCGCTGTGCAGCTCACAAGGCCCTAAACGGTTATCAAATGTACGCGTTAATTGCCTATTAAATTCAAGCTCTGAAAGTGCCATTAACTGCTGCGCTTTTTCGGGTGGAACAGACCAAACAATCGAGCAGAGATTTTGCTCAAAAAGGGGTAAAAAAGCCAACGGCCCCTCTGTCGTAAATATTTGTCGGGCGCAATTTTCATGTGCTAAATCGGTTTTAACTGTCGCGACCAACGCATGATGATTGTAATCCCAGCGTGTTAACGGAATATCAAGTTTGTTACGCAGCCAGGAGTTTGCACCGTCAGCAGCAACCACCAGCTTAGAGGTTAACGTTTTAGTGCTTTTTAATGTCAGCCAGGCCTCCCCGTCTCCAATTGCAATATCGCCGAGTTGCTCTAGAGCATAAAAAGTCACGTTCTGCTGTTTTTGCACTGATTGTAATAATGCGGTTTGGATTTGATCATTTTCTATAATGTAGCCCAGCTCTGCGCAATCAACCTCGTCTGCACTGAAATCAATTTTTCCAAAACTGTCTTTTTCCCATACCTGCATGCTTTTATAAGCGCTAATGCGCTCACTATTAAGGTGCTGCCAAATATTCAAATGTTCGAAAATAGCACGGCTGGCATAACTAATCGCGCTAACACGAAGGCCCGGCTCGACAGTTAGTTGCGGGGGTTCGTTTGCTTCAATCAGTGCGATGGATAATGGGCTGTCTGCCAAACTAGCGGCTAAGGTTAAACCAACCATTCCGCCACCAACGATAGTTAAGTCATAGGATTGCATCATCTTTGTTGCTCTCTGTTGAATAAATTAAATTGCCCTTTCGCTTGTTTGACAATATCGGCTGACAAACTCGGCGCGCAACTCATCGCCTGCAAAGCAATATTTCTTCCGAGAATAAAAGGCCAGCTCGTATTACTAAAGATGCGCACCATTGAATCGGTTAGCGCAATGGTATTCTTATGGTCATTGTAACGGGCTAACCAATATTGATTAAGCATAGTAAAGCCGCCGATCTCCTGTTTATTTTCCACTTGGCTGATTAACACAGCCAGAACATAAAGATCGCGCATCCCCAAATTAAATCCCTGCCCCATAACGGGATGTAAAGAGTGTGCGGCATTACCGATACACAGACCGCGGTGGGTCACTGGTTTTTCAGTTTGCATCAGTTTTAGCGGGTAGATATCACGCTTGCCCACGTCAGTAAAAATGCCTGCACGATAACCAAAAGCTTGCTGCAGTTCAGCCAAAAAATCGTGCGCCTCCAGTTTCGCTAAACGATCAATATCCCCATTTTCCACAGACCACACCAAGGAGTAGCGGTTATTGCTAAGTGGTAACAGAGCGATCGGACCAAATTTTGTAAAGCGTTCAAATGCTTTATTAAGGTGAGCTTTAGAAGCGCAGACATTGGCGATAATTGCACTGCAATCATAATCAAAAAGTTGCGAGGGGATAGCCAACAGTTCGCGTGTTAAGCTTTTTGCGCCATCTGCAGCAACGCATAATCGCGCAGTTAATGTTTTTCCGTCTCCCAGCTGACAAACGACTTGCTGCGCTTGTTTTTCTATTGCTAGCAGGTGGGTATTGTATAAGCGCGTTAGCTGTTTATATTGTGATAAATGCTTATCTAAGAGTAAACCGACATCTTGCAGCTCAATCACAAAACCGAAAGCCTGGTTTTTATATTTCGTCGAGGCGTGATTACGCGGCAGATCTAAGGCGCCGAAAAAACCACGATCGGAGATATGGATATCTTCAATCGCCTGCGCACTCCCTTTTAACTCCGCCCACAATCCCAATTCATCTAATAAATCGCAACTGCCAGCACTTAATGCAATGCTGCGCGCATCAAATCCGGGATGAACCCCTTTATTTAACCCTTCGGGATTATCATCAAGCAGCACGACGTTTAAAGAGGGGGACAACTTTAAAACGGCATAAGCGAGCAGGCAACCGGCCATGCCCGCCCCGACGATCAACAGATCGTAATCCGTTTGTTTAGCCATATTTTTTTGCATCTGCCATTAACGCTTCAATTTCATTAATACTTTTAGGTACATCTGCACTTAATACTTCCGCACCAAACTCGGTCACTAACACATCATCTTCAATGCGGATCCCTATCTTCTTCCAAATATCGTCAACATTTGCAGACGCACTGATATATAAACCAGGTTCAACTGTCACCACCATACCCGCTTCCAATAAACGCGGATTGTCAGCAGTGCCACTGTCACCCACATCGTGCACATCTAGCCCCAGATAATGGCCGATACCGTGCATATAAAAATCTTTGTAGACCTCTTCTTCTATCAGAGCGTCACGCTCTCCCTCTAAAATCCCTAACTCAAGCAGACCATCCACCAGCTGTTTAACCGCATTTTTATTCACATCCCGCAATGCCACACCCGGTTTTATCTGGCTGATAGCGCTGATCTGTATATCTAATACGAGTTGGTATAGCGTTGCTTGCGCCTCAGAAAAAACGCCGTTCACAGGAAAGGTGCGCGTAATATCTCCCGCATAACCTTGGTACTCTGCACCTGCGTCAATCAACACCAGATCACCATCACGCAATTTACCTTTATTCTCCGTGTAATGAAGAATACAGCCGTTTTCACCGCCAGCAACGATTGAGTTATAAGCAACATGAGGTGCGCCTTGCAAAGCAAATTCATGTTCGACTTCTGCTTGTAATTGATATTCCCACATCCCCACAGAACATTGTTGCATCGCGCGGACATGCCCTGCTGCTGAAATCTCTGCAGCCTCAGATAACAGCGCTATTTCGCCTTCAGATTTAATTAAACGCATCTCATGCAAGATAGGTAAGCTATCAATATAACTTGTCGGCGCATTTTGTCCTTTGCGTTTACCTTCACGTAACTCATTGATAACATTAGATAGGATTTTATCTAAATCCGGATCTTGAAAAATCGGGAAATAAAGTGCAGTTAAACCATTCGCTAATTCGAGCAGATGCTTGTGCAGCTCATCAATCTCATAAGCCGCATCAAAACCAAGGACGCTGACCGCGGCACTTTGCCCTAATCGATAACCATGCCAAACTTCTGCCTTTTTATCTTTTTTACGGTTAAATAAAACGGCTTTTTGAAACTCAGGTTTATTGATCAGCAGTAAGCAAGCGTCGGGTTCATTAAATCCTGTCAGATAATAAAAATCACTGTTTTGTCGGAAAGGATATTCTGTATCATTGCTGCGAATTTTTTCTGGACTGGCAGGAAAAACTGCCAAACTATTATTATCCATCTGCGTAAGAAACTGCATGCGACGATCTTGAAATGCGCTCATAAAACCTCTTTTCTATTGTGCTTAGTGAAGTGTCTTGGAAACAGGCGTTGGGGACTGGCGGGAAAAAGTATTAAAACAACTCATCGCCCCTAAACGTAAATATTCAACAATTTCTGAAAAAGCGATTTCAGACTCTTCATCTTCCTGTTCAAAGTCCAGTGATACCTGGGAAATATCGCGAATATCACGGATTAACTCTTGAATGTCGGCAGGTGCTTGATTTAATCCTTGCTGGACCATACCAAATCCGACTAAAAAGCCCTGCGCCCATTGTGCCATTGCCTCAGCACGCTCATCAAGCGGCACATCATCATCGGGCAATAGCAGCCTAAAACCCAAACCATCATCGGTAAATTGATGAACGACTTGCTCATAAATAGACTCTATTAATTTTTTTGCATTGTTCGGCAGCCCCATTCCCTCATTAACAACATCATTAAAATGCGCTCGCCAACTGTCACCAACAAGCGAAACCCCACCGCAAACAAACCCGGATAATATGCCGTGTGTTTCCGATGCATTAGTATATAACTCAGCAGTTTCAAGCGTCTGCGTTATCTTTTTAAAACTTGGTAGTGGCTCTTTACTCATGGTATGACTCTTTCTCTTAGCGGTTAATTAACTATCGGGTACTACTTGGCAATGCAGATACTATATAAAGCATTCTAACACCCTGTAGATCGCGCTGCCAGTAAGTACTTGAAACTTGATGATGAGATAGCTATAGTCCTTAAATTAATTTCGATTTTGAGATGGCTATCTTTCAGTTTAGCGCTCATTTTACTCTTATCACCTAGTATCACGGGTTAACTATGGCAAATGTTGAGATCTCAATTTTAGGACAGCAGTATAAAATTGCCTGCCCGGATGGTGAAGAGCAGACGCTACAAAATACAGTGGATCAATTTAACGATAAATTGAAGAGTATCAAAAGCAGCAGCCGCGCTTTACGTAGCGAGCAACATATTGTAATGGTTGCATTAAACTTCTGCCACGAACTTAATGTAGAAAAATCTAAAAATAACAAACATGCTGAGCAGCTCAATCAACGAATTGAAGATCTGCAAGCATTGATACAAACCGCTTTACAAACAGATGATAAAAAAGAGCCTGTTCGATAATCCTTTTATTTTTTAACCGCTTAACTCATTAATTTTCTAAAATAATATCAATACTAAAACAAGATGAAATATCACTATAAAAAACACTTTGCAAATGCCGGAAACTGACGTAAGGTGTTATTGACCCTCGGATATCCGCTCATCTTGACTAAGTCCCTGAGCCGATAAGCTTTACCCTGGTGACTTGGCCTGAATGCTATTGTGCAAGCTCGGCTCGTATCGAGAAGCCTGCGGCAAACACTGAGACACCAACCTTGACCTTCGGGTTCAAGGTCCAAGTCAATAACGGTATCCTTGGGTCACTTTTCCTCTCTACTGAATAGAACACTCAGAAATATCCACTATAATCTGCCAATAACAAGCAGATGCAAATATACTTAAAACTTACAGTAACGTGATAAACCTCTATTTCCCCGCGCATGATGTTTTCTCAGCTTCAATTTCAAACTTTTAATCAGCAAGACTGATCTCTTATTTGATGCGTTTGCAATTTATAATGATATTCTTTGAATATCTACTTTAAAGAGCCAATTGAGATTGTTATGGATAATTCAACGAACATCTTATCTCGCCCGCAAATACGCCAACAAATTCGCTCTGCAAGACGTGATCTGTCAGGTTTTCAACAGCAGCAAGATGCGGCTAAATTACTGGCGCGATTGATTCAGCACAAAAAAGTGTTAAGCGCACAAAAGATTGCCATCTCACTGGCACATGATGGAGAGATAGATACCTTTGAATTTATAAATTGGTGCTGGGCAAATAACAAACAAGTTTATCTGCCTGTTGTACACCCTTTTAGTAAAGGCCATCTGCTGTTTTTACAATACACAATAGACTCTGAAATGGTGCTTAATAAATATGGCATTTATGAACCCAAGTTAGAGCAGTTACACACATCTCCAATCAATAATTTAGATCTTATTTTCACCCCGCTGGTTGCCTTTGATCGAAAAGGAAACCGGATTGGTATGGGAGGCGGTTATTATGATCGTATGCTTGCGCCTTGGTTTAAAGAGAAAAGCGGCCCTTATCCAATCGGTCTGGCACATGATTGCCAGCAGGTAGAAACACTGCCGATTGAAGCATGGGATGTCCCCTTGCCTGAAATCATCACTCCGAGCGTTCATTATCAGTGGTAGTTATCAGTGATAGTTATGGCGAATAAAATTTAACAAATATCTCATGGATAACTGCTTCTAACAGGATATAATATCGGCTCTTTTACTCGATGCATCAGCAAACAGGATATACGACGATGACACAAGATGAAATGAAAAAAGCAGCGGCTTATGCCGCTCTGCAATACGTAGAAAAAGATTCAATTGTTGGCGTGGGTACAGGCTCAACTGTTAATCACTTTATTGATGCATTAGCGACAATGAAAAATGAGATTAAAGGTGCGGTATCAAGCTCTGATGCGTCAAGCGAAAAATTGAAGTCCTATGGTATTGATGTATTTGATCTTAATGAAGTCTCTGAATTAAGCGTTTATGTTGATGGGGCGGATGAGATCAACCCGTATAAGCATATGATCAAAGGTGGCGGTGCTGCGTTGACCCGTGAAAAAATTGTTTCTGCCGTTGCTAATAAGTTTATCTGTATTGTCGATAACACTAAAAATGTTGATATTTTAGGTGATTTCCCGCTCCCCGTTGAAGTTATTCCAATGGCGCGCAGTTATGTTGCCCGTGAACTGGTTAAATTGGGTGGAGATCCCGTTTATCGCCAAGGTGTTATTACCGACAACGGTAATATCATTTTGGATGTGCATAATTTAAAAATTGCAGAGCCTCTTAAACTTGAGAGTCAAATTAATGCAATTGTAGGTGTAGTAACCAATGGCCTGTTTGCCAACCGCGCTGCTGATATTGTTTTAATCGGTTCACCGGAGGGGGTTAAAACAATTAAATAAAGCTATTATATTTGACGATTAAGCGATCTATTTGATAAATCGTCAAAATGTAATAAGTTAGTTTAAGTTTTTATATGTGAATCCACTCACAAAAATTCACATCTGCTTCTGTTTTTGCTATTTTAGCAACACTATTGCTTGTCCATTTACCTTATATATAAGGCCCAAGGAAATAAAATGACTAAGTTTTCACTCAGTAAAGATAAAATTAAAATTCTACTACTTGAAGGATTACACCAAAGCGCTGTAGATACATTTACTCAAGCGGGTTATACCAATATTGAAAATGTTAAAACTTCGTTAAGTGAAGAAGAGTTAATTGAAAAAATTAAAGATGCTCATTTTGTCGGGATCCGTTCGCGTACCAACCTCAATGCAACTGTATTGGCAGCGGCTGAGAAGCTTATCGGTATCGGTTGTTTCTGTATCGGCACAAACCAGGTCGATTTGACTGCCGCGCAAACTAAAGGGATAGTGGTGTTTAACGCGCCTTTCTCAAATACGCGCAGTGTTGCAGAGCTAGTACTAGGCCAAGCATTATTACTAATACGCGGCGTGCCTGAGCGCAACGCAAAGGCGCACCGAGGTGAGTGGGATAAATCAGCAACAAACTCATATGAAGCACGCGGTAAAAAATTAGGCATTATCGGTTACGGCCATATCGGCACACAGTTTGGTATTCTTGCTGAAAACTTAGGTTTTAAAGTCTCTTTTTACGATATTGAAAACAAATTAACCTTAGGTAATGCAACACAAGTTGCAACCATGGAAGAGTTACTTGCGCAATCTGACATCATCAGCATGCATGTGCCGGAGCTTGATTCAACCAAAAACATGATTGGCGCGAAACAGTTCGCTCAAATGAAAGACGGCGCTATTTTCATGAATGCGGCGCGCGGTACTGTTGTAGATATTCCGGCATTATGTGATGCGCTGGCAGGTAAAAAACTCTCCGGTGCAGCGATCGATGTTTTCCCAACAGAGCCTAAATCAAATAATGAAGAGTTCGAATCTCCACTGCGCCAATTTGACAATGTGATTCTAACGCCACACGTAGGCGGAAGCACACAGGAAGCGCAAGAGAATATCGGTTATGAAGTTGCGGGTAAATTAGTTAAATACTCAGATAATGGTTCAACACTCTCTTCTGTAAACTTCCCTGAAGTCTCTTTACCAGGGCATATTGATGCCAGCCGTTTATTGCATATTCATAAAAACTTGCCGGGCATCTTAACTAAAATTAACTTAACGTTTGCCGAGTACAATATCAATATTGCAGCACAATTCCTGCAAACGAACGCAAATATTGGTTATGTTGTTATTGATGTGAATAGTGAAGATGCCGACATGGCATTGGATAAGTTAAAAGAGATTGAAGGTACAATTCGCGCTCGTATGCTTAATTAAATTAACTATTTTGCGCTAATTAAAAAGCCCGAATGATCTCATGATTATTCGGGCTTTTTTATTAAAAATCATAAACTGACAACACAATTCCCCCCTGTGCCCTTGGCTTTATATAGCGCCAGCTCGGTAGATTTAATTAGCGCCTCAAGCGATTTTTGAGTACCTGCCTGACTCACTCCCAAACTAACACTCAGTTCAACCCCTCCTTTTAACAGACGGTAGATATCGGCGCGTAATCTTTCCGCTAATACACCTATCGATTGTAATTCACTAACAGGGCAAAATATTAAAAATTCGGTTCCTCCCCAGCGCGCGCAGAAATCCGTTTTCCGTGTTGCCTTAACTAACTGTTCTGATATATCGATCAGAATACGATCTCCTTCATGATATCCAAATGTACGATTGATAACTTTAAAATCATCAATATCAATCAGAATCAAACAGAACGGCTCTTTATAACGGCTAAAACGATCCCATTCTGATAATAATTTCGACTCCAAGGCCTGGCGATTATATAACTTAGTCAGCGCATCCCTTGACCCCCGTCTTTCCGCAAATGCGGCAAGCTTGGCCCCCTCTCTCCATCGACGCACGACAAAATAGAGGACGCTGACTAACAGCATAAATATTAACGGGATAAGCAGCTCAAGCTGATATTTTGGATGAGCAAGTCCATAAGCATGTAGCTCATCAAGTAGCGCCCTTTCTCTAAAAAAAAGCCAAAATCCAGCGTTTACGATAACTATCAAGAGGATATCGAAAATTAACCTTTTTTTCTGTTGTGGTTTTAATCTGCTCATAGGTATCTCTATCGAAAGTATAAATTAAGGGTAGACCAGTATTTTAATTAGAAAGCAGAGAACTCTGTTGCTGAAAACTCCATGCCAGCAAACGGCTAATCTTTTGACCTTGTGCCATATTGACCACTCTTACCTGTTTGGCACCAAGCTCCGCTAATAGTTTTTTTAGCGGTGATATATTTTCAGATTTTGAGACCAGGCTGCTAAACCAGTAAACTTGTTGCCCGTAACTTCGACTCTCTTTACACATCTGCGTTAAAAATGCGATTTCACCGCCAACGCAACATAACTCATTTTCCTGCCCGCCAAAATTAAGCCCGTCATTTGCCACTTTCTTACCTTTGCTAAGGTTATTTACTTTTCGAGAATTCCCCGCAAGCGCCTGTTCCATGGATGCATGGAAGGGAGGATTACAGATAGTTAAGGAAAATTTATCCTGCTTTTTAATTATGCCGTCAAAAATAGCGTTACTGTTTTTTTGCAGTAATAATTTAATAAAAGGGGTTAAATTACGATTTGATTTAACAATCAGATCAGCTATTTTAATAGACACAGGATCGATATCTGTTGCTACAAAAGACCAGCCGTAACTTTGGCTGCCAATAATAGGATAGATACAGTTGGCACCCGTACCAATATCTAAGACCTTCACCTGCTTACCCGTCGGCACTTCTCCGTTACCGCTTTGTGCTAATAGATCGGCAAGGTAATGGATATAATCCGCACGTCCAGGAATAGGCGGGCAGAGATATCCCTGTGGGATTTTCCAAAAATCAATTTTATAGAAGCATTTCAATAATGCCTGATTCAGGATTAATACGGCCTGATGGTCGCTAAAATCAATTGTTGGCTGTCCATTGGGATTATGGATAACCAAGGGGGACAGTTGCGGGCAAACGGCGCATAGCTGGGTGAAATCATAACTGCCATGATGCAAGTTGCGCGGATGCAATACCCTCTTTTTAACTGTGTTACTATTTTTCATCTATTTTTCCAAAGGGCAATTATACCCAAACTACTTGCAGATTCAGATTCAGAGTGATTTGGGTATAGAACTCATAAACTGATCATTGAGCGTTCACTGATCACGCCATGAAGATCCAGGAGGTTACGTTTATAATGAAATTTGACCATTTGATAATTAACATCAGGCGCAAACCAGGCAGTAAGCTTGCGATCTTCTCTGCGCGTTTGCTCCAACCGGTAGGTAGCAAGTTTACCGAATTTAGTATCGAGCACCTCTTTGCCAGTCACCTCAAAAAAGTAGTGCGCAACAGAGTCCGACGTTTGCATATAAAATTCAAAATGGGTTTGACCCGATTTTAGACCTTGGCTAATCTGCAGTCCAATCGCATTGAAATCTATTATTTTTTCTGTCTCATTCGTAAATTCATTAACCTCTCCATCACGCGTGATACGAGTCTGATGGCCTTCTTTAAAAAATTCAGCTTGCATACTCACAGTTGTAAAACCGACATTGTTACGTACAAATTGCTCAGTGAGAAACTGCTCTGAACTGTCGTCCCAATAGATACGCGTAAGCTGATTTCCACCAAAATGGTAAAATAAAAACGACAACTCCGCGGTCGTATTGACAGTTTCCCTACCGCCCTCACTGCGCAATTCTCTGATTATTTTACCCACTGCAATGCTTTTATAGGACACATCGTAAACATATCGTTGCTCACTCTGTGCAAAGGCCAGCGGTGTTTTTGCCCACAGGCACGCAGAAAACAGAGCAAAAAAGCAGAGGATGGAGAAAAAAAAGTTCTTTTTCTGAAAAATATTAAACATCTTTTATCCTATTTACTATCGCC
This sequence comes from Psychromonas sp., assembly GCF_047632995.1. Lineage (GTDB taxonomy): Bacteria > Pseudomonadota > Gammaproteobacteria > Enterobacterales > Psychromonadaceae > Psychromonas. The sequence continues at coordinate 91,402 of NZ_JBLIEK010000002.1, forward strand.
AGTAAACCGTTAGCGCGAGAGGGACTTAGGTGGTTAAGTAAACCTAACTGTACAAATAGATCTTCGATATCAATACGTTGTATTTGCTGCGCCGTTTTGCCTTGAAAAATAATAAGTAAGATAGCCATTAACCCTTTTACGACGCGACTGTCGCTGTCCATTTGCAAGTAATAATGCCCCTCTTTCTCTTCAATAGCCAGCCATGCCCTACTCTCACAGCCCTTAACTTGATTGTGCTGTTTTTTTTCAGTCTCGGTCAATGCTGGTAATTTTTTACCCAGTTGGATAATTAAACGATACTGTTTATCCCAACCTTTATTCTCTGAAAAATCACTCAGTAATTGATCCAGACTCATTAATGACTCGGCCACTTTTACTTTCCTTTTTTCTGTTTCATATAATCAGAGAAGATAACTAACGCACCACTGCTTCCTGTTAACTCTGAACTTTTATTATTATCTTTGCCAACCCAAGTAGTGACCACTTCATCATTATCAAAACCAACAAACCAGCTGTCGTTTAAATTATTCGTGGTGCCTGTTTTCCCCGCAAAATACTCACCGGGATTACGCCAACGTAGACTGCGCGCGGTACCTTCGCTGGTCACTTTGTGCAGTGTATCCGTTAACTGCTTGACCGCGTGCTCTGAAAACACTTTTTCTGTTCGAGCACTGCGCTGATATAGCAGTTCGCTGTGATTAGAAACAATAGAGCGGATCAATGTTAATGGCTGATAAATCCCCTTCATAGTGATCGGCTGGTACATCTGCGCAACCTGCATCGGTGAAAGAGAAACACTGCCCAGTACTAGGGAGGGATAAGCTTGTATCTCTTCTTCTACCCCCATTTTATGGAGACTGGTAATGACATTGTTGAGTCCAACCTGCATCCCTAAATTCACAGTCGGAACATTGAGAGAATGGATTAATGCGTCCTCTAACGTTACCTGACCGCGAAATTTCCGATCGTAGTTTTTAGGTCTCCAGCGTTGCCCTGTGCCATTTTTGAGAATAATGGCCTTGTCATTTAACGAGTAATCTAAGCCATATCCCGCTTCCAAGGCAGTTAAATAGACAGCAGGTTTAACCAGTGAACCAATCGGACGATTGGCATCTAAGGCACGGTTAAATCCACTGAACTTAACATCACGGCCAGAGACAAGTGCACGGACTTCAGCATATTCTCTGTCACTTATCACCATCGCAGCTTGTAAATTTTCTTGCTTATCCTTGCTTACTTTATCTAATCCATCTTGTACTGCAAACTCAGCATATTCTTGTGCCAACGGATCAATAGAGGTGAAAATATGTAAGCCGTTACTTTTGCGCACTGAACGGGGTACGTTCGCTGTCAACTCACGCGATAACAAGCTGATAAAAGCGGGGTTGGCGCGATCATTTAATGCGTGCTTCTCACTTAAATTAAGTGAATCTTTGACTGCATATTTATAATCCGCTGTGCTGATAAAATTATTGGCAACCATCATACGCAGCACTAAATCACGACGTGATAATGCACGTTCCGGGTTTCGTCTCGGATTGTAATAGGACGGGCCTTTGATAATAGCCACCAGTAATGCAATTTGTTCAATACGCAATTCATTAATCGGCCGCGCGAAATAATAATCGCTGGCAAGCCCTATTCCGTAAATACCTGTTTTACCATTTTGAGCAAAATAAACCTCATTCAAGTAAGCTTCCAGCAGCTTATCTTTACTGTATTTATAATCCATCAACACCGCAATATAGGCCTCTTGAAATTTCCGCCATAAACTTCTATCTTGGGTCAAAAACAGATTTTTAGCGAGCTGCTGGGTTAACGTGCTGCCCCCTTGAACCGTTCTGCCCGCTTTAAAATTAACGATAAATGCACGTAAAATACCCAAAGGAGAGATCCCTTGATGGTGGTAATAATTCCTATCTTCCATTAATAATAAAGTATTAACAAATAGGTTAGGGATTTTTTCAAAAGGCACAAAAACACGATCTTCAATTTGATCAGAATGCAGCCGAGCGAGCAGCAGTGGATCTAAACGGAGGGAAGCGAGATTCTGGTTTCTTTGATCTTTAATCGAAGCTATTTTATCCTCAACAAAATACACATTTATTTTCAATGCGGTTTCATATCGATCGGGGAAATCAAACGCCCGACGAAAAATAATAATCTCTTGCTGATTAACCGAAAACTGGCCGCTGCTTTGCACCGAATCCACCGGCCGGTAATTTAATAATTTTAGCTCCTTGATTAAGCGCGCCTGTGAACCCTCACCCGTTTTCAATAAAAGAGGTCGTCCATAAACTTGCGCAGGCAGCTGCCAAGTGGGGCCATCTAATTTACGTTCAACTTTCTCATCAAAATAGATACCGGCAATAAACATAAAGGCGAAAAAAGCCAGTGATCCTTTCCATAAGAGCGACCATAAAAAGCTGAAAAATCGCTGTTTAAGGCTTTTATTCTTTGCTTTTTTGCTATTGGTTTTCTTGTTTTTTGAAGTAACTTTACTTGTTTTCGACATCAATTTACCAACTGTTTTTTCATATTCTGATGAGTATCTCTTGCTGGCAGCGATTGTAGCAAGCATATTGACACTTTTGCCAATCTGTATCTGGAATGTTGACAAAAAGGGATAAAATTAAGGAGAAGATTTGAATTTTCATTAGCCCTGACTGACTAACGCGTCAGTTTAACTTATCGACTAAAAATTCAAAATGATGAAAAAAAGATAGAATAAGATTAAATTAAACGAAGTCGATATTGCTAAAAAGATCAAGCGCTTGCAACAAACAAGCTGGCACTCGATTGTTCTAATTGAGCTAAATAATAAGTGATTTTGCAGAGATTAAAGCATCAACATCTCTTCGCTGAGAATGGGTTGATTGCAATAAGCAGATAAATAATTTTTTCCCGAGAATATTATCCGTCAGCCAAGTCAAAGTAGCTTGGGTATAAATTGAGGGCATGATGTACGTAATGCCCTTGTATTTCTGCTCTTTTTACAGAGCAGAGTTCCGCACTCTATTTACTCTTATTCACTAACTACTTGTGTGTCAGGATAAGCCCACAAACTTGAATATATTTTACCATGATGTACGTAATGCACTGCATCGCCTTGAATGACAGAGCGATCTTGCCAACCACCTCTGCTATCGGTTTTGATGGTACCATCGTGGCTTAAGGTTTTAGCCGCGCTATCAAGGGTAAATAATAATAAACCGGTGTAATTCAATTGAACATCTTGTGGGTAAATAGTTGCCGGAATTGCAATTTTATAGCGCTGTGATTCTCCGGCTACGGCCATTGATGTAAAGGCATGATAATCACCAGCAACTGGCGTATACGCATCTTCACCAAACAGATATTGCTGAATGCTCTGCACACCATCCTGGCTATCGTAGAGTTCAACTTTCAATCCTTTTCTATTTCCCCATTCATTTGCATCATAGCCAACGCCGAGTGTTAAACTGTCAAAATTATGCAGGTAAACCGATACGCCATCTTCTTGTAATTCACCTAACGCTTGCGGATTTTTTCGATCTGTAATATCAAAGATGTAGAGTGGATCTGTTTGTTGGAAAGTAACCACTTTCACCGTGCTTTCATCTATGCGTACGCCATAAATTTGCTCCCCAGGCTTACCTAAAGAAAGCGGCGAGTCGTCATACTCGGGATAATCAGCATTGGGTAATTCCGCAATCTGCTGATATTTAATTTCACTATCCGTGGTGACTTTCTGGAAAAGCTGCAATTTATTGATAGTATTTGGATCGTTCCACCATATACCCCAATCATTCATTGATTCATTTTGACTGGTAAGTAAGACGACTGTCCCATCAGCTAACTCTTTAATGCGAAATTCAGCGCTGTTCCATCCCAGTGTTCCATTCACTTCAAGCGAGCTATCGTAACTCAAAGTGTCTAAAGTAAATCGATGTATACGCGATGTTTGCTCAGCCCACTGTGCAGAGTCAATTAAAAACAGTGACTGCGCATTCATATACACTTGATTTATATCTGCTAATACACACTGTACAGAGCTAACAGAGCCGGTGTTTAAATCTATCTTGGCTAGATAATTAAAAACAATGCCTCCCGCTAGATAACGGTCGCTATCATCTGGCAGATAACATTTTTCTAATTCGAAGGCGGCGGTTGTGCCTGCATTAGTTTGGATCTGTGGAATAAAGGCATTGATATCGAGAATATTGATCAATTCAATATTGCTAGCGACTATACGGACGGCGTCCCTACTGCTATCCGACCAGACATATTCCAGACCCGCAGGTTGAGAAGTATGACGCATCAATATATACATATTTGAATCGATACGACGACTGCTCACTATATGACCATCAAATGCCATACTCCAATTTGGCGTTAAAGTTTGGCCAACCAACTGCACCGAATCAATAACACTTTTACCATTATCCCAAGCCGCTAGCTCTTGCCATGGACTGGATTGCTGATTAGCTCTGCTTTGTACAATAATTTGATCATCAAGCTGATAAAAACCTGATACATATTGCGCATCTTCATTGAGAGGTAAGCGGGTGATCAAATCCGCGGAAGGTGCTTCATTAATAGCGTAAAGATTTAAGCTCGCGGCAACATTATAGCCAATAACAGGCGAAGTGCGGGTAACAGAAACTGAGTCAACGGCAATAGGGACTGAATCGACAATATAATCATATTGAGGCTGAGTGACAGTCAATAGATAGTCTTGTGATTCAAAATTAAAGGCTTTAACCAGATCCGCTTCATCCACCTCTTTTTCGATGGTATTGGTTGCAGATAAATTACCGCCAGCCTCAGCGGGCGCAGCATCAACCATAGTATCATCGACATATACGAGCATCTCTTTTACTACCCCATAGTCATTAAGCAGGTAGTTACGAATATACTGCTCGGCACTATTTTTAGTATCAGTAACATAGAGAGAGCGCGGCAATGATTTACCCGACGGTAGATCAACAACAATTGCGTTACCACCCTCAATAATTGGAGTCTCGGAGTCAGATCCACCACAAGCGGTCAATGATAACGCCACTGTCAATAACGCCCAATTCGATCTTTTCATCTGTAAAATCCCTTTTATAAATAATTAGCTTTAATTTCGCTCATTAACTTTTCTTTTAATAAAAACGACATGATGAGCGACGAAATACAAATATCAATTATTTACGATACATCAAAATAAAACACAAATCTTTATCAACAATACAAGAACAGGACCTGTGATTCTTTTTGCATAAAAATGTGCGCCTTTCCATTTTCCGCCGATTAAACGCATGCCCTTCTCAATGGCACAAGCCTCAGTACATGCATTGAACGGTTTTTTCTGCCTTTACTATCTGTTTTTACTTCACTTTCCATTATTTCATCGCACAAAATAGTAGGTTACTAAAAGTAAACCAATTGCTAATTTTTTTTAGGTAACTAAAATACACCACTCATTTATGTCTACACGGCAGGTATAGGCCGCGCGTTATGTGTCGGTGATTAAAAAATGCAGATGTAGAAAACGACTTTCAACGCTTTGAAGCGCATATCAATGCTGATTTTGGAGATAAGATGGTTTGGCATGAATAAAAAAACCAGATAATAGCAACCCTATACGCGGTATGAGACGATAAGATAACGACAATAGAGATAGTGTATTTAGTGTGCTGTTAACCCTAGATCCTATCGCACACAAAAAGTCCTTTGCGCCACCTGATATATATCAAGTGCTATTAGAAAATGAACAGGTAAAAGATGTAACAGTTATCAAAAACCGATGGTGTAAATAGAATTTATTTTCGATAAAACCGTTTAGCTGAACTCATCCCGCGCAACGATAATAATGGAGTAAGAAAACATTAAATTAAATATTATGGCTAAAATAAGAACCAAAATTTCGCTAAAAATAGGCGCTAATAGTCAAATTGAGGCTCAGATAGCATCGTTTAATCACTTGGCTTCTGATAAAGAGCATATCGCTATTATTTTTGGAAAAGCAGACGAGTGGTCAATATCACCGATCGTTCGAATTCATTCCGAATGTTTAACCGGGGACGTTTTTCATTCATCACGTTGTGATTGCGGTGAACAATTAAATGAAGCCATAGAGCTAATGGAAAAAGAAGGCGGCATTATTATTTATCTGCGCCAGGAAGGTCGGGGAATTGGCTTATATAACAAAATTGATGCTTATAAACTTCAATCTGAAGGTATGGACACCTATCAGGCCAATAACCAGTTAGGTTTTGAAGATGACCTTAGAGATTTCACAGAAGCGGGACAAATGCTCAAGGCGCTAAATATTGAAAAACTACAACTATTAACCAATAATCCGCTAAAAGTTAAGGCGTTGCAGGATTACGGGATAACTGTTGATAAGGTGATCAGTACTTCAACATTCATTAAAGACGATAACGAATCCTATTTGAGGAGTAAGGCAAAAAATGGTGGCCATGATATCCATTTTCCGTTTTAGGTTAGGGTCAATGACGCTTGCTGGTGGAAAATAAGATCCCATTTTTAATATACGGTAATTAAATCATTATATAAATCTAACAATCGGCATGCGGCATGGCTTAAGCTTTTCTTTGATTTGGTGTTTGTGGCGGTAATTACGCATGATCTCGCTTACACGCATCATGACTTTACGCGGCATAAAGCAGCTAATTTTCACAATGCCTTGCAAAGCGCAACCTAAAAAACTGCTTACTCAAATCAAAAATGGCGAGAATACTCCCAATACTCAGATTTAATAACAAATGCTAGCTCAGGATCCCAATCAATTGTTTGATCTGTCGAAGTAACCCGTTATTATAATGTGACTATTTTTTTATTAACGGAACTTAATATGGATATTTTATTTGAATACTTTTTGAGAATTGAGGTTTTTATTCTCGTGTTGGCGGTGGTGATCTTAAAATCATCAATCCTTTTTGTACCACAAAACCGAGCTTTCCTGATCGAACGTTTTGGTAAATATCAATCAACCCGCGAAGCTGGATTAAATTTTATTATTCCTTTTATTGATCATATTGGTGCGGATCGTTCATTAAAAGAGCAAGCCGTCGATGTGCCAAGCCAAAGTGCCATCACTAAGGATAACATTTCGTTAACCGTTGATGGCATACTCTATTTCAGAGTATTAGATCCGTTCAAGGCAAGCTACGGGGTCGATGATTATATCTTCGCAGTAACGCAATTATCGCAAACAACTATGCGTTCTGAATTAGGTAAGATGGAACTGGATAAAACATTTGAAGAACGTGATCTACTCAATACCAATATTGTTGCAGCAATTAATGAAGCCTCCGGTCCATGGGGTATTCAGGTACTGCGCTACGAAATTAAAGATATCGTCCCTCCGCAAACAATAATGGAAGCGATGGAAGCACAAATGAAAGCGGAGCGGGTAAAACGCGCACAAATTTTAGAATCAGAAGGCGACAGACAGGCCGCGATTAATGTTGCTGAAGGTCAGAAATGTTCGGTAGTATTGAAAGCTGAAGCTGAGAAAGAACAGCAGGTGTTACTTGCACAGGGTGAAGCTCAAGCTATCGTTGCTGTTGCTCTGGCTCAGGCAGAAGCATTACACAAGGTGGGACTGGCTGCTAATACCGAAGAAGGTCAAAAGGCAATTCAACTGGATTTAGCAACTAAAGCGATTCAAGCTAAGGCCGCTATTGCCAAAGAATCATCGGTGGTCTTGTTACCAGACAGTGGCACTGATGCCGCATCCATGGTTGCACAAGCGATGACCATAATTAACACCTTAAATAAAGGTTAATTATGGAATCTATCTTATCCCATTTACCGCAAACTTTAGTCGTACTTGGTCTGATTTTATTAGTCATCGAAGTACTTGTATTGGGCTTTTCGACCTTTGTTTTGTTTTTTATTGGAATAGGCTCCATAGCGACGGGTCTCTTGATGGCAATCGGACTGATCCCTGAAACTTGGCTTGATTCATTATTAGCAACGGCAATATTATCGACAGTCGTGGCGTTAGTCAGCTGGAAACCGTTGAAACGGATGCAAAATAAAGTTGAGTCAAAGCCGGTAAATAATGACATGATCGGTCATCAATTTGTATTGACCGAAGAGTTGGCCCTCGGGCGAACTATCACTCATCGCTATTCAGGCATCGATTGGCAGGTCAGATCGGACGAGCAACTAGCAGCTGGAACCGAAGTAAAGATAATCAGCATGGAAGTTGGTTTATTGACGGTGGAACGCGTTGGCCAATACTTGAAATAAAAAGCCGCAATATATCCCATTGCGACTTACAAACCCACCAAGCTATGGCCAATATTACTTGGCCATAGCACATTAAAATCAACAAAAAAAATGGCAAACCCGTAAAGGTTTACCATTTTCTAAAATATAAATTTAGCTCTGTGTAGAAGCTAAAATATCACAGCAAATTAAAGCGCTACGATATTTTCTGCATTAGGACCTTTTGGACCTTGAGTTACAGTGAATTCTACTTTTTGGCCTTCAGCTAAAGTTTTGAAACCTTCGCTTGCGATAGCGCTAAAGTGAGCGAATACATCTGGACCAGATTCTTGCTCGATAAAACCAAAACCTTTAGATTCGTTGAACCACTTAACCGTACCTTGAACTTTAGACATAATAATAATACCTTGTAATTTTAATGTTAGATTGCCTCGATTGGCATGATAGCATAAAAACAGACTGGAACTTAAAAACTACAGAGCGAGGTGTTATTAATAAAACGACGGTATGAAGAATGTAAACAAAAGGCTTTCTTTCTTGCTGAGAGATACTTTATAGAATCTAAAATGAAAGTCAAGTTGTTTGAAAAACAAACAACCAATCACCTGCCAATACACCTCCTTGTTTAAGTAAATTTTGCCGCACTTTTAACACTATAAGAAGCAAATGTCCCAAGCGACTTCCTAAACGGCAAATCCGTGTTCGAATTTACTTAACCACAACCGTTTTTCATTTTTATCCATTCAGCTTCTGTTCAGCTAATAACAGTTACATTAGCTCATCGAACAAAATCTTGTGATCGGTAAAACATACTGGAGAGAAAAATGAATATTATTTCAAATTTGAGAAGCAAACAAAAAACGTTAATGATCGCTGCTTCATTGTTATTCGGTTTGGCTTTAACACCAACAGCCTCAATCGCAGCTAATGCTAAACATGAGGGTTACAGAAATAACGATGTGCACCATACAAACCAACAACAAGGAAGTAGACATGCGGAAAAGAATAAAAGGCATCATAATAAACATGCATCAGCTGATCACCGTTATAATGAGAAACGGGGGCATAATAGACATAAGCGTAATAAACATGCATCTGCTGATCGCCATTATAATGAGAAACGGGGGCATAATAGACATAACCGTAATAAACACAGAAACCACTATTACAGCAAACCACATTATGCGCTAAGCAGTCAGCATCATCACCGTCATCCAGATCTTTTTGGTCTTCAGGTTGGTGTTCACGCAGGTAACTTCAATATTTTTGTGCGTGATTAAGCAAATCAACTTGCTATTCTGATTCAGGAAGGTGGTTTGTAACCCGAGCGAGGTTACTTTAGGAAAAAAGCATCAACGTAGTGTTGATGCTTTTTAGTATTTATACCCATGTTACTTCAAGATGCAAAATCAGCAAGTTCAAATTGTACTTAGATGCTAGGCATAAAATTGAAGTATAGTTATTCTACATTGAGATTTTATAACGACGCAGATGAGTGCAATTTGGCTTGCCCTGCGGGGGCTCAGCT
>NZ_JBLIEK010000003.1:0-82173 GCF_047632995.1 Psychromonas sp.
TTTAATATATTAGTGGTGGTGTCGTAATGGCTGGCAATCACAGATAACGACTCGCCACTTGCAACCCTATGCACAGACGGCTGCTTTGTGACTGCAATATCTACCTGAGGATCTGACGCAACAACATCCCCCGGAATATAAATCTTCTGACCGACGGCTAAAACGGTACTGCGCAGATCATTGTGTTTTTTTAATATATCCATTGTAGTGCCGTACTGGCTGGCAATCACAGATAACGACTCGCCGCTTGCAACCCTATGCACAGATGGCAGCCTTGTGACCGCAATATCCGCGTTAGACTCCGCAACACCATCTCCCGGAATGTAAATTTTCTGACCGACGGCTAAAACGGTACTGCGCAGATCATTGTGTTTTTTTAATAGTTTCATCGTAGTGTCGTACTGGCTGGCAATCACAGATAACGACTCGCCGCTTGCAACCCGATGCACAGATGGCAGCCTTGTGACCGCAATATCCGCGTGAGACTCCGCAACAGCATCTCCCGGGATTTTAATTTTCTGACCGACGGCTAAAACGGTACTGCGCAGATCATTGTGTTTTTTTAATAGTATCATCGTAGTGTCATACTGGCTGGCAATCACAGATAACGACTCACCCCTTGCAACGCGGTGCACAGAGGGTTGTCTGCTTACCACGATATCCGCGTTAGACTCCGCAGCAGCATCTCCCGGGATTTTAATTTTCTGACCAATCGCCAACGAGCTTGAGCGCAGATTATTATGTTTTTTTAGGGCACTTGTCGTTGTACCATAATGGTTGGCAATTACCGATAACGACTCGCCGCTTGTAACGCGATGCACAGATGGCGGCTTGCTGACCACAACAGTCGTTTTAGGTGTGGGCGTAATGGCATCTCCCGGGATTCGGATTTTCTGACCAACCGCTAAAACGGTAGAGCGCAGCTTATTATGTTTTTTTAAGGCATCCGTTGTAGTGTGATAACGGCTGGCAATTACCGATAACGATTCGCCCCTTGTAACGCGATGCACAGAGGGCAGTTGAATAACCAGCAGATCTGATTTAGGTTGCGGCGCTAGCGCAATAAAGCCTCCCGGAATTTGGATTTTCTGACCAATAGCTAACGAGGTGGAGCGCAGATTATTATATTTTTTTAAGGCGCTTGTAGTCGTGTCATAACGGCTGGCAATTACAGATAATGACTCGCCGCGTTTAACTTGATGAACACGCGCTTTTTGTGGCACCGAGGCAAACTGCCGGACAGGATCTTGCTTCACGACTAGCTGATAGTTAGGTGGTACTTTTACCACCTGACCAATCGCTAACGAGCTGGATTTTAAATTGTTATATTCTTGCAACTCTTTTGTAGTGACGCTGTAACGCGCAGCTAATATTGATAACGATTCACCACCACGCACCGTATGTTTGATAGCACGTTTTTTCTGTGCAAACAAAGTTTGTTGCGGTGGCGCTTCTGTAAAATGTTTATAAATCCCATTAAATACGGCATTGGCAATTTTATTTTGATGGCTCGGTTTATTTAATAACCTCTCCTCTGCACGGTTGGTAATAAACCCCGCCTCTACCAAAATAGAAGGGATATCGGGTGATTTTAATACCGCTAAACTCGCGTGAACGGGCCTTTTTTTATGCAGTTTAGTAACTTGTTTTAATTCATTGACCACCAAACTACCAACGTTATAGCCGACATCCATGGCATTCCCCATAGACATATCTAAAAACATTTCCGTTAAAAAGGGTACGCTGCTTGAGTCTTGAATCAAATTACCAGCCCCTCCTAAAAGTTCGGAATGCGCTTCATGTTTTTCCATCCAACGGCCAAGTTCTGTGGTGGCGCGACGGTTTGATAGGACCCAAACAGAGGCGCCATAAGGTCGGCTTGAAGTGAAACCGTCCGCATGAACTGACACCAAAAAATCAGCTTTTCCCTTGCGCGCAATCGCTGAACGCTTATTCAAATTTACAAAATAATCGCCCGTGCGAATTAGAAAAGCACTCATCCCATTTTGCTGATTAATTCTCTTTTTTAATCGCTTCGCTATTTCCAACGTTATTTTTTTCTCGTAGGTATATTTACCCAAGGCGCCAGGATCTTCTCCTCCATGTCCGGCATCAATGGCGATTATAATATCTCGTCCTACCGACTGCGCTGCCTGCGGTTTTACAATAGGCTTCCTGGTCGATTGCTGATGCGGTAAATCGAGCACTAAACGGTGACCATAAGGTGCTTCAGGGGGCAGTGTAAATATTTGCGCTTCACTGGCTCGGTTGAGATCGACAACTAACCGATAAGTTCCTTTTTGGTTGCTGGCACTTTCACGCAAGTTGTTAACCAAAGGACCATCATTGATGATTTTTTTTAAATTAATTCGACTGGTGGTTGATTTAAGATCGATAACCACACGATCAGGCCGCTTTAAATAATGAATATTATAATCGGGTTTGCTGGATAGATCTAAAACAACACGCGTATTATCCGGCGAAGGCCATGCCCTCACCCCTTTCAATTGATTGGTTTGCGCGGCACTGGCAAGCGTGAAAAAACCTGCTGCACACAACGTCAGCAAAAACAGAGAACGGATAAAAAAACGTGCGTTTAATTTCATAATTTATTTAAAACTCGTAAACCAATCTCTGTGTTTGCCTGCAGCTCGACGGTTCGCTGCAGACCAACATAAGACAGTGTTAAATCAATATCCGGTTTGGGTAAAATACCCTCACCACGTTCAGGCCATTCCACAAGACAATGACTGCTATCGGTAAAGTAATCACGAATGCCCATAAACTCAAGCTCTTCAGGATCACCTAAACGATACAGATCAAAATGATAAACTTGCCAATCCGCGAGCTCATAGGGTTCAACCAAAGTATAGGTAGGACTTTTCACATTTCCCTGGTGACCCAAACCTTGGATAAATCCACGTGATAGGGTCGTTTTACCCGCACCTAAATCACCGTGCAGATAGATACAGGTAGGCTCATCACAAGCCGCACTTAATCTTCCGCCAAAAGCAACCGTCTGATCGGCATCTAGCAATTCTTCTTTAAACAAATTTAACATTATGGATTAACTAATTTTCTAATATAAGGGAACAGATCACTGGCTAATAAGCCGCGTTCATCTTGCTGCGCTGCTAAATCGGCTGCTTGACCATGAATACACACAGCAAGCGTTGCCGCTTGCTGTAAGTTTAAGTCTTGTGCTAATAAACCACCTATAATACCAGAAAGCACGTCCCCCATGCCACCACTTGCCATACCTGGATTGCCCACATTGGCCAGATAGGTTTGTTTACCGTCGCAAATTAATGTGCCGGCCCCCTTTAAAATAACCACGCCGCCAAAACTATGCTGCAAATTACGCACCGCACTAAAACGGTTGTCTTCTACTTTACTGATTGAGCAGCCCAGTAGATGCGCAGCTTCACCAGGATGTGGCGTTAAAATCCAGGTGTCTTTCCAAGCGGGTTTATCCACCAGCAGATTTAAACCATCGGCATCAACCACGGTCGGTAAATCACTTGCCAAAACAAAGTCTAACAGCATTTTTGCCCAATTATCTTTGCCAAGCCCGGGGCCAATCACTAAATTTGTCGCCCAATCGCGAATCGCACTGTCATCTATCTTGTTTAGATCAAAATCTGCCACCATTAATTCAGGACGCCCTGCTATGACTGCTAGCTGATTTTCTTGCCGGGTTAAAACTTTGACTAAACCGGAGCCGGTGCGCAAAGCCGCTTCGCCAGCTAAACGCACCGCGCCAGGCATCCCCAGATTGCCACCTAAGATTAATGTCTTACCAAAAAAACCTTTATGACTGGTGCGGCTGCGGGGTGTTAACCGATCACTTAGATCTTGATATGAGATCCGTGTAACACTACTTGAACATAAAGAGTCAAACTGCTTAGTGATACCCAGTCCTGAAAAATAGATTTGTCCGCAATGATCAATTGCTCGCCCCGTAAATAACCCCTGTTTTAACCCCACAAACGTTATTGTTGCATCTGCTTTGACTGCAACGTCGCTGACAGCACCCGTATCGGCATTTAGGCCGGAGGGAAGATCCACACTCAAAACGGGTTTACCGCTTGCAGTTATTTTATAAATCAAACGCTGATATTCCGGCCGCAAAGCGCCGGATAAACCTGTGCCCAATAAGGCATCCACAATGATATCGGCTTTTTCAAAGTCGGCTTGTTCAATTCCTTCAACCACGCCTTGCTTGGCTTGCCATGCACTACAGGCCAGCAGTGCATCACCGCTCAAATCATCAGGAACGCCCATTTGGCATAACTGCACAGATAAGCCGGCATTTTTAGCTAAGGCCGCAAATATATAACCATCACCACCATTATTACCTTTGCCGGATAAAATCAAGACCTGCCTGGCATCGGGAAAATGGGTGTTGAAGACGTCATAGCAAGCCTGCCCGGCTCGTTCCATCAAACTGTATAAGGTAATTCCGGCCAAGGCCGCCGCTTCACCTTCAAAATCTTTGATCTGCTGAGCACGGTATAAAGAATGTGGTAAAGTGCATTTAGTTTTTATCTGATCAGAAAGCATGGTTATCGTCCTATTGAGAGTACAAATGACAAGTCCTACAAATATAGTTGAAAGCTCAGCAATTAAAAACAGGTTGGAAATTGAGCAGCTCGATTTAGTTGCTCTGTCTGAAAATATCAAACTATGGGGCAAAGCTCTAGGTTTTCAACAGGTGGGTATCACAGATATCGATCTCAAACAGCATGAGAGCAAATTACAGCAGTGGTTGGATAAAAAATATCAGGGTGAAATGGACTACATGGAAAAACATGGCATGAAGCGAGCGCGCCCAGCTGAACTTCATCCGGGCACGCTGCGGGTGATTTCTGTGCGTATGGATTACCTGCCCGAAAATGCCGCATTTGCACGTACCCTCAAAGATAAAAGCAGTGCTTATATCAGCCGCTATGCGCTGGGCCGTGATTACCACAAAGTGTTACGTAAAAAACTCAAACAGTTAGGGCAAAAAATTGAGCAGGAAGTCGGTCAGTTTAGCTACCGCCCCTTTGTTGACAGCGCGCCAGTATTAGAACGACCGCTTGCTGAAAAAGCAGGGCTTGGCTGGGTAGGTAAACACTCTCTTTTAATCAATGCGAAAGCTGGCTCTTGGTTTTTCCTCGGCGAATTAATGGTTGCTCTGCCTTTACCCGTTGACAAGCCAGTCGAAAACCAATGTGGCTCGTGCGTTTCCTGCCTTAAAATTTGCCCGACCCAAGCGATAGTTGCCCCCTATATTGTTGATGCACGGCGCTGCATCTCCTATCTCACTATCGAACTGCAAGGCGCCATTCCGATTGAGTTTCGTAAAGCAATCGGCAACCGAATTTATGGCTGTGACGACTGCCAATTAATTTGCCCTTGGAACCGTTTTGCCAGTCCCACTGAGGAAAAAGACTATCAAGCGCGCCAGCAACTTGAAAAACAGCCTTTATTGGATCTCTTTAGTTGGACTGAATCTGAATTTTTGAGCAACACAGAGGGGTCGCCAATTAGGCGCATCGGTTATCAGCGCTGGTTACGCAATATCGCGGTTGCATTGGGTAATGCCCCAACAAGTACGGTGCTGATTAGCGCACTGCAGAATAAACTGCAGAATAGTGACTCCGAACTAGTGAATGAACATATTGAATGGGCTCTCGCCCAGCATCAAGAGCAGATTCCAATAGTCAATGAGCGCCTTAGCATGCGACTGGTCAAGGCGATTGAAAAAGGGCTGCCACGGGATGCCTAATAACAAAAACCTGAGGTTTTCAGGCTTTTATCCCCTGTTAACTTGACATAAATGCCATTGTAGAAAAGACTTATGTACTGCATAACTATCTGTCAGCCACAGTTTGGAGGTTTTATGATCGCCGTACTTTTTCGTTGGGAAATCAAACCCGGTTGTGAACAACCTTTTAAAGAGGGGTGGTCTGAAATAATCCACCGCAATATTGAAAAATATGGTGCTCTTGGCTCCCGGCTACACAAAACAAAAGACAATCACTGGCTCTCTTACAGTCAATGGATCAGCGAGGAACATTTCATCAACGCGCAGAATTTAAAAGATAAACATGAAGAAGCGCGTGTTAAAATGATCAATGCGATCAGCAAGGCTTATGATCCCATTGTGATGGTGCCTATGCTGGATCACTTAATGGCAACAGAACTGTCACATCCACATCTGCTACCTTAGTTGATGCATCTTGAAGTAGTTTGAGTATACGGATAACGAACGTAATCCTTATCCGCTTTCAAAAATATACAGACGTACCCGCAATTTTCAATTATCCTGTTCATTGAAGATTTTTTATGTACAGGAACAGCGATTATGAGTGACTCATTAAGCGATCAGCAAATCAAAAAAATTCAACAATATGACGCGCAGCAGCGTTATACCTATCTTATTAAAGAAGTGGTTAAAAATAGAGAAATTTGGTTATTGGTTGATGAGCACGGCTGTGTAATGCTCAATACCGAGGATGAAGATTGTGTCCCAGTTTGGCCAAATAAAGAATTTGCACAAGCTTGGGCAACAGAGGAATGGTCTCATTGCAGCGCCAAATCTATTTCACTGGAAAAATGGCATAACCGCTGGACACATGGTTTAGAGGATGATGAATTGGCAATTGTGGTTTTTCCCGATCAAAGCTGTGAAGGCCTTATATTCTTTCCTGATGAATTTGATTTTGAACTGCAGCAACAGGCTAAAAAAATAGCGCATAAAAAATAACCTTGTACTTTTCCAATCAGGTGGCCGCAACCACCTCGACAGTTCATTGACTAAGATACTTTCTTTAATGACTATCACTCATAATGGTAATAAACAGAGGAATATGAGGCAGGTATTGCCTCTGTCTCTATACTATCATTAAAATCTGACAGGACTTCATCGTAGTGAATTGCAGTTCCTGCACTGACCGTCACATTTTTTCCGCGTACCGCGCCCATGATTTCAGCTCCGCCGCCCAATGCTAAATTCCCTAAGGGGGCATACAGTTTTGTATACATATCAGCATTAGATGTGATCTCAAGTGCATAATCATCCTCGCTAGCACTCTCATACGAGGAATAGATGGTCAATGGTGGGTTTCCTTGCGCGTTTACGGTTTCGCCGCTGAACATCTCCGTAAGCGTATCAATATCAATCTTGCCGTCAGTAATAATGGTTAATGAGCTTACAGCCGGATCGGTAAATGAAAATATTGCCTGTTTTATAGCAATATCTCCTTTTATCAGAAGCGTCACATTGCCGTTAATCTCAATTGTTTTACCTGTTATATTAAAGTCTTCATCAAAAATCAGTACCTTGGTATTTTCATCAACTACGCCGAATCCGTCCACACCTAATGCATCTAAGGTGCTTGATGAGACGCCCGCTATTGCAGCGCCATCAGCTGAGACCGAGTCATCAGTGAATATAAATGCATTCCCGGATGACATCGGTGAGCTCGCGGCAGATAAACTCTCTGCGGTTATTTCCTCCGTTATATTAGTCATAACCGACGCGATATGAATCGAATCACATTCACCCAAATCAGTATCAGGCGCAACAATTCCGCTAGTCGGAGAGCCAAACTTGCCCGTATTATCGACGCCACCATAGGTCACCTGTACACCCGCGCCAATGGTATTAGAACCTTTGTCGGAAATATCACCTCCAACCGTCATTGCTGTGTCTGCAACGGTTGCCGTTAATGCCTGGAATTGGAAATCACCACCTGCGTGTATATCGCCACCACTAGTAATATCTTTAAGTTGGATGTCTCCAGCTGCCGTAATATTTCCGGTTATTTCAGTTGCCGATGACGTTCCGGTTGAAATGTTCCCGTTAGAAACTATATCTCCATAGACTTTTCCAGTCCCCGACAGCTCAATATCCGCACCTGCCTCGATGGTTGCGACACTGCCATTATTCGATTTATTAACCGTTCCATCTGCCAAAACTACGCCATAGTCCCCCTTTTGAGAGTTATAACTATCAACAAGTCCGCCGCCGCTGCCAATCGCAACGCCTTCACAGCCCGCAACCGCATCATCAAAAAGACTACTGCCGATCTCTTCACTTGCGACTATTTGTGTTTTTAAATAAGCGATGGCACCGTTAACCTCTCCCTTACTTAACAAGGTAAAGGTATGAGTTGTCGCATCAAGCTCAATTGTTTCCGGAAAAGAGTAATGCTCATCCGTTGGTACGGACCAGCCATTCAGTTCAGCTAATATCTGCGCATTGCTAGCATTCGCTTTATTTCTGCTATCTATATATTCAAAAGCGGTAAACAGCCCTTTTTCGGCTGCTAGTCGTGCATTTAATTCTTTCTGCTGATTACCACTTATGCGCTCCTGCAGTCTATTTTCATTAATTTGAGAAAAAGCCAGCATAGTGGTAATAGTGGTAATGATAAGCACAGATACCAGTACAAATCCTGATTGTTGTTTCATAGTGGCTCCTTTTTATTACATAGTTAAAATAAATATTCAGTCACTTTTTTTACAAAATAACGCGCTTTAATTGGTAATATCTAATAATACTTTTTGCCGCAATGCCAGTGCAAAAGAAAGCCCGCTCGCATAAGAGTCCGGCATCCCCTCTATTTTTATGGTCACTTTTACTCCGTCACCATTAGTACCGGTAATGTTTTCAAAATAGATAGAGCTAACACCCAATGCAATTAATTCGTTAGCAATGCCATCATCACAAGAGAGATCACCACCAACCAAGCTAAAGGTGTCAGTCCCCCCTGCGGAGGAAACAGTATGTCCCAAACAACTGTATACAGTATTACTCGTTGGCGCATAGGTAGTGGTTAAGACGGCACCGCTAGTACCGGTGATATCGTATTTTTCCGCCTGACGTACTGAGCGGGACATTAAATAAAATGAGCCACGTAATGACTCTTGTGCCGTCGCTAACCCCTGCGCAAGAGTAATACTACTTTTTAATGAGCTGTACAGTGATGTGCAGGCAAAGATTAAAACTAAACTTATCAGCATAGCAACCAACAACTCAATCAGTGTAAATCCAGTTTGTCTGACTTTCATTTTAAAACGATCCGCATATTCAAATTTCATATACTACCCGCAACCACTATCAGGAAATTTAACATCCATAGTGACTTTATTATTGGCATCGTCATCAGTGAAACGTGAATCGCTCCAACTAATAGTGACCGACGTCTCCTGTGTATAGGTAGCAGGAGGATAATTGGCATCAGCCGTCATATTCGCGGCACTTAACTCACTTAACCAGTTACTGCGAATAGCTTCATAAGTGCCCGTTCCGCTAGTCTGTACCTTACATAAATCAAGCCATACCGAATCAATAAAGCTATTAGCGCGGATCGTTGCAACCGTATAATTAAAGCTGGATTGTGATGATTTCAATATATAAATATCCATCTTAGCTAACGCTAATAACGCGACCCCCGTAATAAACATAGAGATCAGCACTTCAAATAAGGAAAATCCATTTGTTCTCTTATTCATGGGCAGTTACCGTTTTGTGATTTGCTTTGTCCGCTTGTAAGTATAAGAATACAGTTTGTATCAGTAGCATCGGTAATACTGTAATTAACTGCACTGCTAACCGAGCCCATCCCCTTAACTGTCACAGCACTCGCTGAAACCGTGATACTTGAATGCGGCACTTTACTTTCAAAAAGCACAGTGCCAGCGCTATTTTTTACCTGCCAGCCCAGCGACCAGTCACCTGAAACAGCATCTAATGTCATTGAACTCGATGTTTTCAGTGCCTCATTACGCGCAAAACGATAGCCGTTATAAAGTTCATTCGTCGCAACTGCAAGTCGTTCCTTGGCCACAAAGGAGCTAAAACTGGGTACACCAATCACCGCAAATATAGCCACAATAGCCATTACAATTAACAGTTCGAGTAATGTCAGCCCTTGTGAATTATTCATTGAATAATATTATTTCCTATAATTACCAGCAGTCACTACCGGAACTAGCGGTTGTTTTACTGGTTTGATCAATACTGAGCGTGCCACACTTATCGCTTGCGTTAATACCGCCAGCAACTGGCGTCGCCGTAATCGTAAAGGTGTCGACGGCACTGCTTGATAGTGTGAAAGTATAGCTATCGGGCCTATCGACCCCATTGATAATCGCAGAGCCGGCCGTGCCTACCGGATAATTCCCCTGACGCGCACTGGTACGTTCAAACTGCTGGGAAATTTTCGTTAAGGCAAGCTGCGCTGCAACGCGGTTGCCAGTTTGAACGTGGGATTGATAACTCGGTAAAGCCACAGCGACAAGAATACCGATAATTGCAATCACGATAAGCAGTTCAATTAAGGTAAAACCTTTAATTTTCATAACAGCAAATATCCCATTAAAAATATTTCATACCTGCAATAAGCACCAAAGCTGAGCAAGTTGTTTTATAAGGGAGAAAAGCAAGGGTGATAGTTGTCACTAATTGACACTTGCTATATTTGGTTAAGTTAGCCACTAGTTTTGCAAGTATTTAAAGTTGGAATAGATCACTAATGCTAAAACAGTGAAGTTAATAAAACCAAGTCAATGTTAACGCCTACAGACCCCACACAACGAGTTAACAATTCCCCTAAATATATTATAGGATATATTTAGTTCTTAGAGGCCCTCTTACAGCAATCTTTAGAGAAAAATGACACTACCGATATGTGCTATACATGCTTTAAAAGATGATGCGCAAACAAGTGATTTTTCCCCTTTCAAAACAGTGCAGATCTGATATGTTCCACATTCGTTTGCTTTTCAACTTCAGCCACAAGCTAAAAACCTGCGCACAAAAACATCATTTCAGCAATCAACGAGGCAGATCAATTAAAACAAGCTCACAATCACTTAATGCTTTTATGGTTAACTCTCTTATCTCTGTCACCTCTGCGCCATCACCTTGATTGAGGCTAACGGTTTGCAAATACTCGCTATCGGAAATTTCGAATCGCCCTTGCGATGCCAATATATAAGCTTGCACTGTTATCTTCTGCTTGATTTTTGCTCCCTGCTGTAGACGCCCACCGAAAATACGCGCTTTCTGATTAATAAATAACGCCTGCTCTTGCTCGCCTGCAAACCCGGAGACTAATAAAGGTAAATCGTCTGTCACCGGCTGGATCGGGAATTTTTGTGTTTCCCAGCGCGGCTGCGTTTCCGGTTTATTCGTTTCTATCCAAATTTGGTAAAGAGTTAATGGTTCGATGCCTGAATTATATTCTGAATGAAGAATCCCCGAACCCGCACTCATTACCTGAATTTCGCCCGCTTTTGTTTGCCCTTTATTGCCTACGCTATCCTGATGAGAAACGACCCCACTGCGGATATAACTGATTATTTCCATGTTTTTGTGCGGATGCAGATCAAACCCGTAACCCGGTTTTATAAGATCGTCATTAATCACCCGTAACTTGCCAAACCCCATACGCTGGACATTGTAATAATCTGCAAAACTAAAATGAAAACGGCTTTGTAACCAGCCATGATCTGCTCGCCCCAAGTCGTTATAGCGGATATGTTTAATCATCACTGCTCCTTATGAACTATAAATAGATACTATAAATAAGCGCGATTATGCGCGGCACAAAAATCTAAATCGGGCCCTAATGGCACAATCCCGGTCGGGTTGATGGAACTATGGCTGCGATAATAATGGTTTTTAATATGGCTCATATTGACCGTTTCTTTAATCCCCTGTATTTGATAAAGCTCGCGAAGATAACCACTAAGATGAGTAAATTCGCTGATCTTTTGCCGATTACATTTAAAATGACCATGATAGACTGCATCAAAACGTATTAATGTGGTAAATAAACGCCAGTCAGCCTCGGTGAGCTTATCTCCAAGCAAGTAACGCTGTGTGGCCAGACGCGCTTCCAACCAATCTAATGTAGTAAACAGTTGTAAATAGGCGGTTTCATAAGCAGCTTGTGTAGTGGCAAAACCGGCTCTGTAGACGCCATTATTAATATCGTTATAAATCCGGCTATTAACAGTGTCAATTTCTACGCGTAATGCCTCAGGATAATAATCATCCCGATTAGCCGTTAACTCATTAAATGCGCTATTAAAAATTCGAATAATATCGCTCGACTCATTATTCACAATCGTTTGTGTTTTTTTATCCCACAAAACCGGCACGGTAACGCGCCCCTGATAATTTTCATCGCCTTTTAAATAAAGCGCCGAGAGCTCACTCAGCTGATATAGCTCATCACCTGACGCGCCAAAAACCCAGCCTTTATCTAACATTTCAGGTTCAACAACACTCACCGAGATAATATTTTCCAGCTGCTTTAATTGGCGAAAAATCAAGGCCCGATGCGCCCACGGACAGGCGAGTGAAAGATAGAGATGGTAACGCCCGGGCTCTGCCGGATATTGACTGCCCGCCTTACTGGAAATAGTATTGCGATACTGGCTTTGCTGGCGAATAAATTCCCCGCCGCTACTTGCAGTGTCATACCACTTATCGACCCACTGACCTTTTACAATTAATCCCATACTACAAACCCCAGCAATTATACCAATGGTTTTATACCCAAATTATTCGCAGATGGATCTTCAAATAACCTAGATATAAAGCTCTTTTTCTATAACAACAGTATAGGATTTGCTTCTTTTTTAATAAGGCATTAAATTAATGCTATATGTTCAAAATATTTGAACAATAATTTTTTTTGTAATCCATAAGGTCCCCCAAGATGCCACAGTTGCCTATTACCCTTGAAGCGATCACCGTACTTGATGCAATTGAGAAACGCGGCAGTTATGCCTCCGCTGCCGAGCTACTGGGTAAAGTGCCCTCCGCACTCTCCTATATAGTGCAAAAACTGGAAGAGCAGTTACAGGTCACTATTTTTCAAAAACAGGGAAGGCGATCAGTGTTAACCCCCGCCGGAAAGCACCTGCTCAGCGAAGGACGCTTAATTCTTGAGGCCGTAGAGCGACTGACGGTGAAAACTCAAACCATCGCCAATGGCTGGGAGCCTAAATTAAATATTGCCATTGAATCCATATTACAAAGCAACGTGATATTTTCTGTGCTTAATGAATTTTTAAAATCGCATCCCAGTGTTGAGATAGATATTAGCGAGGAGATAATGAACGGCGCCTGGGAGTCTCTGGTGGATGATAAAATAGATATGATCATCGGCGCATCCCATCCCATCCCCAAACAAAAAGGGATTCAGACCTTGTCTCTGTGCGATTTTGATCCTGTTTTTGTGGTCAGTTCAGACCATCCACTCACCCGGCAGCCGCAACCATTAAGCGATCAGATCATTGCAGCCCACCGCGCAGTTGTCGCGCACGATACGGCGCGGCAATGGATAGCGAATACCTCAGCGGTGATAAGCGAAGATAAATTCTTTTATGTCCCGACCATAGAATACAAGATAAATGCCCAGCTAGCAGGTATCGGTTGCGGTTTTTTACCGCGCCAGCGTATTCAAAAGTATTTAGACAGTGGCGAGTTGATTGAACTGCAGATAGCAGAAATTCACCAGCCGCTACCTCTTTTTTTAGCGTGGAAAATCGTTAATCAAGGCAAAGCATTAAAAACGATTCGTGACATGCTGATCGCCAGAAAGGCTGAGATCAGGTGTTGAAAAATGAATAAAATCCCCTGCAGTCTATAAATTATAAAGATGAATATCCATGATCTCCATTTTTGATATCTATAAAATCGCCATTAACTTAGTATCAAACCTCGAGATAGCCTTTACTGCTTTGTAATAGATGCTCCATATCCCCTGTAGTCAGGGGCCTACTGAAATAATAACCCTGCACTTCTTCGCAATTATTCTGACGTAAGAACGCCAGTTGAGAGACCTCTTCGACACCTTCTGCTGTCACCGTCAACCCCAGACTATGCGCCATAGCAATAATCGCCTGAGTGACAGACGCATCTCCAGGATCAGTCGTCACATTGGTAATAAAGGAGCGGTCAACCTTAAGCTTATCGATCGGGAAACGTTTCAGATAACTCAGGCTTGAATAGCCGGTACCAAAGTCATCAATCGCCAGATAGACACCTAAGGCTTTTAGTTTATGCAAGGTCTCGACAGACCCCTCGACATCGTCCATTAACATATTTTCGGTGATCTCAAGCTCCAGACAATGGACAGGCAGGCCTGTCTCTAACAACACTTGGGAGACAAGTTTATCAATACTTTGTTTGGCGAACTGCCGTACTGATAAATTCACTGCAACTCGGATCTCAGGCAAGCCGTCATCTCGCCATTTTTTTATCTGCCGACACGCTTCTCTGAGTACCCATTCACCGATCGGCGAAATCAATCCACTCTCCTCAGCAACCGGAATGAATTCAACTGGAGAAACCATTCCCAGCTCGGCACTATTCCAGCGAAGCAGCGCTTCAACACCGATAATGCGCCCGGTTTGAATATCCACCTGAGGCTGATAGTTGATCGACAGCTCGTTATCATCCATCGCGCGGCGCAAACAAGTTTCCATTTCCAGCCGACGTTTAACCACAACATTCATAGATTTAACAAATAATTCATAGCCATTCTTGCCCGCATGCTTAACGCAATACATTGCAGCATCGCAATTTTTAAGCAGGCTTTCAACATCCTCTCCGTGATCGGGAAAGATAGCAATACCAATACTGGAAGTTACAACGAATTCATGTCCAGAAAGGTTAATACAGAACTCCATGGAATCCAGTATTCGTCTGGCAACATTTTCGGCAGATTTTATATGCCGGATCTCTGGCAGTAATACAGTAAACTCATCGCCGCCGAGACGGGCAATCATATTAAGATCTGTTGCAGAGTGTAAATGCATATCACAGATACTATCGCTGCTGCGCACAGTGTGGGTTAAACGCCTGGCTACCTCTTGTAAAAGCTGATCACCTATACTGTGGCCATAGGTATCGTTAATTCTCTTGAAGTTATCCAAATCCAAAAATAATACGGCTCCAATGAGACCATGCCGTTTTGCCCGTTCCATCGCCACCTCTACCCGTTCCCGGAATACATTGCGATTAGCCAATCCAGTAAGGCTATCAAAGTGAGCCATATGAAGGATCTTGTTCTGTGCCCGTTTCAATTCAGTCACGTCAAGTACGGTACCTGAGACCTGCTTTGCTGCACCATTTTCGTCATAAAACACTTCAGCCTGATGCTGTACATCCAAGTATCTGCCGTCGCTCTGAGAAATACTGTGATTCCAGCCCTGGCGCAGATCCTTCTGATTACCATGCACCAGGCAATGAATCCAGTGCCGGAACTCCTTTCGTTCGCCATGGGGCAGTTTACTGAGAAAACCGCGATAACTTAGCTTGGTAACTCCCCGACGCATCTCTAGCATCTGATAAAGCTGTTCTGACAAGTAAATTTCATTATTATTGAGATTCCACTCCCAATTGCCCAAGCGAGCAATACGCTGTGCATTATCCAAGCGTGACTCACTTTTCTGCAATTCCTGTAACTGCTCTGTAGTGTCACTGGCTCTTACCATATAGCGCAATCTGTGCGCCAGAATCTTCCAATTGAACGGTTTAGTGACAAAATCAGTAGCACCCGCTTCATAAGCCTGGCGTACCGAGTCAATATCGTCCAGTCCTGTCGCCATCAGTATCGGTACTAAGTTACCGCAGGGTAAACGGCGCAGCTGCTGACAGACTTCAAAACCGTTCAGGCCCGGCATGGCAACATCCAGCAGTACAATATCCGGCTGCATTGCCTGAAATAACGCTAATGCCGCTATCCCATCTTCTGCTTCTATAACAACGAAATTTTCTTTGCCCAACGCCTGAAGGGCCAGAAGTCGTGCAGTGATATCATCATCAACCACTAATACTTTGGTCAATTCAACGGGTTCGCTATTGATCTGAATTTTCTGCATTATTATTCTCTTTAATTTTAATGAGAGCTTCCCGGACCCGCTGGTATTCTGCGTCAATACTGACGCACAGGGATATTGCCTGATCTAGATCTTTGTCCCGTCCCATCATTTCCATCGTTTTACACATTTCAGCCAGTCGATGAGCCCCCAGATTATAACTACTGGATTTGAAACTATGGGCAGCCTTGCGCACTATTTCAGCATCAGAGAGCGTCACTCCCTGACTTAACTGTTCGATATCGACAGGGGACTTTGTAAGATACGCATCAATAATACGATTAAAGAAACGACCGTCATCATCCATCTCACGCAGCTCCTCAATAGCCGTCGTCAGCAACGGCGCATCGGCCACAGCCATTGCAGGCTCAACAGCATCGGCAACAGTCGGCTCTGTAATGATCACAGGTCCAACAACTGCAACAGAGCCTGAAGCATCAGGAAGCCAGCGCTGTAGTAGGATTGCGATTTGTGCTTTACTGAAGGGCTTGGACAGATAATCATCCATACCGGCACTAATACAGCGCTGCCGGTCTTCTAGCATAGCGTTTGCGGTAAGAGCAATGATCGGCAAACGCCGCGATCCGTTTTCCTGTTCTCCCTGACGGAACAGCTCCGTTGCCCGATAACCATCCATCTCAGGCATCTGACAGTCCATTAATACCAAGTCATAGTTTTGCTCTTTTAATCGTTTCAGTGCTTCGACCCCATTCCCGGCCAAATCCACATCAACACCCAAACCAATCAACGCTTGTAGAGCATATTCCTGATTAACCGGATGGTCTTCCACTAACAACACCTTACCCTGCAGTTCTATCTGTTGTTCCTCTACAGCGCTTACAGGCAAAGCATTACCACTCGAAGTCTGAGCAGTCTTTTTCAGTTTAAGGTCAAACCAGAAGGTAGTTCCGTGGCCTAACTCACTGCTAAAGCCGATGCTTCCTCCCATCATTTCTATTAGCTGTTTGGATATAGCCAGACCTAACCCGGTACCGCCATAATGACGGGTGGTCGAACTATCAGCCTGAGAAAATGACTTAAAGATCCGATCCTGATGTTCAGCCGCAATACCTATGCCAGTATCCCGCACCCGTATCTGCAATGATAATTCAGCCGCCGACTGATCAACAATAAACGCCGATACTGAAATTTCGCCGCTGTGAGTAAACTTAATCGCGTTGCCGATCAGATTAGTTAAGACCTGACGCAAGCGAAGCGCATCACCCAACACCCAGCTGTTCATCTCGCGGGGCAAACGGCAACTTAGCTGTAACCCCTTTTTTTCCGCCTGAGGGCTAAGCATAGTAAGCAAATTTTCAATCAGTTCCTGCAATTGCAGAGGGCGGTTGTCCAACTGCAGTTTACCCGCCTCAATTTTAGAAAAATCCAGAATATCATTGATAATCTCCAGCAATCCGAAGCCAGAGCATTTGATCATTTCCATAAAACGACGCTGCTCTGTGCTTAGTTCTGTTTCCAGCACCAGATCAGTCATACCCAGCACGCCGTTCATTGGAGTGCGTATCTCATGACTCATGGTCGCCAGAAATTCACTTTTTGCCTGGCTGGCTTTCTCTGCGATCTCTTTTTCATGCAGCGCCTGCTGAATATTCTGGCGAATAGATGCCTCCATAAAGACAAATGACTCTGCCAGGCGCCCGACCTCATCACGGTATTCCATCGCCAGACGTTTAATTTTTATTGTATCGGGGTTTTTCTGACTAAAATTCTGTGTAGGCAATGCGTTAGCATAAGATGTCAGTGTATTCAGCGGACGGGATATACGAAACACCAAAATCAGTGCGGCAGCTAAACCGAGCAGCGAAATCAGGCCGATAACAAGACTCTGCCGTTTGATCAGACTTTTACCCGGCGCTTCTATTTCGGCCACCGGAACGACCACCCCCAGATACCAGTCAAATGCTTTAAAGTAGCTGATAAAAACTTCCACTTCACGATCACCGAAAAAGGGATCCTTATAATTGATGGCGTTTTCATTTTTACCCTTTGCGGAAATAATATTATCCAGCACTACGCTGTATCGGGGCAGAGACTGTTCATTAAAATTATCTAAGCTCTCTCCCGGAGGGGTGATAAGGATCTCTTTATCGCCATTGAAGAGAAAAGCATAGCCGGTTTTTGCTATCTGAATATTACTAAAGGTCTGGGTCAGGCTGGCAATAATGCCCTCCATCTTACGCAGGCTTTCTTGCTCAACATTATCAAAGTTGACAATGACAGCCAGGGTCCAGGGCCAGCCATTGACGGGTAGAAACTGCCCCATAAATTGCCCCTGCGTTGTCTCTCCTGGTTTCTGCCAGGAAAAGATAGCCGTATCCCCCTGCGGGCCCAACTGTTCATCCCGCATCGCTTGATAGAGCAAACGCCCTTTAACATCCCGAATATTTTTAATCGACGTCCCATCCAGCTCCGATTTACTAGCAGCGAGGATCTTACCATTGTGATCAAAGAGCATAAGCTCACCACTAGCGTAACCAACTTTACGCAACCAGCTCTTTGCTCTTTGCTGCGTTTCCTCCTCCGACAAACGGCTACCTCTGCTCAGCAGCATAAATTCGTGCAGAACAGAGTTGCTTATATTGGCAGTATGTACCATCTCCGCTTTTAACTGCATTAACAGCTCAATTTTTTCACTGATCAGCTGATCATAACTACCGCGAATATTAAGATCCGCCAGTTGCAGCACATTTTCCGCTGATGACTGCTCTGCCCGAAGCATAGCGCTGCCGACATCACGTTGGGTAAAGTAAAAAGTACTCAGGGAGGTCATCACCAGCACCAACAGGATCAGCGCAAGAAACTTAAATTTCAGCGAAGTCAACATCATTCTGGGACCTCAATCGTCCATAATAATTTATCCGCTGTAGCAAGCAGCTTTGAATTCACGTACAGACCTATTTTTTCAGCGGTTTTCATATTCACAACCATGCTGAACGAACCATTAAATACCTGTTTCAGATTGCGCGGTTTGGCGCCATTGATAATTCTCCCGACATTTTCAGCCAGAAACATCCCTTCAGGCCTGAATCCAGAGTACCGGATCAGACTTAGCAGGAAACCATAACGAACTGCCTCTTGACCATTCTGAGAGAATGTTGGAACGGCATAACGATTAGCAATATCAACAAGCTTGGGGATGGTTCCGGCGTTTACTCCCCCTTGGCTGGAAACGAAAATAGCATCCACTTTCTGTGCCAGCTTATCAAAGCACTCTAGGACGCTCTGATCTGCCAACTGTTGGTCAGCAATATCACTCAGGGTATAACAAGGCACGATTTCAAATCCCAGCTCCAGCGATGCCTTTTCGATCAGTATCATACCCGCATAGCTTCTGCCACTGATTGTATTCTCATAAGGAACGCCCAGTTTTTTAAATCCAATCAACTTATGAAAAACCTGTATCTGCTGTGACTGAAGCCCAGGATCGTAACTGGCAAAAAGATGGTCATAACCTGAATCATCCAGGCTTTTAATAATGCCAGAACTCAGGGGATCACTAGTAGATATTACAACCGTGGGCACGCGATGACGATTATTCGCCAGATCCTGCCCTGCCCATGTTCCCAGAGCAAAAACCATATCGATATCCTTGCTCTGATTGAGTCTGGCGATCAGGCTATTGCGAACTTTTTGCCGGGCAATATTATCCCAGTCGGCTGAATAATAACCATCCGCGACAAACTCCAAATAATGGCTCTTTACATTATGCGCCAACCACAGCCACAATTTTCGGGTATCTTTATCGGCAAAGTCAGGCAATGATAGTGGTTCGATCCAGCCTAAACGGCTCAGACCTTCGCTCATGGCATACAGATAATCATAATAATACGCGTACTCACCGCCATGATAATAAGCGATACGCCAGCGTTTTTCTGGCTGAGCTTGCGGACTACTGCTGAAATCCGCAGCATTGACACTCACTGCCAGAAAACTGCAGCACAACAACATCCAAATAAAAAAACCTTTTATCTGTTGCATTATTTCTGCTGCTCCATGCCTGCAGATAATATTAATGGGCGATTTTGCATATCATTTGCTGTCCTGAATTTCGCGGTAGATCTCATCGGCGGCCCCCAGCAGCAGAAGTGGAGGATTAAAGCCGACGATTTTTGCAGATTTCAAATTAATCGCTATTTTTAATGGCTCTTCAAAAATCAAAGGTATTGCACCTGGCGCCATGCCGTTAAATATCTTTCCAATAACGTTGGCATTGTGCTCAGCGACATAACGAAAACCTGAACGAGATAAGCTAAATAAGAAGCCATATTTAACTTCTTGCTCTCCTGATTGAGAAAATGTAGGTATTTTCTGCTCGTTGACAATATTTACCAAACGGGGAATGCTATCCATTGTGACACCGCCCTGGTTAGTTACGTAAATTGCATCTACGTTTTTAGCCAGTGATTTAAAGCAATCAACTACGCTGTCTTCAGCTGTTTTCTTATCGCTGATATCACTTTTGGTATAGCAGCGCACTATCTCAAAGCCCTTCTCCTGACTGACCTTTTCAACAAACTCTATGGCGGCATAACTGCGCCCCAACTCCGAATTCTCATAGGCTACACCAAGCCGCTTAAAACCAACTAGTTCGTGAAATACCTTTAACTGACGCTCAAATCTATAGGGGTCAATAGTCGCATGAAGATGTTCTGCTCCGGAGTTCTTCAGGCTTTTAATTATACCCGAGGCCAGTGGATCACTAGTAGAAACCACCAAGGTCGACGTATGATGCTTCCCTGCCGCCATATCCTTACCGGCCCAAGTCCCAAATGCCAGCATCAGGTCGATCTCTTTCTTAGTATTAAGCCTTTTTAAAACGGTAGCTACTGTTTCTATTCGCTTTTCATCATCCCATGATGCGCTATAGTGAGCATCTTCAATAAATTCGATATAATCGCTTTTTACCTCATTCGCCAACCAGTGCCAAAGAGGCTTGGTGGTTTCACCAGACAGTTTAGGCATCGCTTTAGGCTCTATCCAACCAAGATCCATAAGAGCGCGAATCATTGCCACGAATTCCTGTTGGTAGTCAATATACTCACCGCCCTCATAGTAACCAATACGCCATGGTTTTCCTTCATTGGTTACAGGAGCAGCATCTGCTTCCTGACTATCAGTAGCTTTTGCGGAAAAGCTGATCGTTACGATCAGATAAAGTGATAGCAGCACAATTTTCTTAATCATCTATGACCTCTTCATGGGTTGGATCTTAAGCAAAAAGAAAATTAAAAACAGACTTTGAATTTAATGTGAAAGTAATCAAAAACTACCATCAATGAGTAAAACAATACTGAATTACACCTAATAACGAAAATTATAGTCCCCCGAAAGAATAAAAACACGGATCTATAACAATATGAATTAAATCCGATTTTTTCTTAATGTCCAATCTATTAGTCTACACAACGAAAGTGCACAAGCACTCTGTTAGGATCGCAATCCTAACCATAAGATGAATTTGCGACTTTTATCAATGATTCATTCTTTGCTAGCTCTCTGGCCACAGTTAGCCATTGCTCTTCACTTACTTGAATATCCGAGGCCGCATCGGTGAATGTATCAACTATTGAAGCTCTATGAGCCTCTATAACACTTATTTTGTCAAACTGTAAAAGCGCCTTTGCTGTCAAAGCATTTTTACCTATTAGCTCCAGTGGTCCTAACGGATAGACACCATTGCCTCCTGATTCAGCCATTATTGTCTGCATTCCTGACAAATAGGAATCAGTCCTTGCCTGAACGACGATAGCGGCAAGCTCCTCGTAACCCTGAACATTTTTCAGCGCGTTGCAAAGCCCCTGCTTCATCAAGGCTAGATATTCAGCTTGATAATACCCCCCGGCACAGGTAATCCCTCTTGCCAATGTCATTGCAAGAAAACAGGCAAACACTGAAGGCAATAGCTGTCCGGTATCCAATAGGGCTGAAAGGGACTTGTTCTCAAGCAGCAATTCAACTGTCTTGCCTCGGTCGTCGACTCCCCTTAATAGCTCACGCCCTTGTATTTTCATAGGAAGTAAAGGTACCCTACGTCCCTCTTCATCAATCCACCAGAACAGAAATGTTCCGCAAGACTTTGATTTTAATTTTTGTGGACAATCTTTATCCAACCACCGTTGCTCCAGCTCCTCTTTTACCCAGCACCCTTTAACTTGATTAAGAGATGTAAGCACTATCTTGCGTAGTTCATAATCGAATAAAATAAAACTGAGCAAACTTTGAACATTCATAAGATCCTTCTTCAACAGTATGCTGCAAACCTTCTCCATCTCCAGATAAAGGAGCTCCGGGCGAGGAGAAATAGAGGCAAACATCCTTGACCACAGCTGGGAATTCAGTATAACGGCCTGATCCGAATATTTATTGAGCGCAAGTAAATCTGGTGATAAATACTCATTATGGAGGATCTCAATTATCACGTTTGCACTCTGCTCTGAGAGTCGCTTTTCCCGCACCATCTGCAACACTGACTTTTCCGTTCTTTTGATAGAGTCTGAATCATAGTTAGGTACCCAGGTAACCGCTTTCCCTGTCACCTGGTTCGAGAAGATCGGTATCTTGGTGATAACAGCTGATTTTTTTTCTGGGTGCCAATCATAAGCCAGCATCCCGCGCGGATAGGTCAGGTTATTCATGGAAATGCTACCACAAGCCATTACCGGCACCGTCTTGGCCCTCTGACCATCGGGCAGTTTTCGCTGGCTGAAGAGCAGCGTTCCCTGCACTGATTGGGCGAAGTAGTCTACGCCATGATGGTTCGCCGTCAGAACCACAGGACTCTGTTTAAGCTCTTCCCGCGCCATTGCGGCAGCTTCTTCACCGAGCAGCGGTGCGGCATATTCATAAACAGCATCACCGAGATCGTCGGCTGACTGATAGCGCTCGCTGGCGGTTTCGGTCACCACGTTAAGATACTCGCTCAGCGGCATATCACCGTACAACGCCAATGCTCTGTCGACAACCGGCAGTCGCTTCCTGATCTCTGCCATGTAGTGATCGATCAAGGAGTCATCACTCTTCTGGTTGTTCATACTACTGAGTCCCTTCCTGTATTTGTTGCAGATGATCGACATCACGACCTGTCAACCAGATAAAAACGAGTGCCATGACGATATACGCCAGCCCCAGATAAGTGATACCAATACGTACATCCTCGAACAGGAACAGCCAGGCGAAAATGATCGGCCCAAGCATCTGGCCGATACGGCTGGTAGAACGAAATATCCCCATCGCTTTGCCTTCCCCCAACTGCTGAGTGATATCCAGTTTCAGCAGGAAAACGCTCTGCGCCGACAGCACCAGACAATTGGAAAGCCCCAATAAAAGAATAGCAATTATTGTCGCCAGCAGCCCATCCCAGATACTAAAAGTAAGAAATGCCGCGGCACCCAGCAAGCTGCCGAACAACACCAGCTGTTGTTTATTTTCAGTTGCATCTATCAACCTCCCGACTCTTGGGCCGAGCACCGCCAGACAGACACCAAAGAGCATCAGCACCTGACCTATAGTGGATTCAGAGATACCTTGTCGATCCAAATAAACCGGACTGAAATAGTTAAGAAAACCAACCACGGCAATAGACGCCGGCATGCTGCTGAAAAAAATTGCAGCCAGAACCCGTTTATCCAGCAGGAAGCGGCGCAAAACCGACTTACCGGCATGTTTTACCGGCACGGTTTCTGTCTTGCTTGGCGTAGTGGCGGGATACCCCAGTATCAGCAGGCTATACAACACCACTGAGATAATAATCAACGCACCACTGAGGAACACTACCTCGTAACCGAAATGCTCGGCCATCACCGCACCAGTGGCAGCACCACAAATACTGCCGGCATAGAGACCGGCAGCCAAATGAGCCATTCCCTGAGCCTTGGTGGATTTATCCGTATTACGAATTACGAAGCCGTGAGAGGATAGTTGTACCAGGCCGTAACCCAAACCAACCAGCCCTCGGGAGAGGATGAAATGCAGGGCATCGGGAGCCATCCAGGAATACAGCGCACCGAGCGTTGCCAGTGCCAGTCCCGCATAGAAAGGCTCCTGCCAGCCGCGCCGGTCAAACCAGACGCCTGCCAGCAGAATCGCCACACCGACACAAAAAAATTCAACTGAAATGGGCAGCCCCATCAGCACATTTTGTGATAACCCGAAAAAATCTTGCTCCATCTTCCCCATATACAACGGAATAAAAGCCATCGACAGATCTATCCCAAACAGAAAAACGAAGATCGCCGGCCGCATCAGCCGGTAGTCCACTGCCTCCTTTTGTGGCAGAGTCCTCTTCGCCCGGGCGGTTAGCCTAGAGAGCAACACAAAGGATACTTCGAAACAGATCAGTGCAGCAATCAAGGTAGCGGTAACTCCGGCAGCCAGCAACTCAGGCAAGACACCAGACATAGCCTTTGGGTTTATATAGAGACCAAGGAGCGTAAGTAGCGCTGCGGACAGTACCAGACCTATGCCAGCAAAAGGCTTGCGTCCGAGCCAGAATTGAGCCGCCGGGCGATACAGGTTAAATATTGCCAGAACCAACACACCTGCCAACAGAGACCATAACACAGCCTGAAGTTCTGCCGCTTCTCCCACACCTCGAGCAAGATAAGTCAGATCGTCAGAGAGAGCAGATCCCATACTGAGCAGTAGATAGGTGATAAACAGACTCAGAGGCAACACTATCAATGCAGTAATAGTGCCTGGACGTGTTGAGATGGAATTGGTCATTACCATTTAAACCTCCAGCTTTTCGTTTTCAGGAACCACGATATCCTGCCCTTTATTTAACACTTGAGCCTGCCCGTTATTTTTAGCTGGCAGACGGTACAAAGCATCAAATAACATCACCGGATTAGAGATTATCTGCCACCCGTCAGAAGTCTGTTTAATACGAATTTTTGCTTGATCATCATGCCAACGGCAACGATGAGGTAATACATCAATCTCTGAGATATTCAGGTTTTGCATTCGACTATAGATATACACCACAGCCAACGCGCCGGTCCCACAAGCCAGAGTTTCCCTATTGATGCCCCGTTCATAACAGCGATTTTCTATCACTGCAGGATCCGTACGACGGGCAAAATTAACATTTATGCCCGCAGGGAAAATATGCCGCATCCGGTTGTTCATATAGTTGCCGATATGTTCGATCAGCCAGGAACCAAAACTTTCGCGACGATCAGCCATCGCGCCATGAGCTGAACCGGCAAAGATATGCTCCGCCAGTTCCGGCACTGAGAAGCCACTATCGGGGAATATCACCAAGTGAGGTTCACCGGTGAACACCAAGGACGCCCTAATACGTAACGCTGTCTCGGTTGTGAAAGCTTTCAGGTCATCGGCGCGGAACTTAACTAGCAGTTCCTGCATCTGGTGAATTGCCGGAGCAATTTGCCCTGCATACTCATAGTTCACCAATTCCGGTGGCGTTAATCGTGGATGTCCGAGATTAACCCAACTACCGGATAGACCATGGTCTGCACCGATCTTGATAACCTTAGGTGTTGCCAGAGGAATTTCTGTCATTATGGAAGCACAGCTTATGCCATGTTGGTGCAACAAATGACTCGCTATACACATCAGACCATTCCCGCAGCACAGCGCTTCTTCTCCCGACGGTTCAAACATTCGAAACAAGAATTCAGCCTTTTTAGCCTGTGGCGGCTGGATCCAGTAAGGCCTGCTTTGATCAATCGATTGCAGTGTAGATTCATTACAACGTTGAATGACCAGCAGATTATCACAACCTACACCGAAACTTATATTGGTCGCCTGAAACGCAAAACGAGACATCTCATCCTCGCTGAGAAAATTCCGCTCGGTCTCATCGACAATAACAAAACTATTGCCGCAGGATGTATATTTAACAAAAGGGATCAACTGCATTGTGCGTATGTATCCGGTTTCTTTTTTTGTGGTTTGAGTACAACTCTCAAAGTCGTTTTTATTATGTTTCCAGCAGCACTATTTCAACAATAGTATACCTATAACCTGATTTTCACATGAGCCGTATAAAATTCTGTCAGCTATAGATAAATGAAGGAGGCAAGGCTGAACTCCTGTTCCCTTTTTTTACTGCCTTGTCACTCAGTAAAACAACCGAAATAACAAATTAAAACATGTAGTTAAAATAATTATCCGTACGGATCTATCACTAACGTCCTTATTTGAACAAATACTAGATAGAAAATATAAGAGCTAAGGCGCTAATAGCAAGAAGGAAAGTATCTAAGAGGTTATGTTTTTTACAACACTCAATTCTAGGATCAGTAATAGAATAAAGTGTTTTAAGAAAGTAGTGCGCATGCCATGTATCTAAAATTGAATTATGTACTGATCTGATCATCACTTTGCGAAAAATTTCAATCTACAGCTAAATTTATCAGGAGCCTGAAGGGTAAAGATATGCACAGAAACTATCGGAAAACATCACTCGGTGGATTGGCGGTCATTCATCATGCGCCGCCCAGTGAATAAAGCGTAAGCCCTGTATTCATTACTGTATGTTTTTAAAGCAAAAATGCTGTAGTTTCTCCTTCAACTAGACGGATATCGGTAACTACAGGTAGACTATCATCGATCAGAAGCTGCACCGCTCGGTAACCACGTCTGGCGATATCCTGGCTGACAGTGGTCAACTGAAATGGCAAGTATTTCAATATCCGCAAATTGTCCATTCCAATCAAAGAAACAGTTTGCGGCACCTTGATTGCGCATAGGCTTAACTGTCGATAACAACCGATAGCTAGAATATCCGACATGCACAAAATGGCAGTCGCGCCCTGCTCTATAGCACTTTTAATCTGCGTAAAAACCTGCTGCGCTCCCTCTATATTCAGATTGGTTTCGATCAGCGGACAATAACCGTTAGCAATCCCGGCAGACTTCAAAGCAGATTGTACTCCTTGAAAACGCTCCCTATGCACCTCGGATAACGGTAATGAACCAAACAACAACACGATGCGTTTGTGGCCCCGTTCGACCAGATGTTCAGTGGCTATTTTCGCCAGGTAGAAGTCATCAATGCTGTAGTCGATAAGGTTTGCAGCAGGTGAATGCAGCTTAAAAAATGGCTTATCATCAACGATCAGCGTTTTAAATTCCCAAGCCGCAATAGCGGCAAGCACTTGATCACTCAATTTACCAATGACGATCACCCCAGTAGGGCGAGCCCCCCCCTCTAACATTTCTATCTGACGCACACTTTTTATCCGCATAAAACTAAAATATAGTCCTTGAGCAGTCGCGCCACATTCTATTCCGGCCAGAAAATCACTAAAAAATGGGCCATCAACCAGCAGGCTTTCAAAGGGGTCGGTATGCTCAACGGCAGGCATTAGTACTACCACCATATTGCTGATGCCCTTTTTTAATGAAAGCGCATTGAGATCTTTTTGGTAGCCTAATTGCTCGACGATAGCCAATACTTTGCTTACCGTCTCTTTAGATACCTTGCTGAGTTTGTTATTAATCACATTTGAAGCTGTTGCGACAGAAACGCCAGCCAGTGATGCAACATCTTTGAGGGTCGGTTTTTTCATTTTTTCACCTAGCTGATAATTAGATTACAAAAGAGAGCCCTTGTAATTCGACTTCTAAATTATTGCACTTCAAAGGAATCGAAACAATCTCGAATTGTAGGCTCAGTGGCAATGAGATATCTACAACAATAAAAAAATGTGAGTTGTATTCAATATATACACTTTCTCTTTTGCCTGAATTATATCTTGTCTGTATGGTTGCGTCGCCATAAGGTTAAACGATTAACCTTGTTTGCTTGACCATTAATAAGGAAATAAATAATGAATCAAAAACATCATAGGTTGCGTCCGCGCTCCAACTTTGCAATGTCTGTTTTGGCAGCCTCTATTACGCTGGTACTAGCCGGTTGTAACAGTAGTAGCACTGAGCCGCAAACGCCGGATCCAGAGTCAGTAGTTACTGTACCAGTAGTTACTGTACCAGTAGTTACTGTACCAGTAGTTACTGAGCCGGTAGTTACTGTACCAGTAGAAAAAACATGTATCGACAACCCTCTGGGCGATACCGACCTCTACTTGCGTGGTGGGTTCAACGGCTGGACCGCCCCCTCGGAATACATGCTTAATTATGTCTGTAACCGTTTCGAATTGGTTACTGAGCTAACCGGTACCAATACCTTCAAGGTAGCAGACTCCTCTTGGTCAGAGACGGCTAACTTCGGCAGCGGCGCCGACCCCTTAGTGGCAGATACAGCAGTTCTACTGGCGCTCGCAGGCGGAAACATTGACTTCACCTTCACAGGAATGAACCGCGTGGTGTTGGATGTATCCGAATCGGTAGAAACGCCGAAGCTGACCATTGAAAGCTGTCCGAATAACCCCTTTCCCGATACAACTTTCTTCCTACGTGGCGGATTTAATGACTGGACGGCATCTTCTGACGAAGCCTTTACTTACAGCTGTGACGGTTTTTATCTCAATGTCGATGAAACCGGTGACTACGGCTTCAAAGTGGCCGATAGCGGATGGTCCCCAGCGCTCAGCTTTAGCGTAACAGAAGGCGAAAGCGGCACATTGGAATTTGGCGAAACCTTTAACCTGATTTCTGATGAGTTGGCTGGCAGTTCTGCTAATCTAAATTTTGCCTTCACCGGTGAACACACAGTCAAACTCGCATTCGACGAAAATGGACAAAATCCAACTTTAACGATTGCAGAGAAGACCTTTGCTGGTAATGGGGATGTTGTGGTAACCGACCCTATTGCCCTCAGTACGCATTTCGACTCTCGTTCTCTTATCTCTAAAGCACCGTTTGGCGCTGTCACTGAAGGTACTAAAATTGACTTATCACTCGATGCGCTGCCCGGTATTGATGGTGTGACTCTAGTGGTGGAAACCCGTCTTCTGGAAGGTAATCAGGATCTCATCGAATACACAGAAGTTGATCGTATCCCATTAGATAAAGCAGTCGATGGCGATAACGAACGCTGGAACGGCAGTTATAGCTTCGATAATAAAGCGATCTATGGTTATTACTTTGAGGTCAGCATAGGTGAGCAAACTTTCATCTACGAAAATAACAATGATGGCATCTACTGGACGACAGAAAAAGGCTCCAACGGAACTGGCGTTATTTCGGCTATGCCGAGTAAAAAAGAGTCTATCCGACGCTACCGCCAGACAGTTTATGCAGCTGATTTTAAGGTGCCAGAATGGGCCAATGACGCAGTCTACTATTACATATTTCCCGAGCGCTTCCGCAATGGTGATCTTGTCAACGATCCGACACCGGGCAAAGACTCTTACCTAGACATTGATGTTGAATTCCACAATAACTGGAACGATACGCCTTGGGTACCGGACGCACGCGATGCCTACGAAGGAGACGACGAGGCCTACAACAACGACTTCTTCGGTGGCGATTTGGCAGGTGTAATTGAAAAACTGGATTACATGGTCGACCTAGGGATCAATACAATTTACTTTAACCCGCTATTTGAAGCACCAAGTAATCATAAGTACGATACCGCTGATTATATGAATATTGATGATAATTTCGGTGATAACGCATTGTTCGCTGAACTAGTTAAAGCAGCGGCTACACGCAATATCCGAGTAATTCTGGATACTTCTTTGAATCATACAGGTAATGACTCCGTCTATTTCGACCGTTACGGTAAGTTCCCGGGAGTAGGTGCCTTTGAAGGTGGCGTAATACAGCCTGAATCGCCTTATGCCAGCTGGTACCAATTCTTTCCAGAAAACACTGAACTGATTGACCAATATTTAGGTTGGGTTGGGGTAGAGACTTTACCCGAGTTAGTTGAATCTGATAGCTGGAAAGCCTTCGCCTACGGCAATTCTGACTCTGTATCTAAGTTCTGGCTTGATATGGGTATTGACGGCTGGCGCATGGATGTTGCTCCTTGGGTGAGCGATCAATTCTGGCGTGAATGGCGCACTGAAGTTAAGGCCAAAAATCCCGATGCGATTACCGTAGCCGAAACTTGGTTTGATGCATCTAAGTACTTCCTAGGCGATACCTTCGACAGTACCATGAATTACATCTTCCGCAATACAGTGCTCGACTATGCAGCTGGTGGTGACGCCGCAACGCTATACAACAGCAATATGGAGATGATGCGTGAGAACTACCCGGAACCCGCTTTCTATGCACTGATGAACTTACTGTCTACGCATGATGCAGCACGCGCCCTACACCAGTTTGGCTACCTAGATGAGAGCACCGCTCCAGCAACAATTGCTGAAGCGAAGCAACGCCTCAAACTGGCAGTATTGTTCCAAATGACGTACCCGGGGGCTCCATCTATTTTCTACGGGGACGAAGTCGGTGTAACAGGTGGTGATGATCCGTTCAACCGCGCTACTTATCCTTGGGCAGATACGGGTGGTGAACCGGACAATGCATTGTTCGCTGACTTCCAGAAACTGATTAAACTGCGTAACGACAACCCTGTATTACGTGATGGCAGTATCGATAAACCCGCTTATATTGATCAGAATGTGATTGTATTAGTGCGTGAAGATGGAGGTACTAAGGCATTGGTGGTACTTAATAACTCAACCGAAGCGAAGCCGATCAGTTTCACTCTGCCAGCAGCACTTGCAGGTAACTATATAGATGCCCTTGGCGGCACCGGTGTAGTTATCGCAGCCGACGGTAATGTTGAATTGACAGCACCAGCTCTATTCGGACAGGTGTTGATCGCCGACTAACCCTCTCTGAGGTTTTATATTAAAAATCCCCAAGCTACTTGAATATCGTAGTTTGGGGATTTTTTTCAATATGAAGGAAACCAACGCAAGATTAATTAATAGCAATTAATTCAACATCAAAAATCAGTAATGAACCAGCGGGGATTTTTCCCACGCCGCGATTCCCATAAGCTAAATTACTGGGGATATAAAAGCGGAATTTATCACCAGCAACCATCAGCTGCACTCCTTCCGTCCAGCCGGCAATAACTTGATTGAGGCCAAAAGAGATTGGTTCGCCACGGTTCACTGAACTGTCGAAGACAGTGCCGTCGATTAACGTGCCATGGTAATGCACTTTTACATTACTGCTCGCGGTGGGATGAACAGTACCCTCTCCTTGGGTTAATACTTTATACTGCAGACCGGACGCAGTACTGTTGACGCCCTCTTTTTGTCCGTTTTCAGCAAGAAAATCAACGCCAATCTGAATGTTTTGCGGTGCATTTTTATCACTGGAAAAACGTTGAAAGATAAAAAACAGAGCAACTAATATCAGGGCGATTATAATTATTTTTGGCACACTGCAGACCTTATTCAATAAATTTAAAAACTGACTTTACTAAATTTACAGCCGCAGTGGAACAGTTAAGCAATAACTAACCATAACGCGACGGCTAACATCATGCTGCCAGCCACCCTATTCAAAATCATCAAACTGCCTCGCTGCTGCAACAGATTGCGCAGGCTGCGCCCTCCAGTGGCATAAAGAAGCATACAGAGAAGCTCGAAACATAAAATAACCGCAATCAAAATGGTGGCCTGAGGGAGCAGTGGCCGACTGGCATCGATAAAGGGTGGTAACAGTGAGATCATAAATGCCCACCCTTTCGGATTGGCGATGGCGGTGACAAATCCCTGCATTGCAAGCGTCAATGGCGCAACGTTCTCTTGCGTTTCAATATTTGGCGAAATGGCCATTTTACCGCGTGAGCGCCACATCTGCAGCCCCAGATAAAAAAGGTAAGCTCCGCCAAGATATTTCAGCGCAAGAAACAGATTCGGATGGGCCAACAAGATGGTCGCGACACCAATCAAGGCAGAGAGAGAAACCAGTGCGACGCCCACCAGCTCACCCGCCATCATCCACAGGCTGCGACGCACGCCAATGGTCATACCTAAGGTCATTGCTAGCGTCATACAAAGCCCGGGGGTGGCCGAGACAGCGAAAAAAGTGGGTATAAACAGTATCAGAACAGAGGTGTCCATCGAAGCTCCATGATTGTAAAGGCGATGAACAGTGTAATGGCAAATTGTCTGCAGTCAACAAGCTGGGCTAGGCAAATTTTACACATTGATAGGAAAAGAAAAACAAAAGCGCAAGTCAAGCCACTGAGTAGCTGGCTAACGGCGTCCTTTTAAATAATCTAATCTCAACTGTTGTGGAAATTTTTCGATCGCATAACGCAGCATAGTGCGGGGCATCTGCGTATAGAACTTATCGAGAAACTGCATCTCGACACTAAAATCACGCTTGCCAATTTCTCGTAGCATCCAACCGTTCGCCTTATGCATCAGATCATGAGGGTGGTGTAATAGATGCTCGGCTAATTGTAGCGTTAGTTGAAAACGGCCTGCACGTATAAAAGCAAAACTGCTCATTACCGCAATACGCTGAAACCATAAATTTCCGCTGTTCGCTAATGCCCAAATTTGCTTATCATTTTTATCTAATAGCCAGGTCCCCAATAAATAATGGGCGGAACTATCCACCAGATCCCAGTTATTCACACCATCAAGATATTTAAGATAAAAAGCGATAATTTTCTCCTTTGCATCTTCCTCTGCTTTTTCAAACTGTAAACGTAAGATAAACAGCGCCAGCAGACGTTGCTCATGTATCTTGGAAGTGATTAACGGGATCAGCTCATTAAGTGTTAACTGTTGCTGTTTTTTGGCAAGCTTACGAAGAGGTGGAACGCGTATTCCCCAAAACAGATCGCCCTCACCATAGCCACCGGGAAACGCTTTAAAAAATTGAGGAAAAAAAAACGCTTTTTCAGGCTCGATATAAGTTTTTAATTCATCTATAAGTTGCTGCATTGCATTGCCTTTCTAACCAGTGAATTTTATAGGGAAAACACCCTGCACTTATTAGAGTAACAGTTCACCTGCGATAGGATGAAAAACAGTACAGGAATCAATTAATGCTTTTGCCGTTAATTTAGGTACGCCATAAGCCTCTGTGGTTACCCCATAATGGTCCTTTACCCGGTCCAATAAAATAGCAAAGTCTCCATCACCCGAGAGCAATATAATAGTATCTACTTGCGCTGCAATCTCCATAATGTCGATAGTAATGCCCACATCCCAGTCACCTTTAGCGGTGCCGTCACTGCGCTCGATATAAGGTTTTAGCTTTACGGTAAAGCCAAGATGCCTCAGTACTTCTTGAAACTTTTGCTGCTGACTATCACCGCGATCGATAGCATACGCAAAGGCGCTAACTATCTCCCCCTGCTGCTCAATAAGCTGCCACAGTTTACGATAGTTAAACTGTTTTCCGTAAGCTTGCCGGCTGGTGTAATAGATATTTTGCACATCCGCAAACAGGGCTATTTTCTTCATTAAAAACCTTCTCTTAGTCGTTTTATTTTCTACAAAAACAGAAACACTGCTATAAAAAAGCCTTAAGAATATTAAGGCTTTTTTTATCTATTTATGAACAATAAAAATAACCGCGCTTATGAGCCAACAAAATTATGACGTGCTGAGCGTTGCTTTTTGTTACTGCCCGTATTTTCACCTGAACGCTGCCCATCACGATGATCCAGATGTGCTTTTTTCGGTTTTTTAGGATGAGCGGGACGCGTGTCCAACACTGAAGGAGGTAACGGCTCGCCCGGTTCAAAACCTTTTAGCGTAAGGCGTGGAATCTCTTTTTTGATCAGTTTTTCAATATCTTTAAGCAGTTTAAATTCTTCATTACAAACAAGTGAAACAGCCTGCCCTTCATTACCCGCACGACCTGTACGGCCGATACGGTGTACATAATCTTCGCTGACATGCGGCAGATCAAAGTTAACTACCTGCGGCAACTGGTCGATATCAATTCCGCGCGCAGCGATATCGGTTGCCACTAATGCTTGAATTTGCCCGGCTTTAAATTCGGCTAATGCTTTGGTGCGTGCGCCCTGACTTTTATTGCCGTGGATCGCTGCAGAGCGGATACCGCGTGCTTCTAAGTTCTTCACTAAACGATTGGCACCATGTTTGGTTTTTACAAATACCAACACTTGCTTCCACTCTTTCTCTTTAATCAGGGTGCTTAAAAGAATCGATTTTTTAGTTTTATCGACTTCATAGAGCGTTTGCGTCACGTTTTCTGCAGTTGTATTGCGCGGACTAACCGAAATTTCAACCGGATTATTCACTAACCCTTTTGCCAGTTTACGAATATCTTCTGAGAAAGTGGCAGAGAAGAGCAGATTCTGACGTTGTTTCGGTAAAAATCCAATAACACGTTTAATATCGTGGATGAATCCCATATCCAGCATGCGATCCGCTTCATCTAAAATAAATATTTCTAACTGCTTAAAACGTACCGCATTTTGGTTGTACAAATCCAGTAGACGACCCGGTGTGGCCACTAATATATCGACTCCGCCACGTAAGATCTGCATTTGCGGATTAATTTTAACGCCGCCAAAAACCACGGCGCTGCGTAGTTTAGTGTGCTGCCCGTAAGTCGCAACGCTGGCATGCACTTGCGCCGCTAGCTCGCGTGTCGGCGTTAAGATAAGTGCACGTACCTGATTGGGCTTAGGGCGATCCCCCTTTTCCAGTAAGGTCAATAAAGGCAGGGCAAAACCCGCCGTTTTACCGGTACCGGTTTGCGCGGCAGCCATGACATCTTTACCCTCTAAAATAGCAGGAATTGCCTGAGATTGAATCGGTGAAGGTGTTGTATAACCTTGCTCTTTGACCGCTTTTATCAGCGCGTCGGGTAAACCTAATGAATCAAAACTCATAACTGGCTCTCTTAAGGTGATGGAATGCATAAAACAGGCGCGTAGCTTACAGCAACAACGCAT
Organism: Psychromonas sp.; assembly: GCF_047632995.1. Classification (GTDB taxonomy): domain Bacteria; phylum Pseudomonadota; class Gammaproteobacteria; order Enterobacterales; family Psychromonadaceae; genus Psychromonas. The sequence goes on from NZ_JBLIEK010000003.1 coordinate 34,703, forward strand.
TTTGTGCTACGCCGCGGTTATATACCCAAGCCAGCTCAAGATGTAGATTCAGAGTTAGTTTGAGTATCAATAAAAATCGCATAAACAATGTACAAATCAAGGTGATTAAAATCACATTTTCTGTATAATAGTGCACTGTAAAAAAGCAGCGCTGCATTATCCGCTGCAATCCACACATATTATAGGAAGACAATATTGCTTAGTACTAACAACATCACCATGCAGTTTGGTGCAAAACCTCTTTTTGAAAACATCTCTGTTAAATTTGGTAACGGCAACCGCTATGGTCTGATTGGTGCTAACGGTTGTGGTAAGTCGACATTTATGAAGATCTTGACCGGCGATCTTGAGCCAAGTTCAGGTAATGTCGCAAAAGATCCTAACGAGCGTATCGCAAAACTAAATCAAGACCAGTTCGCTTTCGAAGAGTTTTCTGTCATAGACACAGTATTGATGGGTCACAAAGAGATGTGGGCCGTGATGGCAGAGCGTAACCGTATTTACAATCTTCCTGATATGAGTGAAGAAGACGGTATGAAAGTTGCCGATCTGGAAACTGAATTTGCGGAAATGGATGGCTACACAGCAGACGCACGTGCTGGGGAACTGTTACTGAGCGTAGGTATTCCACTTGCTCAACATTACGGCTTAATGTCAGAAGTTGCCCCCGGCTGGAAACTGCGTGTACTGCTTGCACAGGTACTGTTCTCAAATCCAGAGGTGATGTTACTCGATGAGCCGACCAATAACTTGGACATCGACACTATCCGCTGGTTAGAAGGTGAATTAAAAGCGCGTCAATGTACTATGGTCATTATCTCGCATGACCGTCATTTCTTAAACTCAGTCTGTAATCATATGGCTGATATAGATTACGGCGAACTGCGTTTATACTCTGGTAACTACGATGAATATATGACGGCAGCAACACAAGTTCGCGAACGTCTGCTTTCTGATAACGCCAAGAAAAAAGCACAACTCTCTGAACTGCAGGATTTCGTAAGCCGTTTCTCTGCAAACGCATCAAAAGCCAAACAAGCAACCTCGCGTGCCAAACAGATGGATAAAATCGTACTTGATGAAGTTAAACCGTCGAGTCGTGTCAATCCATACATTATTTTCAAACAAGAGAAAAAACTGTTCCGTAACGCGCTTGAAGTAAAAAATCTTAGTAAAGCATTTGATAAAACCTTATTCAAAGACCTTAACCTGATGGTTGAAGTGGGTGAACGTATCGCGATTATCGGTCAGAATGGTGTCGGTAAAACCACATTATTACGTGCGTTAATGGGCGAAGTGGCATTAGATTCAGGTACATTCAAGTGGTCTGAAAATGCCAACTTAGGCTACTACGCGCAGGATCATGCTTACGCATTTGAAAAAGACCAAACCTTAATGGAATGGATGGGGCAGTGGATGAAACCGGGTGATGACGAGCAGTTTGTCCGCGGTACATTAGGCCGTTTACTGTTTGGCTCAAATGATATCGGTAAGTCGGTGAAAATTATCTCAGGTGGTGAACAGGGGCGTATGCTGTTCGGTAAATTAATGATGGATCAGCCTAATATCCTATTAATGGATGAACCAACCAACCACTTGGATATGGAATCTATCGAATCATTAAACCTGGCACTGGAAAACTATGCTGGCACATTACTGTTTGTCAGTCATGACCGTGAGTTTGTATCTTCACTGGCGACCCGAATTATTGAAATTAAAGAAGATAAAATTATCGATTTCCATGGTCCATACAGCGAATACCTGAAAAGCCAAGGTATTATAGGCGGTTAACTCCTCCTCGCGTGACAATAAAAAAAGGGCTTAATGCCCTTTTTTTATTTATTACTCAGTGGCTTTGGATAAATACAGGTAACGTAAATCATTTCCCCATAAATAGATGTATTTGCGCTTTTTATCTTTGCTCACGACACACTTGCCAAATAAAATAATGCCCGCTCCTTCGACATCGTGCTGATTTTCAATTGCAAAACGGCTCAGTAATAGATCTCGATATTTTGCAATAGGTATGCCGACACTGCGATCTTCCGCAGGATTTAACCAGTTAAGCGCAATATCTGCATGAGAAATAGTCCCCCAATACATACGCGGCGCACCGTTCTCCGTGGGCTGCGCATCGCCAATATTGACAAATAAATTTTTAGCACGCCATTTATGAGTTTCACTGGTATAGATCCAAAGATCGGATCCCGCGAGCGAACTGCCCCGTAATAAACTAGTGAGCAGTTTTGCTAAACCTTGCTTTATAGACTTGGGCTGATCATTAGAGGGTGCCAGCGGCGTCTCTTTTGTTCCCGATTTGGCACTCGGAATTGACGAATTTAACACATCGCCTGTACTTGAGAGGTCATCCGAAACTATCTGCGTCTCTTTCTTCCTCTTAACCATCGGCTGATTAAAGTCGATCACTAACGCATCGTCTTCTAATAAGATCTTTTCCAGTTCCGCGACCTGCTTCTCTTCCTCGCTTTTTCGGGCGGAAGGGTTAAATTCCTGACAATCTATTTTATGATAACGCGAACCAAAACAAGCTTGTTTGCCATCTTTGGAGGCTCGGCGGAAATATGCTTTTTGCTTACAAACGGGGCATAGCAGCGAATAACGTAACTTATCGATTTGTGTTTCAGGTAATCCTTTAAACTCAAAAATTGAATACGTTTTTGGGTTGTCTTGATCGAACGTACAAATAGCATCAAGCATCTTTTTTCCTGAATAAATAAGCTTTACGCCCAAGCTACTTGAACTACCGCAGATCGGCAAGTGGCGATTTAATATAACGCTAAATATGCCCAAATTACTTAAAAATGTCGAAGCGGAATTTTAAAGTAATTTGCTATACAGCCGAAGAGGTAAAGCCAGTAAATCGTGAGATGAGCAGACTAGGCGTGAAGTTAAATATAGCCTACTATTGCGCTTTTGATAACAGAAAAATGAACCCTCGACCATGATGGTTCATTCTCTTTTACCTTTATTGTAGCTAGCAAAATTCCGAGGCGATATTAGAATGAATAATAATCGCAGCTTCTAACCTGCCATTAAGTGGTTGATATTTAACTTATTTACCAGCGCATTCAGTGATTCACTTACCTTGGTTAATTTCTCATTAGAAGCTTGCACTTGCTGCATATTTTGCGTTACCTGTTGAGCTTGTAACTGAATTTCAACTGTACTTTTAGTCACTTCCGCCGCCGTAATGGATTGCTCTTCCATTGCAGTGGCAATACCTGTATTAAAATCGCTGATCAGCGCGACAGAACTTACGACGGGCGCGAGCCTATTTTGCACAATCTGAGTTTGCGCTAAACTTTCATTGGCATTTTCACTTTGAGTTTGTACCGCTGACGTTGCATATTTTGTGGTTTTTACCAGGTTAACAATAATGGTTTGAATTTCTTGTGTAGAATTAGCTGTACGTTGTGCGAGTTGTCTCACTTCATCCGCAACCACGGAAAATCCCCGTCCATGTTCACCGGCTCTGGCGGCTTCGATCGCTGCGTTGAGTGCTAGTAAGTTGGTTTGATCGGCAACACTTTTTATAACATCTAATACCGACTCTATCGCCCCACTATCCTGCTCTAGCTGTTTCATAAAAGTATTTAAGGATAAGGTTTCATGACTTAAATGTTCAGTTTTTGTAGCGGCATCATTAAGTTTTTTATTGGCATCATTGATAGCCAAGCTTGTTTCTTGTGTGCTTAATGATATCTCTGCTGCATTTTCCACTACTTCAGAAAACGAATCTGAAAGCTGCTGAAGGGTTTCTGCAACAACTTCGGTTTTTTGGCTTTGTAGATTTGATGCCTGCAAGGCATTGTTGGATATGCTTTGCATCTCCTGCACCGAACTCAAAATAAGATCGGCTTGTTGCTGCAGTTGTTCAATCATATCTTGCAAGTAACTCTGCAGATGCAGTCCTGCTCTCTTAACCAGTTCGATCTCTTTAAAATTAATTTTATTATTGATTTTTTTGTCAAACTCTCCTCGTGTCATGCCGGAAAAGAAGGGGGCCAACTGAGATAGAAAGGAGAAAGTTAACCCTTGCAGTAAAAATGAGATAACCAGCAGTAAGATAATCACACAAACGGCCGTTAATACAGCCCATGAAACCTGTTTGGCTATCTCTATTTTAATCTCTTTAACTTTGCCGTTAAATAAACCAAATTGCTCTGTTAATGCCTCTAATGCAGCTATCAGTGACACTCTGCTCTCTATCACTTTACTCTGCATCTTTTGCGTTGTATTCAACTCTTTGCTATAGCGCTTATTAAGTGATTGCAGGCTCAGCAAGGCTTCACGACCCAAATTAATCTCTTCTGGATTAAAATCATCTTCATCTGCGGCTTGTATAATGCCCAGATCCGGCAACTTGGCCAATGCTAACGTTAACGTTTCCATTGCACTGTTTTCTTTTAATAAATCATTTTTAATAAGATCTTTATTACTAATTATAAAACGGGCTCTGAGCTGCGTAATAGTTTGCAGTTTATGGCTGAGTGTTAATAACAGTTGTAAATATTTTAGCTTATCGGTTTCTGTAATCGTTGATTTTTCCACATAGCCCATCAGACTATTGAGATCACCCGACCTGCCACGTTCATTATTAATCAATAACGCACTGGGATTTGCTGATAATTTACCAGCGGCACGCACCGCTAATATATTTATATCAAGATTATTAATAAGCACTTTAATAGCTGCATTTTCATCCGTTGATAACCAGTCTATATTTTTATCAGAAAGCGCCTTTAATGCGTTTTGCGCTAAATGCAGATAATTCGCGTTACCTGAATTTAGGTACTGCTCTAATTTAATGTGCACCTGCGTATCGATAATATTTTTTACATCATAAAACTCTTGGTTTATTTGATAAGGCCGATCCATTTTTTTCCAGCCCCATCCCCCAATCACGATTAAACACAATGTAAATACAATAATTAAGAGTGATATTGCATTGCTTACTGTTTTTAAATTCATAATCCCTGCTCAAATAGATATATAGATGATTAAGGTAGGAGAGTCTATTTCAATAGCATTGCAGTTTTGTGACATGATCTGACCAGTTTTTAGGAATCATCAATCTCCGTTGGCAGATATTGATGATAAACAAACTGTTTTATAAGTGTTTAAATTTCAGATGGAAGAGTGCAGAGATAATGAACAAGCCCCCTGAAAGGCCCTTATTCTCGAGGTTAAGCACATGCAAAAAGATAAGCAAACAGGCTGGAAAATAGCGGCCCGTTTGCCTTGCTACAGAAAAATTCGAGCGGCGGATTTACTCACTGCACAAAATGGATTTTTCCCTCTTTTACATCCACCACTATTTTTTTGCCTGTTAGTAATCTTCCCGAAAGCATCTCTTGCGCCAGAGAGTTTTCTAATAATTGCTGAATGGCCCGTTTTAACGGCCGAGCGCCGTAGACAGGATCGTAACCTGCCGCCACTAACAGATCGATTGCTTGCTCTGAAAAGGTCAACTGATAATCCCGAGCTTTAAGGCGTTGCTCTAATTCATGTAACTGAATGGTCGCAATTGATTTAATATGTTGCTGTCCGAGCGGATGGAAAACCACTGTTTCGTCAATTCGATTGAGAAATTCAGGGCGAAAATGTTTGCTCAACTCATCGAGTAATAGCGATTTTATCTGTTCATAACCTATTTTATCAAAACGTTCATGGATCAGTTCTGAGCCGATATTGGAGGTCATAATAATCACACTATTTTTAAAGCTTACGGTACGCCCTTGTCCATCTGTTAAACGCCCATCATCCAAAACCTGTAATAAAATATTAAATACATCAGGATGTGCTTTTTCCACTTCATCTAACAAGATAACCGAATAGGGTTTGCGGCGCACCGCCTCGGTCAGATAACCGCCCTCTTCATAGCCCACATAGCCGGGAGGCGCACCGACTAAACGAGAGACGGAGTGTTTTTCCATAAACTCAGACATATCGATACGGACCATATTATCTTCGCTATCAAAAAGAAAATTGGCTAATGCTTTACAGGATTCGGTTTTACCCACACCGGTTGGTCCGAGAAAAAGAAATGAACCGATAGGACGGTTTGGATCGCTCAATCCCGCCCGACTGCGGCGAATTGCATTGGCAATCGCATCAATCGCTTCATTTTGACCTATCACACGTGAATGCAGCTTGTTTTCCATCTGCAATAATTTATCCCGCTCACCTTCAAGCATTTTGGTTACTGGAATACCTGTCCAATGCGCGAGAATTTCTGCCACTTCATTTTCAGTGACGCTGTGCTTTAACAGAGTCATCTCCTGCATTTCTGCTTGTGTGGCAAAATCCAACTGTTTTTCTAATTCGGGAATTTTACCGTATTGCAGTTCTGACATACGCGTTAAATCAACTGCCCTGCTGGCAACCTCAAGATCTAAGCGTGCCTGCTCCAATGCCTGTTTAATATTTTGCGTACCTGATAGGGCCGCTTTTTCTGTATTCCAAATTTCATCAAGCTCTTGAAAATCTCTATTTTTTTCCGCTAAAGTATTATCGATATCTTGCAGACGCTTAATGCTGGCTTCATCATTGTCATTTTGCAGCGCTTTCTGCTCTAATTTCAGCTGAATAATTTTACGCTCGAGTTTGTCTAACTCTTCCGGCTTAGAGTCCATCTGCAAACGGATACTTGATGCCGCTTCATCGATCAGGTCAATCGCTTTATCCGGTAACTGGCGATCCGCAATATAACGGTGCGAAAGCGTGGCAGCAGCAACAATGGCAGGATCGGTAATTTCTACCTTATGGTGCAGCTCGTAACGCTCTTTTAACCCCCGTAAAATGGCAATGGTATCTTCAACAGAGGGCTCTTCTACTAATACTTTCTGGAAACGGCGTTCAAGGGCGGCATCTTTTTCAATATATTGGCGATATTCATCAAGCGTAGTGGCCCCGACACAGTGCAGCTCGCCACGTGCTAAGGCCGGTTTTAACATATTGCCCGCATCCATTGAGCCCTCTGTTTTACCCGCGCCGACCATGGTGTGGATCTCATCGATAAAGAGAATGATCCGCCCCTCCTCTTTTGCCAGTTCCGATAAGACAGATTTTAAACGCTCCTCATATTCCCCCCGATATTTAGCCCCCGCAATCAAAGCGCCCATATCCAAGGACAAAACCCGTTTATTTTTTAATCCTTCCGGCACCTCACCATTCACAATTCGTTGTGCCAGTCCTTCAACAATAGCGGTTTTACCCACACCAGCTTCACCAATAATCACCGGATTATTTTTGGTGCGTCGCTGCAGCACTTGCAGCATGCGGCGCACTTCATCATCACGTCCGATAACCGGATCCAGCTTGCCCTGCTCTGCACGTTCGGTTAAATCAATAGTATATTTAGCTAATGCCTGATCCTGACCCTCTTCATTTTGCGAGTCTACTTTTTGGCCGTTACGAATTTTATCAATCGACGCGGCAACTTTTTCTTTAGTTATTCCTAACTGTTTTAAGATCTCTCCCAATCGGCCTTTTTCTTCACAGGCGGCAAGCAAAAAAAGCTCGGAAGAGATGAATTTATCTTTTGATTTTTGTGCGTATTTGTCACAGAGATTAAAAAGAATACCTAACTGGGCGGAAAGTTGAATGTCACCGCCAATGCCCATCACTTTTGGTATTTTGTCTAATTCCGTAGAGAGCTGCGAGCGCAGTAAATTAATATCAACTTCCAAATCTGCTAAAATAGGACGAATCGAGCCGCCATCTTGATTTAGCAGCGCCAACATCAGGTGAGTAGCTTCAATATATTGGTGATCTCTCCCTAATGCCATGGATTGCGCATCGGAAAGGGCTAATTGAAACTTACTGGTTAATTTATCTAAACGCATGACTTGAATCTCCAACAATCATCTATAGTAATGAAGATGGAGGTTTATTTAGAATATATCAAGGATCGAGGCTCAAAAATGGCGTAGATAAGGGCTTTTAACGCATTTTATTGTCATAAATTAATCTAGCCAGATCAAACTCGCCATCCGCCCAGTCTGTCCATCTCTGCGGTAAGAGTAAAAAAGATCCGGCTCATTAAAGGTGCAGTGTTCGCTTGCGCTTATCTGTGCAACATTAAAAGGCGCTAAACGCAATCTTGCTAACAGCTGCAGATAGGCAAGCCAGCGCCCATTAACAGCAATAAAAGCAGATTCCGCATCTTTGTTTTGGGTAATAAATTGGGAGCGGACATCATCGCCCACCTGAAAAGCGCTTTTGCCAATACAGGGACCGAGCCACACCAGCAACTCGGTTGAATCTATTTTTAATGCGTCACAAATAGTGGAGAGCGATTTTTCAATAATACCATCACATAAACCGCGCCAGCCGGCATGAATAGCACAAACAAAACTACCTTGCTTATCGGTCACTAACACCGGCAAGCAATCTGCAGTCATCACAATACAAGGTTTATTACTAGACGACGTCCAGACAGCGTCAGCTTCATGGCCGCTGCCACTATTATTTTCAAGTTTATGTAATATTGTGCTATGAGTTTGCTTTAACCAGCATAATGAAGGGGGTAAAGAGAGTTGCTCTGCAAGCAGTGCACGGTTATTTAAAACAACAGAGGGGTTATCTGCAACGTGTAAACCTAAGTTCAATCCCTGGTAAGCACCTAAACTTCTTCCGCCTAATCGTGTTGTTGAAAAAGCGTGAACATGTGCAGGTGCTGACCAATTTGGCTTGAGCAACTTCAGCATTGACTTTTACTTGGAAAAGAAAATAGCATCCGCGCGTAATATGCGTGCAAGCTCGACCATATCATCTGGTACAGGCGCATGCCATTCCATCATTTCACCTGTAATGGGATGCGCTAAACGTAACATAATGGCATGCAGTGCTTGGCGTTTAAAAGCACGTAACGTAGTGATTAATTCCTCTGATGCACCTTTAGGTGGACGAGGGCGACCGCCGTAAACCGGATCACCGACCAAGATGTGTCCAATATGCGCCATATGCACGCGAATTTGGTGGGTACGCCCTGTTTCCAAACGTAAGCGCAGACGTGTGTGAGCACGATATTTTTCGGCAACACGATAATGCGTTACCGCAGGTTTGCCACCCGTTTCATTGACCGCCATTTTTACACGATTTGCTTTATCACGGCCAATTGCCGCTTCAACACGCCCACCCGCTGTAAAGCACCCCATTGCAATAGCATCATATTCACGGGTGATTTCACGCGCTTGTAAATTTGCGACTAAGTGTGTCTGTGCCGGTACTGTTTTAGCGACCACCATCAAGCCAGTGGTATCTTTATCTAAGCGATGTACAATGCCCGCTCGTGGCACTTCTGCAATTTCGGGGTAATGGTGCAACAATGCATTTAAAATCGTGCCATCAGGATTTCCTGCGCCAGGATGTACCACTAAACCTGCAGGTTTATTGATAACTAAAATATCATCATCTTCATAGATAATATTTAATTTAATATCTTGCGCTTTAAATACGACTTCGTCTTCTAATATGGCATCAACATCAACCATCTGGCCTGTATAAACTTTTTCACGAGGGCGGGCAATAACGTCACCATCAATTTTGACCATATCCGCCAAAATCCATTCTTTGATGCGCGTACGTGAATAATCAGGAAATAACGAGGCTAATGCCTGATCTAAACGAAACCCTAATTGTTCGTCAGTAACTTCTGCGCTGAGCTTTAACTGTTGACTCATATATTTGTTCTCTTTTCTCTATTACTAGTGCTTTAGTTATATGCAATTGGATGAATAAGCTTAATTTGATTGTTTACACTGCAATCTTGTCACATTTTAGCTTTTTTAACTTTTTTAACTTTTCTTTTTATAGTCGATATAAGATACTGTACTTTTATCTGCATTGGCATTATATCACTTATGAAAAAGATCCTCAGACTATTAACGACCTCCGTTTTTATTGTTTTCTTAGCCACGGGCTGTTCCTCTAAAAAAAATGAAAAGCCTAAAGTGAGTGATAAGCCTCCCGTGGAACTTTATGCGGATGCAAAAGTTTCATTACAATCAGCAAATTTCGAAAAAGCAACAGAAATACTAGAAGCTTTAGATAGTCGCTACCCTTTTGGCCCGCATTCAGATCAAGTGCAATTAGATCTTATCTATGTTTATTACAAACGTGATGAAACAGCCTTAGCGCTTGCAAGTATTAACCGATTTATTCGCCTTAACCCAACCCATGAAGATCTTGATTATCTCTATTACATGCGCGGTTTAACTTACATGGCAACCGATCAGCAATTTTTCCAAAATTTATTTGGTATTGACCGCTTTAACCGAGATCCAAGTAATGCCCAACAGGCATTCAAAGACTTTGCATTCCTGATAAAACGCTATCCAGACAGTCAATATGCGCTGGATTCGCTGCAACGCTTAATTTTTATTAAAGACAGATTAGCACGTTATGAAGTGGCCATTGCACAATGGTATATTAAACGAGAAGCTTATATTGCAGCCATTAATCGCGGTAAAATAGTATTAAATAACTATCCTGATACTGCATCTGTTGAAGATGCGCTGGAAATAATGATTGAAGGGTATGATGCACTTGGCATTAAAGAGCCCAAGGATAATGCACTGGCGGTGTTGAAGTTAAACTTCCCGACAAACCGACTCTTAACCGGTCCTGAGTCTTGGGATAAAGATGCATAATAGATTGGTAAAATAATCGCCATAAAGGAGAGTCTGACTCTCCTTTATTACCGAATGAGGTTTAAACCGCTTCCTCATTTTCTTCACCTGTGCGAATGCGAATAACACGTTCAACTGGCATAACAAATATTTTACCGTCTCCGATTTTACCCGTTTGAGCGGTCGCTATAATCACTTCAATACAACGGTCCACATCTTCTTTTTTAACAACCAGCTCGATTTTTACTTTTGGTAAGAAATCGACCATATACTCAGCACCACGGTATAGTTCGGTATGCCCCTTTTGACGGCCAAAACCTTTTACTTCTGATACTGTCATTCCTGTGATATCAATATCTGCAAGCGCTTCTCTAACATCATCCATTTTAAACGGTTTAATAATTGCTTCTATTTTTTTCATCGCGGTCTCTTCTTTATATGATTTTGAAACTAATAATAATTGCTAACTGTAATACAATTAGGCTAAATATACAGGCACAAAATGTAAAATAACATTACACTAGTAGTTTATGCTCTACCGCTAGGAAAAAATATGGCACCTGTGCGAGGTTTCACACTTCTAGAACTTATTATTGTATTAATCATTAGTATGTTGTTAATAACTATTGGTATCCCCGGCTTTCAAACATTAATACAAAATAATCGCTTAACCTCGGTCGCCAGCACCATTCAATACCAGCTTTTATTTGCACGCAGCCAGTCTGTTGGTCTGATTAATTATGTCACAGTCTGCCCACTGGAGAGCAATAGCTGCACAACCAACTGGATAAAAGGGATGGATATTTTTATTGATGCCAACCAAAGTAAAACCTACGACAGCGGAGAAGTGTTGCTCAAGTCGGGTGAAGCTTTTAATGCTAACGATACACTGGTTTTTCCAACATCGAGCATCACCTACACGCCCGATGGCCAAATAACCGGAAGCTCGGCACAGTTTCGATACTGTAATGGTGACGGCGCAATCGGCGTGCACGTTGCTTACAGCGGCCGTGCTAAAATTGTCGATGCCACTGATTGTAATTAATCAATGACATACGGTATTTTATAGTAATAAGATGACGCGTTTTAAAAAGGGGTTTTAGCTTCTAACTCTCTCGCCTCTTTACTTTTAAAAAGTTTATCGGCTGCAACACATTCATAAACGCTTTCTATTATAGAGCCCGTCACGCCGTCTGCGTAATAAACAATACGCCCTTCTAACTCACTCTCAAACTCACTTTGCGTTTTTCCGACACTGACAAAACCATGAACAACATCACTTTTATCATTCAGTGCCAAATAGCATTTATAATATGTACGTACACCGTTTTTGTCCAAACTTTTAGCAAGTGTAAACGGACTAACTAAAAACATGGTCATCATTAGCAGTAATAATTTACTGTTCATCTGTTTCTCCTTATCTAAAAATAATGATTACTTCCAACAAGTTGTATTGGTTGCTGATTTAGCAAGTTCATGAGTAATACTTAGTGTGGCACAATCTGTATCTGCGGCTTGCGTGCTAATAGCAGTGGCCGTTAAAGTAAAATCTTCAGTTGCCTTTGCAGAGCTTGTCGCTATCGAGTAATAACCATTATCCGTAATAAAAGGGTTAGCAGACAGCCCTAATTCAGTGTTTAAATTAACAGCGTACTTATGATGATCTAAATAATACATCTCTTGGCGATTAGCGAGATCCAGCAATGCAGACTGGGCTTCACTGCGCTTAGATTTTAAAACGTACTGCATATAACTTGGGTAGGCAACGCCCGCCAATATACCGATAATGGCAATTGTAATTAGCAACTCTATTAAAGTGAACCCTCTATTTTTCATTCATTTACCTTTGAAAACAATCTATTTAAAAACAATCGATTTACAAAAAATGCTAACAGGCCAGTTAAGCCGGTTAGCATTTGATGACATTATTTCTCTTTAAAATAACTATAAATTCGACGTGGCATCATATCGGTTTGAGTATCAACCGTTCCCGTATGAACAATCTCTTTTTCATTTGTCTCAGCATTGGTCACTATTATTTTATCGCCCTGACCAACCCCGAGTAAGCGGATGACGCTATTACCCTCTTCATCAACACCGGCATGAATTACTAATGAATCAGGTACACGAGAGCCGATATCTTTTTTAGCCACAGGCTCTCCAGCGTCATCAGTGAATCGACTTTGACCTGAATGTAAATCAACCGCATATAACCATCCTGTTCCTAAATCCCCTACACCACAGTCAATATTAACTGTCGAGTTAGGAACAAACGAGGTGAAATAGACAGTCCCTTCGAGTACCGCACCTTGCCCTAGTGATTTTTCACCTACTGATGTGAAACGATATTGCCAGCCAGATGCACTGCTCATATCCGCAAACACATTGAGCACCTGCTCACCTGTGTATGAGGTCACAGGATCGCTGGTAATATCGTAAAGATTAGTAACGCCAATCGAGGTTGGTTTTGCGGGAAAGCCAACTTCGCCAAACAGTGTCGGCGCTATTGCATAATCATGGAGCAGGTAAAACGCATCATCGACGTCCGTACTCGAAGCAGGATGAGCACGATCACCCGAACCTAATAAAAGGCCATCATAGGGGACTTTATTATAAGAAAACTGCCCACTTTCACTTTTAACCACATTGTTTTCAAAGCTGCGCACAATCACAGGGGCGGTAAAGAAACGCCTGTCTGTACTCGCAGTATCTCCGCCTAAATTGGCCAGCTTAATTATCGACCATTTACTCGTATCCGCACCAGCTAAATCCATACGCCATATATTGCCGCCCGTATCTCCGCTATAGATGCGATCAATATAGCCATCATCATCACTGTCCAATATTCCAACTTTGCTTGGAATACTATCGCGAATACAGTGTTTATCATCAACAGCACAACTCGCGCCATCAACCGACCAAATTTTATCCCCGGTTAATGCGTTGACAATATATACAGCGCGGCCCGTCACATCATCACAGGCCTCACTCTCTGATGGAGTGCAGGTGTCTTTATTTGTATCGTATCCTCCACCAAACACTAAACCTGGGTTAACTGTTACAACACTGCCGACTTTATAAGAGAATGTGCCGATGCTTGGCATTGACCACGTCTGTGCTAACTCACCAAAACCGGGTGTACTTGAGTCAATTTTCCATGCTAGTTTAGGTGCATCAGGGTTGGTTATATCTAATGCGTAATAACTACTGCCGCCGCGTCGCATTCCTACGATTGCAATAATTTTCTGCACTGAACCTGATTGATATATTTTAATTGCAATTGGGGAGAGATCCATACCGTATTGATGCACACTTGAATCAGCCGCATCTTTTAAAGAGATCCCCTGGTTTAGCAATTCATCCGGAATAAACGCCCAATTTTCACTAACGGTATCGCCGTTATCGGTAAACATATGCAAAAATCCGGCATTGGTGCCCACCAGCAAGCGTACCACTTGTGTCCCCCCTTCAGTATAGGTAATGGCTAATGGTTTAGAATGCAGAGGATCAGCAAAGAGATCACTGCGATAATCAATGACGGAGTTATCACCGTTTTGATCATCAACATCCAGCCCTTTTAACCAGTTCAAAGAGTCGCTCAAATCAGTTTCAGTTACGCCTAACTGCAGAGCAAGCTCGGCATCGCTTGTTAAACCATAATAAGTTTTAAGGTTTGCCAGATTTGGCTCTAGCAGTCCACTGCTGCTTATATTAGAAACTATTTTCCGGGTAGTAATATCGCCAAACATTGATGTGATCCCACCTTCAGCAACCGCATTACCATCTTGGATCCCTCCCCAATAGGTGGAGGCATTATCTTTGATATTACCATCGGCATTTATTGCCGGCGCGCCTAACCTGTCAACCAGTATTCCCGAGGCATTCATGGTTAGCTTTTTAATATTGCCTTGCCACACTGATTTATTGCCTGGCATAAACATAGAATAATAAACAGAATCTAAACTGCGTGTTCTATCGAAATTATTATTCGCAATGGCAGGAGAAGACAAGCTGGATGAACTGTTTAAAATATCTAAAATAGTTGCCTGAAACGCGTTTTGCAATGCAGTTGAGTTGGTCGCAGGATAATATTCCCCCCCCCCTCTAACCGCGGTTTCTGTCAACAATTTTCCCGCATCATCAACTGCGCTTTGACCAAATCCAATAGTATAAGTGGTAACATGCTGATCACCATTTTCGGCATCACCATCAATATCAAAGTTATTCATCCACTCTGTCAGCGTCGGCATATAACTGTCTTCGATAGCGCCATTGCCCGTTAGTGCGCCTACCAATGGATTTGCGTCTGTATCACTGGTTGGCACACCGTCAGTCATTAAAATAATATATGACCGCTCCTGACAAGTTTCAAATGGCGATAAATAAACCCCACCATCTTCGGCACTGGTATCACGCGCAGGTGTTGAAGATGAGTCATCATCGCCGTAATAAACCGCTTTACCCGCATAATAAAGGTAGGCCTCATACATACTTTCACAAAGTGGTGTATTACCACTGGCATTAAGATTAAGAATTTGATTAATAAGGGTTTGTGATTGCCCTACATCTCTGGTCATTACTGAATTAACAATACGACCGCCATTTCGAGCAGGAGTTCCGTAGTTATAGTTAAACACCTCTAAGCCAAAATCAACCGAGGGTGTACTTTTAATTAGAGTTTCAATCGCTTCTTTGGCAATTAGTAAACGGCTTTTATTGGTCACGCCAGCGGTGTTATCCCAATAGATATAATTAGCTGAATATAACGTAACGGCGTCTTTACTAGAAAAGACATTATTAACGGTCGAAATATAAGGGCCAGGACGCCCGTCTTTTGGGAAACCAAGATCATTTGTCGTTGCAGGATTACTCGGATCAGCATTTAGCACATCCTCTTTACATTCAAAGAGGTCGCCACTGTTTTTAAATAACCTTCTCCAGCGAGAACGCTCCCATCGGCGCAGGTTACCGTTATATAGCCCGACAGAATCAAGCAGCGCTAACGATGCCTGGCAGTTATTTTTACTGGTTAAAAAATATTGGTTGCTGTCTGTGCTAGGGATATCCCCACCGACTCTAGTCCAATAAATCTTATTGGCATCTCCTCCTGCACCATAATCGTGTCCTGGATCATAGGGCTCTTGCACTACCTCTTCTGAGCTTGTCATACTGCCAGAAGTATCAAAAATAATAAGTACTTGTGGGCGGATACCATTTTGCGCAGTGACATCTGCCACAAAAAGCTCGGTATCGTCCGCGCTTGCAAAAGCGCAGTGCAGGCTCAATAATCCAATTAAAAATAATTTTAATAACATAATTTTTACTCCATTTGTCTTATTCGACAATCATCCTGATTTGAATAACCTGTTCTATTCAACAATAATCGGCTGTTCAACTCCAAGTCCCATAGAGTTAACAGCCGACTTCACGCCCGCTTTCTCTCGGCCGTAGGAATTATCTAAATTAAGCTGTAAATATTTGCATTTAAAGTTACTGCCGCTGGCCTGCATTCTTCGTCTACAATTCAGCTCTCCCTGCAAGATAACCGTTGCATTAACATCATCATATAATGCTGATGGAAGACTATCTAAATTCAGTGCCGCAGCAAATGTTGTCGCACTCCCTGTTTGCTGCAGTATATGCTGGGCCGCGCCATTTAACTTGATGTTTGATTCCCCTTGCATCACGCGTGTATCGATTATTTTCAGCCCTAAAAAAGAGCTATTCATGACCAAAACACCCAACACTAAAAGCAGCGGCAGAATCATCATGGCAATAAACAGCGCCATACCATTTTGTTTTTGTAGGCTAATCATCAACTAATACCACGCTGTTTTGAAAAGTTAATACATGTGAAACCAATTCTCTTTTATAGGCATCACCAGGGGCGGTAAAAGATTCTGTACCTAACTGATAAGTATCATTATTAACATAACCAGCCGTTTTTTCTAACGCCCGAACAAGCAGATAAATTTTGATTCCAATCACCCGGTTGCTATCCCAATCATTAGCGGTAACTTGTGATGCCCCCACAAAGGCATGAATTGATCCATCCCTATCACTGGCAATCAGTTTATCTAACGCGAACATAAACTGCATATTCTCGATACCCTCGACCAGTACCTCTTCTCTTACCATCTTATTTTTTTCGAGACGCAGACGGCGCAGCCTCGGAATATCAGCTTCTTTATCTAAATAATAAACATGATGGATATACTCCCAGGCAGGCGATATTGCAGCGGTTGTTAGTGCACTCGCATCGCCAAGATAAACCGTTATTCCCGAAGGTCTTAGATCAAGATAGTATCTGTCTGCTAGAAAACTGCCCGTCTGTGCTAAGCCTCTTGCTCGTTTGATTGATATATAATCTGTATTTGTAATAAGTGAGGTCGCGCTGTCGCTATCGTTAACGCATGCCATTTTTAAATTGCTAATAACAGAGGGGACTGTTGCAGCCCAAAGCTGCCGATATTGACCTGATGCAGGAAAGGAGCCACTGGAGATATCATCAAGGCAATCCAGACTGGTTGCGATAGCGGCGCCATTTAGATTCCATAATTCTCTGTTTTCACCTGTCGCTTGCGCAAAAAAATAGGATTGTTTTAAATCGCGCGTTAGAAGCTGCAATGCAAAGGACGCATTTTCCTGAAGTTCGCTACTGCCCAATGATGCAGTTGTCGCTCGCTGACTGGAAACGAAAATAGTTAATACGCCTGCGGTTAAAAACAGCGTCAGCATAATAACAATCATCCACTCAACAATTGAGTAACCCAATTGGCTTTTGCGCAATGGTAGCGAGCTATCTAAACAGTGCTTCATAATGATTTGCCCGTGTAGGTTGTTACCATTAACTGGCGTCGGGATGCGCTGGCCGTGCCACACTTGAATGTTAACTCAGTAGGCGCAACTCCAGCGGCAGCATCTGTACTTTCAATCGTAGAAAACCAAGTTAAAATAATGACATGTCTATTTTTAGCATCAAGTTCAATGCAAGCATCAGCTTCTATCAAGCCGGCGTTATTGCCTGCATCACTAACAACATTTGCCCCGATAAATTTATCTTTCCACTCATATAGGTCGTTGTTTTTTATATCTTCACCGCTGCAGTTGTCAAAGACGCCACCTACAGCGACACAACTGGGCACAGTTAAATAGGCACTCATTAAGCTGTCAATGGTATAGTCATTTCCGGCTTCCTGTAACCACACCCGATTTAACTGCATACGTTCGCTAAGATCGGAGGCAAGAGAATTGGCTAATGTGCGTTGCTGAATCTCAATGGCCGATTTTACCGCTGTAGATTGCATGCCCGCTAACCCCAATAGTCCCAAGGCTAAAATAAAGCTACTAATCATAATTTCAATTAAGCTAAAACCACCCATTTTCATAAAAAAGTCCATTCAAATGCAAAATATGTTCGCAACAATTAAGTATAGCGTTTGTGTGAGAATATAAATCAACAAAAGAGTAAACCGGTATAAAGAAAAGAGATTATCAGAGGTAGAAAAGGAGAGTAAACGAGTATAAAAGAGGAGATTGTCTGGCGTAAAAAGCGTCTTTATTGCAATCTTTTCAGCATGGAAAAATAAAAGTTTACAATTCAGATGGATAGATAAAGAAATTTATTTTGCATTGGTCCTGCAAAACAATACCTGTGCTTCCCCCCCTGAAAAAGAAAAATGAACAAAAAAGGCAACCTGCGTTCCCCTTCTTGCCATCTATTCAAAAAACTAGCACAGCATCTCTAGTAGAGCTGTCGCCAAGAAATACGCCCAAGTATAGGTGAACCATCATCATAAGTATACGTTTTACAACTGCCATCGTCGTAGCATGTAACCACATGCAGAACACCTTTCTCATCCAAGACAGCATTCACACCTATCGCTACCTTATCCTCGTCCTTATCATTAGTGGTATCTTCAGAAGTGTCTTTTGCTTCATCACCAGGTATAGTTGGATCAGCTTTTTTCCCTCCGCTGTCCAAGCTTGTTCCTGTGTTCAAATCTAGCGCCATATACCAGCTACCGCCTCCTGGTGTGCAAGAGGTCACATCATTATCAGGCAGTATGGTGGTAAAAAATATTTTATTCCCCACCAGCGCACTGTTCGTCGCTTGTCGCTCTCCTTCATTGTCCGTGTTGCTGCCAGCAGTCGTGGAATTACCCATGGTATTCACCAAATCGAGATAAAAACCATCATCGTCATCCCAATCAAAAGCATTAGCCGTTAAATGGCGTTTATTATTCTCTTCTTTTAAGATCTGTTGCGCAACTATATTGCTATACTGAGTAGTGCTGGAATCTCTAACTCTGGTTATGTTACTAGTATTCAATTTATCTTTAATAACGTAAAAACTCTGCGTTGCCTGAGCAGTTGGGCTATTATCTGTTGTTTCAATATACTTGCCCGTACCAAATGCGACCAGCACATACGAGTTAGTAGCGACAACAGGGTCAATGACATAGGATAATTGTGGTTGGGTTGTAATAGGCTGAGATAAATAGTCTGTATCTGCTGCATTTTTAGTTGGGCTGGTTGCTTTAAATAACGGCTTGCCGCCAGTTTTTTTATTCTTCCATTGAGCCAGATCACTGTCATTTGTGATATCAAAGACCCACATATTGCCATACAGATCGCCGGCATAAATATAATCCACTTTGCCATCATTATTACTATCTAACACAGCGGGACTGGCCATCGCATTAGCGCGACCAGCAGGGTCATCAGCGACTGTCGTTCCGGTGGTCAGTTTCTTAATTAAGCTGCCATCAGAAAGCTTAGCAATATAGATCGTTGCTTCGTCACTCTCTGAATTGTAACCATTGGCAAAAATAACACCGATCTCGCCATTATTAAGCTTCACAATCGTCGGCGCTGCCGCGGTAAATCCTAAATCACTATAACCGGCTGTATCAGGGGTAATTTCCCACTCAATCATGCCTGTGGCTGGCGTGGTCATATTAGATACATCGATTGCATAAAGCCCTTTCCCACCTAGACCTAATGTACCAACGAGAGTGGTTTTGCCATTTTCATCTGTATAAGCTGTGATCCCCCCATCAACCGAGTATTGATGTGTATAAGTTGGACTAACTAAATTAGCCAATTTGTCATAGACACCACTTGGTATGTAAGCCATTAGCTCTTCGCCATCGTCCACGTCCAGAACATGCACCATGCCGTCATTGGCCCCAAAAACCAGCACCTCTTTACCTACAGGATGGCCATTACTTGCTGTAACCGAATAGGGGGCTGCATGCATAACATCGCCAAGCACAGAGTCACGTACACGCATCGGGTTATTCGAGGGTGGAGTCTCATTATCTCGATCACCACGAATATAATTAACCACCTCTTTCAAGTAGGTCAAGGGATCACTACCTGTATAACCATCCAAAAGCAGATCCAATTGATCTTGTGTATAGTCATCTGTTCCAGCCGTTATTGACGCTGGTTGTTTAAATACAAAGGTTGCGCCGGCGGCACTCGGGCGACTAAATATATGACGTGTTGTGTGACGAGCTGGAACATCCAGCTTTTCGGCGGCGCTCCATTTATAACCAGAAGTTGGGTCGAAGTTGTAGTTTCCGTCTGCAGTATATGCCTTAACATCACCACTCCATCTAGCAGACTCAAAATAGCTGCGGTACTGCAATGTTCCTGCCGTCAGAATGAGGCTGTTGAATACCGCGGCGGATGCTGAGCCATTCGTTGCAAAAGCGCTAGCAAATGCTTGCGCTAGCTGTGATTTTAATTCACCGGCATTAGTCACCGGAAAGTAAGTATCAGGTACTTCATCAGCATCGCTATCCCACTCTGCAAGAATATTGGGTTTGCCATCTTCATTAATACTGTCATCATCACTGTCCTTAAACCCCCCCCATTTGGCCGCGTACCAGAGCGGTGAAGGTAAGAAATTTGCAGCTGCACCTACACTTGCACTTGGGAAAAAATTACGTGTGGCTTGTCGCGTAAGTTTGCCATTATTAACCGGTGAGCGTTTTTGATAAACAGCTTTGTCGGGCGTATCTAAATAATATTTTACATCGTTACTTGTTGAAGTTTCATCTTTAACTTCCAAGTAGAGACCATCGTGATTATCGCTAGTACCAGAAATAATATAACCCGCATGCTGAGTAACGCCTCCCTGAGCATAAATATTATCAAGGGTTATCTGCACGCCTTTCTTTAATTCAGATGCTGCACACGCCACTCCTGCAACTGGACATAGATCTGTTACTAGATAGCTGTATTTAACCACCATATCCATATCGTGGTCATTACCCTGTTCCACATCTTCAAAACTAACTCGAAACTTACCGCCGCTTGGGGAACTCACTTCAACATACCAGTCCACTATGGTATTGGTCGGCTGAAAAGCAGTTTCTGCGGCACTAATTCCACCGCCTTTAACCGATTTAGCAAAAGGCACTATTTTAATTTTGTTCCCGTCAATAGCGACCATTACTTCCGGCAGGGCAGAGGCCATTGCAACGACCATAGTATTGATTTTTTGTTTGCCATCTTGAGTACTAATATCATTAATTTTACCGTAATAAGCAACCCCTGCCGAGCTATAACTGCCCTTTTTGGTCGGTTCCGCCGGGGCTAACCCGCGAATATTTCCCAAACCTGTGATCTCTTTTGCAGTCGGTGCATTATCAGTGGGGGTGCCTGCTACCTCACCGATAAAATATTCACCTGATGTTTTACCTTCGCCGTCAGAAATAGTGTTTAGCAGTGTGCTGAGATTAAAACTGGATAAAGTTGACCCACTGTAACTTTTCGCAAATGTACCATTGGCGCCAGGCAACTGATCGGAATCATAAGAGGGATTAATATCACTGATTACTAAATTAGTCGCATCTAAACACTTTCGAGATCCATTCCCCGCTGCATAGGGATCATCCCATGTTGCATTGGGCAGTCCGAGTTCTCCATCAACGCCTCCTGATGTGTTATAAGTTGAGCTGGGGCTGCCCGCACCTGAGAAATAACGCAAGCTTTCATATAACATTTCACCAATTGGGTTTCCCCAGTCCTTGTAATTCCCTTGAACTAAGGATTTAGTAAACTTATCACCCCAGCTTGGTTGATAGTTTTTATTATTAGATGGGTGACCGGAAATTTTCAGGTTATTAATGGTATTAACTATACCCACTGTAGATTTGAAAGTTCCGTCAGCATTAACCTCTTCAGAAAATTTGTCGATCGCTTTACGCAGTACACCACCGGAAAGGTGTTTGTCATAGCTGCCGGTTAGCAAGCCAAAGAGCATTTTATCTGTATCCCCATAGTCCTGCAGCAAGCCGGTGGGTTTATAACTGACAGTCGATCCATCAATATACTTTTTACAATTTTCTTCCATAAAATCAGTCACACAGACTTTAACACGTACCTCATAATTGTGATCAACAGTAATATTACTGTCCTGTAGAACCCAGGCTTCTTTTGATGCCCAGCTCCATGGTCCCCAATCTGTATAAAATGATCCACTAGGCTGCGGCTGATCTTCAACCACGGCTAATATTGGTACACTGACATCGCTATTAAAGCTTGCGGTCCCAAAAAAATGCCGACGGTCCGCTGCCGTTGGAACACTTAAGGGGGTGTAATCGGCAATATCATATTTATCATTGTCAATAGAAGTGTAACCCTTTGCCCAGCTATGACCATCTTGAGGAATATATACACGAT
The DNA here is from genome assembly GCF_047632995.1 of Psychromonas sp. Lineage (GTDB taxonomy): Bacteria > Pseudomonadota > Gammaproteobacteria > Enterobacterales > Psychromonadaceae > Psychromonas. Next base: position 57,055 of record NZ_JBLIEK010000003.1, read on the forward strand.
CTAACTTAGTGTTACCCGCGTTATCTGTTGAACGATAGCCACCATAAAGTACCTTGCGTAGTACATCCATGCGCGTCATGGTTAAGTAGTTAAGGAAATTACCGCTCCACGGTTGTGCGTTATCTGTACAGGCATCTTTATGATGATTTAATTTTTCCTTCGGTTTAAAAACTTTATTATTCGTATTGTATTCATAGCATTTCTTAGGATCGAAATAGCCATCATAACTGATAGAGGGTTTAAATCTTATATCTAGTACCCCATCACCATCGAGATCTGAGGCATCAGTATAGGCTTCATAATAAAGGGTATGGTCGCGCCCCATTACCAGCATCATCATTGGCGTCGATACTTTTTCAGTAAAAAGAGGTTGTTTCGCTAAGTCTAAATCAGTAGCCAATGCGCCGGGTAATGCAAGCAAAAAAACAGCTGCGGCAGTAAAATTTAATGTGAATTTAAACAAAATAGTATTCCTTTTATATTACCAACAGCCGCCGGTAGTAGGCGTAGTCACATTTTGACTGTTAAGGGTTAAATCACCACAACTGTCTGTACTTTGCGATCCCGGTTTTGGCGAAGCTGTGACTGTAAATGTACTTGCCGCCATGCTGGTAAACGCCAATGAATAATAGTTGTCAAACTCTGAGTTAGTGCTAACAGCTGAACTCGCGTTTACATAAGTCAAATTCATCGCATAAAAATTTTCCATCTGCTGTGCGGCTTCAACCAATGTTCTTTTCGCCTCCTCGCGACGCGCTTTTCTAACGCTGCCCATATAGCTCGGATAAGCGACAGATGCCAAAATACCGACAATAACAATGGTAATCATTAACTCAATCAGGGTAAATCCCTGTTGTGTAACTCGCATTAGTTTATTACTCCAAAATTGCATAGTGGCTTTGTAAGAAGGTTTCTGCACCACCAGTCCCTGTCGCTGTAGCCGTTATCCTGAAGATACGCCGACTATTAGTGCTTTCAAGGCCCATATCTTCTATCATATACTTCGGGTTTCCATGCAGTAAGCTACCACCGTTAGTTGCCTCAGCTGCACTGGCCCAATGTCCTGATGTCTTCCACCAGTCACTTGATGCAAACGCTGCTTGTTTCACCCCGTTTAGCGTGTAAAGGGTAGGCAGGTCACTTCTGTTTTCTTCCACCACCGTTTCCCCCTCCTGAAGTCCCGACTCTGCATCGGCAAAGGTAACAACCTGATCATAATGAGAGCTGCTCACTTTTCTTTGCGTAATAACCTGCCGGGCAATGGAGATGCCTAAAACTGAGATCACTAGTACAATCACCAGTGAAGTTATTAATGCGGCGCCACGCTGTTGATTTATATCTGTAAAATTCAAGCTAACCTCTCTAGTTTCTAATCAAGACAGTTTCAGTTACTACGTTTCTGAATTGGGTGTCATTAGCAGCGCTAATTGTCCGAGCAAATAAATCATAGGCTTTGCCATTTATCAGGTGATTACTGGTGACGTTTTGCGCCACTAAAAAACTCACTTTAACGCGATTAACAGCTGTCCAATCTGGAACATTATCAGCATCATAATATTGATAATTCGCGCCTGTTAATCCATATAACAGATGCAGATGTTCAATATTCTCACCCAAAACATTTACTGCTCCACCGTCAACTTGACAAACCAACTGTTCATGGTCATTTACAAAGATAAACAGCGAAGTAGCAGTAGTGGTATCAGTGAATTGAGTTCCATCACAGTTAAATATTCCCTCACTCGCTCCCAAAAAGCGCAGCGCAAGAATATCCGAATCATCTTTAGCGTCAGTAACACCAGTAGGAGAGCTAGATACTTCATTCCATCCTTGTATACTTTGTCCTGCAAGCAAATCTTTGCCACCCAAAGTATCTACGGGCAGCGCAAAATTAGCTTGGAGTTGTGCAAAATTCCTAAACCCTGCCTGCTGTATATACAATCTTAACAGCTGTATCGACATTCGCCCTTTACTAACCAGCGCCAGTGAACCTCGCGTATTATCATAAGCGCGCATATCGCCCAACACGGAATACATTAATCCCGCCAGCAGCGTAAGCGACAGGGTCATAGCCACCATCAACTCGACTAATGTGAAGCCTTTTTGTTTTGATTTTAACGCAGCCATACAGTTAAGCTCCCGCACTGGTAATTACCACTGTTTAGATTACAAACACCACTAGCGATCCCCGTTCTGGCGGCATCCCAAACAAGAGTAATTGTGACAAGGTTACCTACCCTTCCAACCGAAAAGCGAGGTAGTGGTAATTGTGCGTTTAAATCATCAAACCATTCCTTTACCTCATATTGGGCAAACTGAGCATGGGTAGTACAAGGAGCATTACCACAATCGACGGTAGTAGTCGGCGCTATTCCTGTGGTTAAATTGGTGAAGTTAAACTCATTAGCCAGTGCCGCTTGCGGGTTGACACGTATACGCTGCGACAAATCCAACAAGGCAAGATTTGCGGTCTGTGCAAAGCCAGCACGCTGGCCAATATCCATCGATTTCACCTGCATTTTTGCATGTCCGAGTACACCCACCGCGATAATCAACATTGCAATCAGAATCTCCAACAAGGTAAATCCATTTTGTGAATTACGCACTAACAACCACCTCCTACCGCAGACTCGATTGTTCCCATCTGGCTAATTGTTATTTGCGAGCCGGACTGATTTGTGGAGTGGCCGCAGAGGGTAAAGGTACCAATAGCACCCGACAGATGACCGGTGGGGTTAAATCGAATCAGCTCTGTGGTATTGCCAATGCTATTTATATCGCCCCTATTCTGATTGATAATAATCTCATCGGTATCATCTAATACGTCACCGCTCCTGTTTCGATCTTCATAGACCAACCAGCCAGTGCTGCTAGCCCAGTTAGAACAGGAAGATCCGTCTGATGTCGGGCAAAGATAGACAGATATATTTTTGCTTAAAGCCTGCTGCTGAGCGGTATTAAGTGCACTGATCAGCAGATCTCTGGCGGTGCGCTGCTTATTCGAGTTCACAAGATTTGTAAATGAGGGCGCTACAATCGTTAACAGTATCATAACCATACTAATTGTAATCAGTAACTCAATCAGGGTAAATCCTCGAACTCTCCCTTTGAAAAGCGTTTTTTCCATAAAACTTCCTTTAGTACTCTCATATTTGATTGAATTAATGCTTTTCACTATGAATAATCAACAAAACATTTGTCCACCATCACTATATCATCTGATTGATATCATTCAAGTGAGATCAAAGATTGTTCTGACACGGATCACGTAGGCCATTTATATAGCTTAATAGCGGCGTTATCTGCAGCTAAAAATCATCACTGACGCTGCTTAAATTCATCATTATCAGAAAACTTTTAATTTTTTATTAAATCATTTTTTTTAGGCTTTAAAAGAGAGCTGTTCATCAGAATTGCTAAGAATGTAAATTAAGTTATCTAATTTATTGGCAATTAGGGGGAATTGAAGAGGGTAAAATAGATGAGCCCTCTTCAAGCTAAAGAGGAGTTAGCAATAAAATGGCAAATGGGAGGCGCCAATAATATTGTGATTGCGTTAACAACCTCGCGTAGTGTCTCATCGCGAGGTAATTAATCTAGGGTATATCTGTCAGTCAATTTGCCTGATACGCAATTCAGCGGGAACTTCAAACACAATGTTTTCCTCGACACCGGGATTTTCAGTAACCACACTTCCCCCTAATGTTTTCAGTTTGGCAATCACAGCTTTAACTAAAATTTCCGGCGCGGATGCCCCCGCCGTGACGCCGACAACTTTTACATTTTCAAACCAATCACAATTAATATCTTTTTCACTATCAATAAGATAAGCATTTACACCAACACAACTCGCCTTTTCGCGCAGGCGATTTGAATTGGATGAATTGGTCGAACCAACCACTAACACCAAATCACTTTTTTGGGCAAGCTCCTTCACCGCATCCTGACGATTTTGAGTGGCATAACAGATATCATCTTTACGCGGTCCTGCAATATCGGGAAACTTATTACGTAACGCGTTGATAATATTAGCAGTATCATCAACCGATAAAGTCGTTTGTGAACTATAGCAGAGACTTTTGCTGTTTTTCACCTGCAGCTTGACGACATCTTCAGGTGATTCAACGAGGTAAATGCCGCCCGCCTGATTATCGTATTGCCCCATGGTACCGATGACTTCTGGGTGCCCATGATGACCTATCAATACACACTCCTGCCCCCGGCGGCTAGCACGAGTAACTTCCATATGAACTTTAGTGACCAGCGGGCAGGTCGCATCAAATACTTTTAATTTGCGACGGTTAGCTTCGACACGAACGGACTGTGGCACGCCATGCGCACTGAAAATAACAATCTGATCATCAGGAACTTCACACAGCTCTTCCACAAAAACCGCGCCGCGTGCTTGCAAATCATCAACCACATATTGGTTATGAACCACCTCATGACGTACGTAAATAGGAGGCGTAAAAAGCTCCAGTGCGCGATCAACAATTGAGATGGCGCGGTGTACGCCCGCACAAAAACCGCGCGGATTGGCTAAAATAATTTCCATAACTAACCTCTAAATAAGCGCTATTAATTCAATATTTCTAACACATCGACTGCAAATGTTAGCGTTTGTCCTGCAAGCGGATGATTAAAATCAACCGTCACGCTGTCTGCAACTACAGCGCGGATAATCCCCGGGATTTCACTACCATCAGGCTGAGTAAAACTAATAATAGTACCTACTTCTGCCGGCAAAGAGCTGCTAAATTTGCTCAATTCAATATGATGGATATTATCTGGATTAGATAAACCAAACGCAGACTCAGGCGCAAGCGTGAAGCTATCTGATTGACCTTCGCTTAAACCCAGTAAACATGCTTCAAAGCCAGGTGTCAAACTGCCATCTCCCATTACAAATTTAGATGGTTTATTATCCACTTTGCTGCTATCAACGGCAGAGCCATCTTCTAAACAGATTGAAAAATGGATCAATACTTCGCTATCTTCTTTAATCTCATTGCACTTATTAATGCTGCTCATTTTGATCACCTTTACCTGTTGTTTTACTGTTATCTTCTGGTGAGAAAAATGATTCTAAAATAATGATGGCCGCGCCAATAAAGATAACAATATCCGCAACATTAAAAGTTGGCCAGCGGTAAAAGCCCAAATCAAAATCCAAAAAATCAACTACATAACCAAACATTAAGCGATCTGTCACATTACCCAGTGCACCCGCCAAAATTAGCGCGAACGCAATATTTGTCCAGCGTTGCGCCTGACTATTTTGTTTTAATGAGTAGATAAGATAGGCAGAAACGGCAAAAGCGATAACGGTAAATAGATATTTCTGCCAGCCCCCCGCATCTCCTAGAAAGCTAAAAGCGGCACCATAATTGCGTGCATAGGTAAAATTAAAGAAGGAAAGTATTTGATATGACTCATGCAGATCCAGAGCTTGTACTGTCCAGTATTTAGTGACTTGGTCAATAATAAACATAACAGCTGAAAGCCATAACCAACGCAGTCCTGATCTTTGTATTGTCTCTGTCATCTCTGATCCTAAGTAAAACGCCTTAAAAAATTAAGGCGTTAATAGTTTGCTAGGAAGTGAAAAATAAATTACGCAAATTTGCGAACTTCACCCGCACCATCAATATTAGTCACACAACGTCCACATAATTCCGGATGCTGCTCATTTTGGCCAACTTCTTCATTATGGTGCCAGCAACGTGAGCATTTTGCGGCAGCACTTTTAGCAACGGTCACAGATAAACCTGTGAGTTCAGTTGCGATTGCGCTTGCCGGTGCTTCGGCTAAGGGGTTAATGGCAGTTTTAGAGGTGATTAATACAAAACGTAATTCATCTTCCACACTGCTTAATAATTTAATGAGTTCCGCTGAAGCATAAAGCGTGACTTCCGCTTCCAGCCCCCCACCAATCACACTGTCTTTACGTGCCAACTCTAACGCTTTATTCACTTCTGCACGAACAGAAATTAAACTGGCCCATTCGTCATTGCCTAACGCTTCATTTTCACTAAGATCGAACAACCCCTTGTACCAAACATCCGTGAACACAAACTCATCACGCTCTCCCGGCATATTATTCCAAATTTCATCCGCTGTGAAACTTAAGATTGGCGCCATTAATCGCACCAATGATTCAACGATATGGAACAGTGCAGTTTGACAGCTACGACGCGCATTACTATCCGATTTTGCTGTGTACTGCCTGTCTTTGATAATATCTAAGTAAAAACTACCCAACTCGATTGAACAGAAGTGGACGATTTTTTGGTAAACGATATGCAGATTATAGTTTTCGTATGCTTCAATTACATCATTTTGCAGTGCGAAGGTTTGTGCAACTATCCAACGATCCAGCGCAACCATCTCATCAGGGGCAACTAAATCAGTGTTTGGCTCAAAACCATTGAGGTTGGCTAATAAAAAGCGCGATGTATTACGGATACGACGGTAACTGTCGGCGCTACGGGTTAAGATCTCATCAGAAACAGTAATTTCACCGGTGTAGTCAGTTGATGCAACCCATAGGCGTAAAACATCAGCGCCCAAGTTGTTCATTACTGTTTGTGGTGCCATTACGTTACCAACCGATTTAGACATTTTCTTACCATGCGCATCAACCACAAAACCGTGTGTTAATACCTCTTTGTAAGGTGCTTTACCGGTCATCGCTACAGAACTATTTAACGAAGACTGGAACCAACCACGATGTTGATCTGAACCTTCAAGGTACATATCAATATCAACTTTCTCTCCAGCAGCATTCTTATACTCATCACGAGCACCAACAACAGAAGCGTGTGAGGTACCTGATTCAAACCAAATATCTAACGTATCGGTTACTTTACGGTACTCTTGTGCTTCAAAACCTAATAGTTTTTCAGCATCCAGATCCCACCAAGCTTGAATCCCCTCTTTTTCAATTTTAAGGGCGATAAGTTCCATCATCTCAACACTGTTTGGATGTAGTTCATCTGTTTCTTTATGTACAAACAGGGTAATTGGTACACCCCATGTACGCTGACGAGAGATACACCAATCAGGCGCTCCTTCAACCATTTTCTGAATACGGTTTTGCCCCCAGCTTGGGATCCATTTAACATCTTTGATTTGCCCCAATGCTTTATCGCGTAAGCCTTTTTGGCTCATAGAAATAAACCATTGTGGCGTAGCACGGAAGATAATTGGCGTTTTGTGTCTCCAACAATGTGGGTAGCTGTGTTTAATGTTGACATGATTAATCAGCGCATTACGTTCCGTCAATACTTCTAGTACTTTATCGTTAGCTTTAAAAACATGTAGTCCTGCAAAGAACTCTGTATCATCACGGAATACACCGTTATCACCCACAGGGTTTGCTACTTCTAAATCATATTTCAGACCAACAGAGTAATCGTCTTGACCATGACCTGGCGCGGTGTGTACACAGCCAGTACCCGCATCGGTGGTGACGTGGTCTGCAACAATAGCGGGCACTTGTAAGTCTAAAAACGGGTGATTAAATAGTTGTTTTTCTAAATCTAAGCCCGTGCAAATTGCTAAGGTTTTAGCATCTTCGATACTATAACGCTCCATCGTACTAGCCACTAAATCAGAGGCTAAAATAAGACGACGCTCACCCGCTTGCACTAATGAATATTCTACTTTAGCTGCCAATGCAATCGCGCGGTTAGCAGGCAATGTCCAAGGTGTGGTTGTCCAGATAACCGTACAAACATCACCGTGACCTAAATCATCACCTTCAGCACTGAAACAAGCAATAACAGCGTTGTTATTAACGGCAGTGAATGCCACATCAATCGCAGGAGATAGTTTGTCTTCATATTCAACTTCAGCTTCCGCTAATGAAGAACCACAGTCAGTACACCAATGCACAGGTTTAGAACCTTTGAGCAGATGACCGTTTTCAATGATTTTTGCAAATGCACGCACAATATTTGCTTCAGTATCAAAGTTCATTGTGAGGTATGGGTTTTCCCAATCACCTAATACACCAAGGCGTTTAAAGTCTTTACGTTGACCATCAACTTGACGTGCGGCATATTCTCGACATTTAATACGGAACTCGGCAGGTGTTAATTTTTTACCCGGCTTACCATGTTTTTGCTCTACTTTTATTTCAATTGGCAGGCCATGGCAATCCCAACCGGGAATGTAAGGTGCATCAAAATCGGAAAGCGTTTTTGATTTGATAATAATATCTTTTAAAATTTTATTAACTGAGTGACCGATATGAATATCACCATTTGCATACGGAGGGCCGTCATGCAAAATAAATGTTTTTTTACCTTTTTTAGCAGCCCGAATCTTTTGGTAAAGATCTTTGCTGTACCAGTTTTTCAACATATTAGGCTCACGATTGGCAAGATTTGCGCGCATCGGGAAACCCGTTTTAGGTAAGTTTAACGTATCTTTATAGTCACTCATTTCTATTTTCCATTAACATAATGTGTTTAATTACGATTTATCTGCATGTAGTTGATGCCACTCTCTGGCCAACTGTATATCTTTATCGATCTGAATTTTTAATTGGGTGAATGAATCAAAACGAACTTCATCACGCAATTTTTTTTCCAATACTACTTCTAACTGCAAACCATACAGATCCGCGTTAAAGTCAAAGAGATGCACTTCTAACTGCTGGCGAATCCCTTGCACGGTTGGCCGCTGCCCAATATTCGCCACTCCCTGATAAGTTTTTCCATTGATACCGAGTATCGACACAACAAACACACCACAAACAGGTGAAACGCGACGCTTTAGGAGAAGATTTGCAGTCGGCACGCCAATAGTTCGGCCTAATTTTTGCCCGTGCCCAACACGCCCCGTAATGCTATATTTACGGCCTAACATTGATGCGGCTTGCTGCAGTTCGCCAAGCGCTAAAAAATCACGGATGCGGCTGCTGCTAATACGCTGTTGCTGTTGCAATAGGCTTTGTGTATCAACCACTGCAAAACCATATTTCTGTCCAGCCGCTTGTAGTAATTTAAAGTCGCCCTGACGTTGATATCCAAAATGAAAATCATCGCCCACCACCAAAAATTTCACATCCAATTTTTTAATTAATAAATCTTCAATAAAATCTTCAGCACTGATATTGGCAAATTTATGTGTAAATGAGACGCACAATAGGCGGTCTACGCCCTGTTTAGCCAGCTGTACAAATTTATCACGCAAACGACTCAATCGCGCAGGCGCATTATCTCCGGAAAATAGTTCCGCAGGCTGGGGCTCAAAGATCATTACGGTCGCCGCTACTTGTAGCCGCTCCGCCTCAAGTACCAATCGCGATAGCACCGCTTTGTGTCCCAGATGAATACCGTCGAAATTACCTATACTTAACACACAACCGCGGTGTTGTGCATTGAGATTGTGAATTCCGCGTAATAATTCCATTTTATTTAACTACTTACTTTCAATGATAAAACTGCACAATAACCAAAATGAATACCATCACTCTTATTAAAACCGTCACCTACACTTAATACACCCCCTCGGTGTTGTGCATTGAGATTATGAATTCCGCGTAATAATTCCATTATTCTACTTAAATAAAAGCGTCGAAAATATAAAAGAGGCAATTATATAGCAGAGTGAGCAACTAATCAGCCCTCATTTTAATCATTCTCTGCTGAAACTTTAAAATGGTGGAAACGTAATCCGATTGTAAGCAATACAAGTGCATAAAACAGCGCGGCCGCTGCAATCAAAGAAAACAGTTTTAAGGCGGCATCAAATAGAGATAACTGCACCCATTCAAGCAGAGATGGATTCAAAAGAATCAAGGCAAAAGCCATTGCTAAGCCTGAAAGCATTATGCGGCCTAATACCGAGAGACTATTTTTCGGCACTTGATATGCGCCACATTTATATAAACCGAACCATAATAAGAAAGCGTTTAAAGTAGCTGAAATCGCGGTAGCAATAGCCAAACCGACATAACCATAGGGGATGGCAAAAATAATATTTAGGACCATATTGCTGACCATCGCAATAACGCCATATTTAACCGGGGTTCTAGTGTCTTGACGGGAGTAGTAACCGGGCGCTAACACTTTCACCATCATAAAACTAAGCAGGCCACTGGCATACGCCCACAGGCTCATTGATGCCATCGACACATCCTGCATATCAAATTCACCGCGCATAAATAAAACACGTAGCATAGGCTCCGCGAGAACAATCAAACCTAACATAGCAGGAAAACCTAAAACACAGACCATGCGAATCCCCCAGTCCAAGGTTTTAGAAAAATCATTGCCGGCTTGAGAAACATGCGATGCAGACAAGTTTGGTAATATAACAGTGGCAATGGCAATACCAAATAATCCCAGCGGGAACTCCAGCAGGCGATCCGAATAATATAACCAGCTGATTGAGCCTGTTTGTAAAAAACTGGCGATAAACGTATCCAGCAGTAAGTTAATCTGGCTGACCGAAACACCAAACAACGCAGGAATCATCAAGGTTCTGATTCTTACCACCCCCGGATGTGACCAGTTCCAGGTCGGTTTTACTAACAAATTTTCTTTAAGCAAGAATGGAATTTGAAAAAAGAACTGTAACGCCCCCCCCGCCAAGACACCTATCGCCAGACCAATTTCAGGTTGTGCTAAAGAGGGAGAGACGAACAGTGCGCAACTGATAATGGCAATATTTAAAAATACCGGCGTAAATGCAGCCACAGCAAACTTACCTAAAGTATTTAAAATAGCACCAGAAAGCGCGGTAAAAGTGATAAACCATAGATATGGGAAGGTGATTTTTAACAATAAAGAAGCAAGCTCAAATTTGTAAGCCTCCTCCCCTCCATTCCACCACTCAAGAAACCAACCGAAACCAAATAACGCGGTTATAACGGATGAGCCCAACACACCAATAATGGTAACAACCGTAACGATCGAGCCTAATGTTCCCGATACAGCGGCAATTAATTCCTTAACGTGATCTCTTGATTGTTTTTTTTCATATTCAGTTAATACCGGCACAAAAGCTTGCGCAAAAGCGCCTTCGGCAAATAAACGACGCAAAAAGTTAGGAATTTTGTTGGCGAAGAAAAACAGATCTGCCGCAGCGCCGGCTCCCATTAAATGAGCGATAACGATATCTCTTACTAGCCCAAGCAGGCGTGAAATCAATGTCATAGAGCTAACAATCAAACCTGATCTCAATAATTTTCTACTCACAATCAATTTCCTAAATAAAATTTATTAGTAACAGTAATTTATCCTTAACCACCTGATTTAGTAAAGCCAATAAAAACAAGAAAACGATTTCTCCCTCTATCGCCATTAAATAGCAGACCTAACTGCAGGATCCGTTTGCATCTACAAGCCGTTTAGGTATAAAATGCGCGCAGTTTAACCACCTGATTGGTTTCTTACCAGTTTTTTCAGCGGTTAAAAAGAAACCATTTGACAATATACGTGTTACAAGGCATATTCCACGACCTTTGATTATCCCTTGTTATACAGAATTTAGGAGTTAAGGTCTTGGCTAATATCAAGTCTGCTAAAAAACGTGCTTTACAATCTGAAAAAAGCCGTAAACACAACACAAGCCGTCGCACAATGATGCGTACTTTCATCAAGAAAGTTATTGTTGCAATCGCTGCTGCAAATAAAGAAGTTGCTACAGCTGAGTTTCTAAAACTACAATCAGTTTTAGATAGCTACGCTACAAAAGGCTTAATCAGCAAAAATACAGCTGCTCGTAAGAAAAGCCGTCTTTCTGCAAAAATTAAAGCTCTTTAATTAGAACTTAATTTTTTTAGGCTTTATTATATAGAGCCTAAGTAAAAACCGACTTTATGTCGGTTTTTTTATGCCTGTTTTACAAACATAGAATCTCCCCTCATTACTGAACCACCGCAATCAGGCCCTAATACTACGCTATGAGCTGATTTGGCCAGTCAGCAGTATTGCTTTAACGATCTTGTAAGGCAGGAAAAAGGTGCAGAGGAAGGATAATTACACCTAATAGTTAACGGCTTAGGTGTGATAACTGCTTCAGAACGTGCATGTCATAAAGCAAGTTGGGAAGACGATTATCAGGCATCACTCTGCAATACTCTATCGGTAATGGAGTAACAATAAAAAGACAGTAAAGGTTTCTGGAGAGGTACTCATCCGCACAATTTCTGCGGTGGGAGACCGCACAGGCCGAAATGACTTAATGTGCGCAAAATGAAAAAGCCAATAAGTTAATTATTGGCTTTTTTGTTAAATTCCCATTCCCGATAATGCATATATCAGATCTTTAATCGCTTTACCAACGACGGGATTACTCTCTTCAAAGATGACTAACTGCTGTGCCAGTTTTTTATCGCGAATAAGTTGCGCTGGATCGCGCGATTTTATCGCCTCTTGAAGTTGATCATGGACCTGTTTTAGATCACCTGCAGTACATTTATCTGCAATCAGATCCTCATCTAAAATTGCAGATAATTTTTCAAATTCAGACTTTACTTTTTTTATTGGCATACATACCTCATCTAATCATTTTAATTCTAATAAAAGTGTAGTATTAAAATAACCAATTGTTATTTAGGTGGTTTAAAAAGGTGATCAAGGATACGCGCAAAGCCGAGAAACACCACTACAGACAATATACTACCCAATATGAGACCCATTTTAAACCAGTTTTGCTCAGAATAATGTTGCAGATAGAGCGAGGATATAAAAATAACAGCCACCCAGTAAGCGATACGAATCAGATATTCCCAGACAGAGTAAACCCGATCCGTTAGCCACAGTTTTGCCATTTTCAGGCTCCTTTAATTGTAAAACTTAATACATCATTAATATGTGTTTGTCCCATCGCAAGCATCAGCAAACGATCCACCCCTAAAGCAACGCCTGCACACTTGGGCAGGTGTGGTAAACAACTTATAAAGTTATGATCAATCGGCATCTCTTCAATCCCTTTGAGTTTGCGCAAACGATTATCCTCCTGAAAACGATTTAACTGCTCCGCTGCATCGCTCAATTCATTAAATCCATTGGCCAATTCAATTCCTTTATAATAAACCTCAAAACGCTCTGCAACGCGCGGATCGTCCCCTGAAATTGTGGCTAGTGCGGCTTGCGAAGCGGGAAAGTTATAGACAAAACAGGGTTTATGCAGCGCGATAACGGGCTCAATAGCGACACAAAATAGCAGCTGTAAAACCGTATCCCGATCCTCTTCTGCATTTAAAACATCACCAAGCTGCAACGAGGCCCCTGCTTGTTTAAGATCGAAAAGTGAAGCTTGCAGCGGATCCACATCTAATAGTTCTAAAAAAGCATTCTGGTATGTGCAGCGGCGAGCCGGTTCGCTATTCAGGATAAGTTGCAACAACTGATCCATCTCATCCATTAATAAAAAATGGTCAAACCCCACTTGATACCATTCAAGTAAAGTAAATTCAGGATTATGGAATCGTCCAGATTCTTCATTACGAAAGACTTTGCTAATTTGAAAAATAGAGCCACTGCCCGCTGCTAACAGACGTTTCATATGAAACTCAGGGGAGGTTTGCAAGTATAAGGGTACCCCTGAACAACTCGCCTTTAGTGGCGATATTTCAGGCCCGATAAAGAAGGTTTTAAAACAAGATAGATGAATATCGGTAACACACGCCTGGCTTAACGATGGCGTTTCTACTTCCAATAACCCTCGCTGGATAAAAAAGAGGCGAATAGTTTGTATTATTTTCGCCCGTTTTTGCAATTGTTGTATGCTTGCACTTGGTAACCAGTTCATCTTATCTCCTTTTTCCGCTAGTTTACCCAATATAATTTTTTTCGGAACTAAAAATAGGCCGCGCGAATAATTAATATATTTATATCCCGCATTTACTAGCTATATAATATTGAAAAACCTTACTTTTCTCACGGAATTTTAGAAAAACACTGATACACTCAATTATTCATAAATTTTTTATGGGAGAAAAAGTGTGCAGATAATTAAAACAGACGTTGCCATCGTTGGCGCGGGCGGTTCAGGACTAAGAGCCGCTATTGAAATAGCAAAAGAACATCCAGAGCTTGATATCGCATTAATTTCTAAAGTTTACCCTATGCGCAGCCATACAGTTGCAGCCGAAGGAGGTGCCGCTGCCGTTGTCCAAGATCATGATACGCTTGATAACCACTTTGACGACACTGTTTCCGGTGGGGATTGGTTATGTGAACAAGATGTTGTTCAGTATTTTGTTGAAAATGCAGCCAAACAACTCACTCAGCTTGAACATTGGGGCTGCCCATGGAGCCGTAAAGAAGATGGCTCTATTAATGTACGCGCTTTTGGCGGCATGAAAATAGAAAGAACTTGGTTTGCCGCCGATAAAAGTGGTTTTCACATCCTGCACACTCTTTTCCAAACGTCGTTACAGTATCCAAAAATAAAGCGTTTTGATGAACATTTCTGTTTAGACTTGATTGTTGAAGATGACAAAATAGAAGGCGTTGTCATACTCGATATCGCCGAAGGTGAAGCAAAGCTAATTCAAGCAAAATCGGTGATCATGGCAACCGGCGGTGCAGGTCGGGTTTACAGCTACAATACCAACGGAGGCATTGTCACGGGGGACGGAATGTCACTCGCTTACCGTCATGGTGTGGCGCTGCGTGATATGGAATTTATGCAATATCATCCAACAGGTTTGCCGGGTAGCGGTATTCTAATGACCGAGGGTTGTCGTGGTGAAGGTGGCATTTTACTCAATAAAGATGGTTACCGTTATCTACAAGATTACGGTTTAGGACCGGAAGTTCCCGTTGGCCAGACTAAAAACAAGTATATGGAACTCGGCCCGCGCGATAAGCTCAGTCAGTGTTTCTGGCAGGAACAGCAAAAAGGCAATGTGGTTAAAGGTCCGCGCGGGGATGTTGTTTACCTCGATATTCGCCATTTAGGTGAGAAAAAGATTAATGAACGGCTACCGTTTATCCGTGAACTTGCAAAAGCCTATGTGGGTGTTGATCCTGTTTATGAGCCGATTCCAGTTCGACCGACGGTACATTATACGATGGGCGGAATCGAAACCGATGCAAAAACAGCAACGAAACTTGCCGGTTTATACGCCATCGGGGAATGTGCTTCGATTGGTTTACATGGCGCAAACCGCTTGGGCTCAAACTCATTAACTGAACTTGCCGTTTTTGGTCAGTTAGCAGGTCAAGAAGCCGCAAATTACGCGAGTAATAACAAACATGGGAAAATATCACCACTGAGAAAAAAAGCCGAAGAGATTATGGCGCGTACCGAAGCCCTGTTAAACAGTGAAGGCACGGAAAAAATGGCCGACATTCGCCAGGAGATGGGCGATTGCATGGAAGAGGGAGTAGGTATCTATCGCACTAAAGAATCGATGCAAAAAACCATAGATAAGCTAGCCGAGCTTAAATTGCGTTACAAAAAAATTCAAATTAATGATAAATCGAGCGTTTTTAATACTGAATTCTTATATGCGATTGAACTGGGTTACCTACTTGATACTGCACAAGCGATGGCGCACAGTGCAATTTTACGAGAAGAGTCACGCGGCTCTCATCAACGCATTGATGGTTTTGAAAAACGCGATGATAACAACTTCTTAAAACACTCATTGGCCTATTATCAAGATGGAAAAGCACCCAGAATAGATTATTCATCCGTGACTATCACCAAAAGCCAACCCGCAGAAAGAGCATATGGTGCAGCAGGTGAAAAAGCACATGCGCAGGAGAAAGCTTAATGAGTGAATTAACGATTGAAATTGACGTGCTTCGCTATCGCCCGGAAATAGATAGTGAACCATTAACACAAACCTTTGAGGTGCCTTACACGCCTGACCTGTCGATCTTAGAAGCGCTGCAATATATTAAAGATCACCTCGATAGCAGTATCAGTTTCCGCTGGTCTTGTCGCATGGCGATTTGCGGCAGTTGTGGAATGATGGTTAATGGTATTCCAAAATTAGGCTGTAAAGCATTTCTTCGCGATTATTATCCGAACAAGGTAAGTTTAGAGCCGTTAGCTAACTTCCCGATTGAACGCGATCTGGTCGTCGTAATGGATGATTTCATTAAAAAACTGGAATCTGTCAAACCCTATATAATCCCTGAAACAGATAAATGCTTGTCTGAAGGCCCCTACCAACAAACGCCAGAGCAGATGGCAAAATACAAGCAGTACTCAATGTGTATTAATTGCGGCCTTTGCTATGCGGCCTGCCCACAATATGCATTGGATAAGAAGTTTACTGGCCCGGCGGCGTTAGCCTTGCTGGCACGTTACAATCGCGATAGCCGTGATAATGGCGAAGCCGAGCGGATGAAAATAGTTAATCAGGAAGAGGGAGTTTG
This sequence comes from Psychromonas sp., assembly GCF_047632995.1. Taxonomy (GTDB): domain Bacteria; phylum Pseudomonadota; class Gammaproteobacteria; order Enterobacterales; family Psychromonadaceae; genus Psychromonas. Next base: position 73,410 of record NZ_JBLIEK010000003.1, read on the forward strand.
GGGCTGTACATTTGTGGGATATTGCTCGGTTGTTTGTCCGAAAGATGTTGATCCTGCGGCCGCGATCCAACTGCTTAAAGTTGAAAGCAGTAAAGATTACCTGATTGGCATGTTCAAACCAGATTAAGGAGAAAGTGATGAGTAAACGCAAACCTTATACACGAGAGCTGCCGAAGGATTGGTGGATGAAACAACTGTTTTATACAAAGTATATGATAAGGGAAGGCAGCAGTCTTTTCATTACCTTATACAGCCTTATTCTTGCTTGGGGGGTGTTCCGTCTCAGTCAAGGTGAGGTAGCTTTTAACGGCTGGCTTGAAGCTCTGCACAACCCGTTTGCAATTATTGTGCATATTATCATGCTGCTATTGGCCTTATACCACACCATCACCTGGTTCTCCCTTGCGCCTAAAGCGGCAGATCTGTGGATAAAAGGTAAAAAGCTTGATGATAAAATAATTGTCGCGGCACATTACGGCACCTTTGCAGTGGTTACTATTTTCTGCTTATTGATTATTACCTTATAGAGGAGACAGGCTATGTCAGATAGCACAGAGAAAACCTATATACGCTCCCATGAACCCGTCTTTTGGGGATTATTTGGCGCGGGCGGTATGCTTACTGCCTTTCTAACACCCGTGATGATCTTAATTACAGGGATCTTAATTCCACTGGGGATGATGGATAAGCAGGCTTTGAGTTATGAAAAAATACATTATTTCGCGACAACCTGGTATGGTGCCGCCATTGTTTTAGTGCTGGTAGCATTGCCGTTATGGCACACCTTACATCGCATTTTCCATGGTTTACATGATATAGGTGTTAAACGAGGACGTGATTGGCAAAAGGTTTTCTGTTACGGCTTTGCTTTTGCCGTGAGTGTTTTTGTTTTTACTCTCTTGTTGCAGATGTTTTAAATTTCAAATTATAAAAACCCAGTTACTAACTGGGTTTTTTTATAAGCTTTAGATAATTTTATTTTTTTACACGACCCACATATTCAGCGCTGCGCGTATCGACTTTCACTACTTCGCCAATCTGGATAAATAGCGGCACACGAATAACGGCCCCAGTTGCCAGCGTTGCAGGCTTACCACCGGTTCCGGCTGTATCGCCCTTCAGACCAGGATCTGTTTCTGTCACTTCTATTTCAACAAAGTTTGGAGGTGTAACCACAATCGGATTATCATTCCAAGTGGTGATGGTGCAGATATCTTGTTCAACTAACCATTTCGCATTATCACCGACCGCTTTTTCATCCGCGGCGACTTGCTCAAAGGTTTCATTATTCATAAAATGAAAAAAATCACCATCATTATAAAGATATGCAAGATCGATATCCATCACATCAGCAGACTCAACAGACTCACCCGATTTAAAGGTTTTTTCGATTACTTTTCCTGACAACAGCTTGCGAATTTTAACACGACTAAACGCCTGACCTTTCCCTGGTTTAACAAATTCATTTTCGATAATTGCACAAGGCTCTTTATCCATCATGAATTTTAGGCCAGCTTTGAATTCACTGGTACTATATGTTCCCATAATAACCTCTATATGATTTGATTTTAAAAATGACACAAATGACAAAAATAATTACTGTGGATAATACCGCCGAGTTAGCGACTTGGCAAAAAGAACTCGCGAATGCAGCTAAAAATCCGCTACAACTTTTAAAATTATTGGATATATCGCCGGAAAGTCTGCCATTAAGCTCATTGGCACGTAAACAATTTCCAATGCTGGTTCCCCTGCCATTTGTAAAAAAAATGAAAAAGGGCGATATTAACGATCCACTGTTAAAGCAAGTATTGCCTATCAGCGATGAAGAGGTAGAGAGTAGCGGTTACAGCTTAGATCCATTACAAGAGCATAACAGTGCCCTTCCCGGCTTATTACATAAGTACAAAAGCCGGGTACTGCTGATATTAAAATCAGGCTGTGCTGTAAATTGCCGCTACTGTTTCAGACGTCACTTTCCTTATCAAGATAACAATATTAATAAAAAACAGCTGCAGGAAATTATCACTTATCTTCAAGAGCATCCAGAAGTGAATGAAGTAATTTTAAGCGGTGGTGATCCCTTGATGAGCAAAGATGATTTTTTACAATATATAATTAACCAGTTAGAATTACTGCCTCAGTTAACCCGTTTACGTATTCACTCGCGCCTTCCTGTGGTTATTCCCGCCAGAATAACTGAGCAGTTATGCGCCATGCTCAAGCAGAGCCGCTTTAAAGTCGTTTTCGTTTTACATATCAACCATGCCAATGAGATAGATAATCCATTTACTGAGGCGATGTCAAAACTGCACCAGGCAGGCATTCAACTGTTAAACCAAAGTGTATTATTAAAAGGGGTGAACGATAACAGCCAAGCCTTAATCGAGCTGAGTGAAGCGCTGTTTAGTGCCGACATATTACCTTATTACCTGTTTTTATTAGATAAAGTACAAGGTGCACAACATTTTGATATAGAAGAAAAAACCGCGCAGTTATTGGTTAAAGAGATGAGCGAGGCATTGCCTGGATATCTACTTCCCAAACTAAGCAGAGAAATTGCGGGTCAGAAAAGAAAAACTATCATTAATTCGCTATAATCCGCTAATTAGAATCCAATAGGAAAAAAAGATGAGCAAAGAAAATGTGCTGAAGCAGTTACAAGAGAATTTAAAAATCATTTACCACAAAGCGGTTGATGCCGACAAGCAACTGGAACTGTTACGTGAGCAACAAAAAGTAGGTTTTACACAAATATTTACAGATAATAACGCCTTTAAAAATCATTCCACTACATTTTTACCTTATGTGGAAGAGTTAGCGGCTGATCTGCAAGAAATTCAAACCGATAGTGAAGAGCATTACAAAAAACTGTTGCCCGCCATTGTGGTCAAAATTGAACTTCTGTTTAAAACCCTGAGCTCTTTTAAAAGCAATTTAAAAGAGTAACCCTTCTTTACTTTAAAGGGTCTTATCAACCCTTCCTCTTTTACTATCTTTGAGAGTTGAATAGCAAACCTTATTACGTCCAGATTTTTTGCTTCGTAGAACGCAAGATCGGCAAAAGTTATTTTCTTGCCTTGTATCTCTGGGGGATTAGTTTTCTGGACGTCCATAAGCCCTTCGCAAGCATCATCTACAGTAAAGAAAGGCCGAGCAACTTAAGTCAATCGCTGTATTACGGTTACAGTACGGGTTGTTCTTCTTCTGGCTCACTAAAGGCATCAATAAAAGCCTGTAGTCCTTCTTGAACTAACCCATAGGTTTTATCAATATTATCTGCAACGTCGCCCTCCAACACCTTTAATCCCCCAAGTACATCCTTGGCTTCACCAAAACCTTGATCAATGCCTCCGCTAATGACATCAACAAATTTAGTTAAGGCTTCCTTTTCATCCATTTCTGGATGTTGATCCTGATAAGCAGTAAAAAACTGCGTACTAAATGAAACAATACGCTCAGCTGTTGCCTCCGGGCTAAAATCGAGGCCAGAATCATAGCCGTCTTCAACCGTTCTATATATCCCCATCGCTTTTAATGAATCATTTATCCCCTCTAACGCAGATTTTAAAAGCAATGACTGAGGCTTGTCGGCAATAGTTTCATCGAATTTTAACGAAGATTCCAAAATTGAAGCGTTAAGCAGCTTTTTATTAATAACAGAAATAGGTTGCTCCACTTTTCCCATTTTTTTATTGTGAGCAAGTTCCGAGACTTGCTCTCCCATTGGGCCGTTAGCTTTTTTATCCGGCGCTTTTGCTAAAGCCCGGACATCTTGACTAAATGTGCCACTTGGTTTAATTGATGAACTCATAATATCTACCTCTATTGATTATCAGTTATCGGCTCTGTTTAGTGTAACTTAAGCTTTAATTTGCATGTTTTTTAAACAGTATACAGCCAAACACGAGATTAATAGAGAAGAAAAAATAAAATGGAATCGTCGAATAGGCGGTTAGTTCTACTAATTTTAACGCCCGATCAAAAAAGCGAGTACCACTTTCGCAGTACTCGCTTTCTTATCATCTAAACCCGTTTTTGTTTCAAACTTAAATGGTCGGGATCATTTATCTGCGGAAAAGATTAGCTTATCCGTTCAAACAGCAAATCCCACACACCATGGCCGAGGTTATGACCTCGATTCTCAAACTTGGTCAGAGGGCGCCATTCTGGACGTGCGGCATAATCGCCCGATTCACTAAGATTTTTGAAGTCAGTGGCAGCTTGTAATACCTCTAACATATATTCAGCGTAGTTTTCCCAATCAGTTGCCATATGAATCACACCGCCAATCGCTAATTTATGGCGCATACTTTCAATAAATTGAGGCTGGACAATGCGCCGTTTATGATGACGCGCTTTATGCCATGGATCGGGGAAATATAATTGGAAAGTGGCAAGCCCTTTATCCGGGAGCATATGCTCTAAAACTTCAACTGCATCATGATTAATCACGCGCAGATTTGTGACGCCTTGTTCGCCCGCATCAGCAAGGCAAGCACCAACGCCTGGCCCATGCACTTCAATGCCGAGAAAGTTCTTCTCTGGTGCGTTTTTAGCCATTTCAACCAATGATTTACCCATACCGAAACCTATTTCTAAAACAACAGGTGCATCACGACCAAATAACTCTTTAAAGTTAAGAGTGCCCACTTGATAGTCAACGCCCATGGTTTCCCATAAGTTTTCAATCGCTGTAGATTGTCGAGTAGTCATGCGCCCTTCGCGTTTTACAAACGAACGTACTTTGCGCATATATTTATTTTCGCCGAGCGCTTGCGCATTTTCAGTTGAGGCTGAATTGTCTTGATCTGTCATTTATCTACCTTAGTTGTCCTGTAACTAGTCTACACATTAAATATCCCTGCATTATGCAACGTTATATTTTTTGTGCAACTCTGCTATGCTCCATCCCCCTAAAAAGAGTCCTAAAATGAGAAAGAGTTTGTTTTGAATCAGAATGATTTTAGCCAGCGAATAATTCAATGGCAGCACAAATATGGTCGTAAAACCCTTCCTTGGCAACAAGATAAGAGCCTTTATAAAACTTGGATCAGTGAAGTGATGTTGCAGCAAACGCAAGTCGCAACTGTTATCCCCTATTTTCATAAATTTATGCGCTCTTTTCCAACCATTTCTTATCTGGCCAATGCCCCTTTGGATGAAGTGTTGCATCACTGGACTGGACTCGGCTATTACGCCAGAGCACGCAACTTACATAAAGCAGCTCAATTCATTCGCGATAATTACCAAGGCGAATTCCCGCAGGAATTCCAACAGGCGCTCGATCTCCCCGGAATAGGGCGATCAACAGCAGGTGCAATTTTATCCTTAACCCTAGATAAACAATTTGCCATTTTAGATGGTAACGTTAAACGGGTATTAACACGCCATCAAGCCATCGAAGGCTGGACGGGTGAAAAACGTATTGAAAACAGATTATGGGCACTGGCAGAGAAAGTGACACCCGCAAAACAAACCGCTATATTTAATCAAGCTATGATGGATATGGGCGCTATGCTTTGTACCCGAAGCAAACCGAAATGTCACGAATGCCCGATTAGCACAGACTGTTTAGCGCTTAAGGATGAGATGGTACAAGCATATCCGACCCCTAAAGCTAAAAAGAAGATCCCGATAAAACATGCATTTATGTTGATCCTCTTGCAGAAAGGTAAAAACGAACAATTAATACAATTAAAACAGCGTCCGCCAGTTGGTATATGGGGCGGTTTATGGTGTTTTCCTGAATTTGAAAGTTTAGATCTGTGTCATCAGTATTTGCGAGAAAATGGGATGGAAGATCACCAACAAACGCTGCTGCCTAATTTCCGCCATACTTTCAGTCATTTTCATTTTGATATTTCGCCAGTTTTAATTGAAATTGATCATGTTAAACAACTACAAGTTATGGAAGAAACTGGCACTCTTTGGTATAACATAGAGCATCCAAAAAAAGTAGGGCTTGCGGCGGCCACAAAAAAAATATTAACTTCGGTAAACAAAATTAAAGAAGAGGAATAAAAAATGTCTAGAACTATATTTTGTAGTTATTTAAAAAAAGAAGCTCCTGGATTAGCGTTTCAACTTATTCCTGGTGAATTAGGCAAGCGAATTTTTGATAATATCAGTCAAGAAGCTTGGAATGAATGGCAGCAAAAACAAACTATGTTGATTAATGAAAAAAAATTAAATTTAATGCAAGTTGAAGATCGAAAGTTCATAGAACAAACTATGATTGCTTACCTTTTTGAAAATAAAGATATTGATATTGAAGGTTACACCCCCAAAAAATAAAAGCCACTCACTAAGTTTGTTTACAAATAAAGCAGTTAATGGTGAAAGTACGAACAAACAGTAGAAAAACAAGATAAATCTTTAAAAAGGGGTTGACGGTCGACGCTAAAATCTATTTAATACGCCTCGTTCCGCTTCGTTAGCTCAGTCGGTAGAGCAGAGGATTGAAAATCCTCGTGTCCTTGGTTCAATTCCGAGACGAAGCACCATATTTAGATTTACTGAAAGATTTATTCAATCGGTAAAGAGAGTGAAAACCTCTCACCAAGTGGTTCATCTTTTGATTTAAGATTAAGAGACGAAACACAATATTTAGGTTTACTGAAAAGATTTATTCAATCGGTAAAGAGAGTGAAACCTCTCACCAAGTGGTTCATCTTTTGATTTAAGATTAAGAGACGAAACACCATATTATTTCTTATTGAAGAACATCTCGATAGGTTGAGGTTAATAACCTCGGTGCAAATGCACACGTTTTCGTGTGCCGACTTAGCTCAGTCGGTAGAGCAACTGACTTGTAATCAGTAGGTCACCAGTTCGATTCCGGTAGTCGGCACCATTTATACCTCTTCATATTTGAAGATGCTTGTTTAGAAATAAACAAGAAAAGTTACGCTTCGTTAGCTCAGTCGGTAGAGCAGAGGATTGAAAATCCTCGTGTCCTTGGTTCAATTCCGAGACGAAGCACCATCATTCAAGCCCTAAGCAATTTATTGTTTAGGGCTTTTTTGTATCATTAAATTGCGGCCCCCCTTGTCTATAGTTCGCTCCCAAGCAAAGAGATAAACCCAATCTTATTGTGGCATGGCGCATAATTATACGTCGCGCCCCCGCCTTTAGAGGCAAATCAAATCAAACAGAGCGTTTTTAATATCAAAGACCCTATCACACGGCCTTGCAGACAAATGAGCCGTTAGCACTATAAAATAAGCCCCTGATTTAACTCTAGCAGCAAAGCTGCCTAGTATATTTCAATAGAACAACTCACCCACCGTCACCCAGCAATTCGTACTGTCGGTATTGGCAAGCATTTCCTCTCCATGCGCCACCAACAAGTCTTTATCGGCATCGTTATCTCAGTCGATACTGTCCATAAATTAACGTAACATCAACCTTTATTACTTCTGAAAAAAACACCTTGGCTCTAATTTAAGTTTTGAAAGTTGTCTTAAACAGTGTAAAAAAGATGGCTACTCGACAGAAAAAACGCTGTAAATTTAGAGATAAGCCCTCATCAGAATGGATGGTACTTCTTGGTATACCCCCCAGAGCGAAGGATGATCTTGTCCCTTTTCTACGCATATTTTGTCGTTCTGTTTGTTGACCAAACCTTGCTTGATCTTGAAAGCAAACATCAACACGAGCGAGTGATATGTACCATGTGATATTAATGAGCGTTTTTATTTACTGCCGGTTGCCCCTCATCAGGAGAAACTGAAGCATTAATGGTTATGAATAGAGTGTTTTTTATCAGTGATATCGAACGAGGCAAGAAGCTCTGCTCTAGGGATTGGATTAAAATGGCAGATTAATTAATCAGATTGGTATTGTTAGGCGCTTGGCGATGGTCAGGGCTGGCAGCCCCTCTCATGACCCATTGCTGCGCAACACTCGCCCTCTAACACCTATTTGATACTGCCTACGGCAAACTGCCCACCTTCACCATGAGAGAGCAGATCGTCGCCACAAGCGCTTAAACGAAAAACCCCAGCCCTTCAAAGAAGGACTGGGTTTATCTGGGTTAAATTGCCTAGCTTGGCGATGGTCAGGATTCGCAGAGCTCATCCGCTCATGACCTTGGCTTGCGCCAAATTCGCCCTACTATCACATTATATGAAACCAACATCGTTGGTGCTCTTAACGTTTCCCCATACAAGAGCAGGTCAAATACAAATCGTAAGCAATAAAAACCCCCAGTAAGCAGAGCACACTGGGGTTCGTTATTGGCCGCTTGGCGACGGTCAGGATTCGCAGAGTTCGTCCGCTCGTGAACCTTGCCTATCGGCAAACTCGCCCTACTATCACATGAAAGGAGATGCCTACGGCATGCTTTTTATAATCCCCATGCTCGAGTGCTCATCGCGTTAAGCGCTTAAACGAAAAAATCCCTGCTGACGTAGTCAACAGGGATTTTCCGTTTATTAGGCGCTTGGCGACGGTCAGGACTCGCAGAGCTCGTCCGCTCATGAACCTTGGCTAGCGCCAAATTCGCCCTACTATCACATGAGATGAAACCAACTTCGTTGGTGCTCTTAACCTTCCCCATGCAAGAGCAGGTCAAACACAAAACGTAAGCAATAAAAAACCCCAGTAAGCAGAGCTCACTGGGGTTCGTTATTGGGCGCTTGGCGATGACCTACTCTCACATGGGGAGACCCCACACTACCATCGGCGCAGCTGCGTTTCACTTCTGAGTTCGGAATGGAATCAGGTGGTACCACAGCGCTATTGTCGCCAAGCAAAAACT